>JBEGVM010000070.1:0-20671 GCA_041178365.1 Gemmatimonadota bacterium | reverse complement strand
CCTCCTGCGCGACGCGCATCTCTGGGCGCACCCCGGTGAGGATCGTCGGCTGGAAGAAA
This sequence comes from Gemmatimonadota bacterium, assembly GCA_041178365.1. Lineage (GTDB taxonomy): Bacteria > Gemmatimonadota > Gemmatimonadetes > Gemmatimonadales > Gemmatimonadaceae > Pseudogemmatithrix. Next base: position 20,612 of record JBEGVM010000070.1, on the reverse strand, counting down.
TGCCCATGCTCGAGTCCGGCCCCCGTCGCGCGTGCACCGCCGAGGGCGAGGGTGGCCCCTTCTTGCTGCCCGATCTCCACGTAGGACGCGATCTTCGCGAGGCTCTCCTCGTGGATCACCGGCCCCACATCGGTCCCGGCCTTCCGACCATCGCCTAAGCGCAGGGTCTTGGCCCGCGCGATCAGGCGCTCGAGGAACGCATCGTGGATCCGCTCCTGCAGCACGAGACGGCTCGTCGCCGTGCAGCGCTGCCCCGTGGTGCCGAAGGCGCCCCAGAGGACGCCATCGAGCGCGAGGTCGAGCTTCGCATCGTTGAGGACGATCTGCGCGTTCTTCCCCCCCATCTCGAGGGAGAGCCGCTTGTGCATCCGCCCACAGACCTCACCGACCTGGCTTCCCGTCTCGGTGGAGCCGGTGAAGGAGATCAGGGGGATCTGCGGATGCGCGACGATGGCCGCCCCGACCTCGCCATCCCCGTGCAGTAGCTGAATGACCTCCGGCGGAAGCCCCGCCTCGAGGAGGATCTCGACGAGCACATGGCCCGTGTGCGGCACATCCTCACCCGGCTTGAAGATCACCGCGTTCCCACAGACGAGGGCCGGGAACATCTTCCACGTGGGGATCGCAAGCGGGAAGTTGAAGGGGGAGATGAGGCCGGCGATCCCGATCGGGCGTCGGAAGCTCATCGCCCACTTGCTCTGGAGCTCGCTCGGGACGGTGTGACCGAAGAGGCGACGCCCCTCCGTCGCCGCGTAGTAGGCGGTGTCGATCCCCTCCTGCACATCGCCGCGGGTCTCCGCGAGGGGCTTCCCCATCTCGCGGGTCATCAGGTCGGCGAGCTCCTCCTTGCGCGCGCTCAGGAGATCGCCGACGCGACGGAGCACATCCCCGCGGGCCGGCGATGGGGTGCGACGCCAGCGCTCGAAGCCCCGCGTGGCGGACGCGACCGCCCGCTCGACATCGGCGGCGCCTGAGCGCGGGAAATGTCCGATGAGGTCCCGCGTATCGGCCGGATTGCGGTTCTCGAAGGTCTGGCCAGAGGCTGCGGTAACCCACGCCCCGCCGATGAAGTTGTGAAAGGTCGTCATGGTCGAAAGTTAGTGGTCCCGAGCGATCCCGTAGCGCTCGAGTTTGGCGTACAGGTTGGAGCGCGGCATCTCGAGCGCCCGGGCCGTCTCCGCGACGTTCCAATCATGCCGGCGGAGATGATGCAGGAGGAAGGACCGCTCGGCCGTGCGCTTGAACTCCTCCCAGGTGCGCGCGCCCTCGAGCGGCCCGAGCCCCGCCCCGATCTCCGGCGCACGTCCCGCGACGAGGCGATCGATATCGGCGACCGTCACGCGGGGCCCGACGGCGAGGATGAGGAGCCGCTCGATCGTGTTGCGGAGCTCCCGCACATTCCCGGGCCAGTCGAGGGCGACCAGGCGCTCGAGGGCCATCGCATCGATGGGACGCGGGGTCATCCCAGCCTCCACCGCCATGCGCTCCACGAAATGCGCGACGAGCATCGGGATATCCTCCCGCCGCTCGCGCAAGGCGGGGACGGTGAGGGGGACGACGTTGAGTCGGTAATAGAGGTCCTCGCGGAAGCGCCCGGCGGCGATCTCGCCCTCGAGTCGCTTATTGGTCGCCGCGAGGATCCGGACGTCGACCGTCCGACTCGCACTCCCTCCGATCCGGGTGACCGCGCCATCCTCGAGGACCCGCAGCACCTTGGCCTGCGCCGCTAGCGACATATCGCCGATCTCATCGAGGAAGAGGGTCCCGCCATCGGCGAGCTCGAACTTTCCGGGGCGATCCTGCACCGCCCCGGTAAAGGAGCCGCGCATGTGCCCGAACAGTTCACTCTCGATCAGCTCCCCAGGGATCGCCGCGCAATTCACCTCGACGAATGGCGCGGTGGCTCGCGGCGACTTGGCGTGAATCGCGCGCGCCACCAGCTCCTTCCCCGTCCCGTTCTCCCCGGTGATCAGCACCCGGGCGCCGGTCCCCGCTACGCGGTCGATCTGCGCGAGCAGCGCCCGGAGCGGCGCCGACGCCCCGACGATCGCCCCATGCCGCTCGATATGCGAGCGGAGTCGCGCATTCTCCTCTCGCAACGTGAGGTGGCCGATCGCATTGCGGATGGTGTTGAGGATACGATCGGTATCGAGCGGCTTCTCGAGGATGTCATAGGCACCCCGCTGTGTGGCCTCGACGGCATCGCGCAGCGTCGCATGCCCGGAGATCATCACGACCACCGCCTCAGGATCCGCCGCCCGCAGACGCGAGAGGGTCTCCAACCCGTCGATCCCCGCCATCTTCACATCGAGCAACACCAATCGCGGCGACCAACTGGCGTAGGTGGTCAGCGCCTCTGCCCCACTCGCCACCGCCCGCACCTCATACCCCTCGTACTCCAGGAGCTGCGCGAGCGCGGCCCGGATGTTCGGCTCGTCGTCGACGATCAGGATCCGCGCACTCACCCGATCTGCCTCGCTGGAGCCGGCATGACGTCTGGGATCCGCTCCTGCAACTCTCGGCGGATCGAGGGCCAGTTCGCGTGCAGGTACGCCCCGAGCAGGATGAGCAGGATCGACGAGAGGAGCTTCCAGAGGCAGCCGAACATCAGTCGCCCCCGCTCGTCACGCCGGCCAACACGTTGAGCGCCCCGGAGCGGAACGCCTCCAACTCCACCTCGACGAACCCTGCGGCGCGCACCGCCGCCTCGAGTCGCGAGCGTGCCGGCTCCTCCGACCACGACCCAAGGGACCCGGGATCGAGCTCGACGCGCGCCCGGTTCCCGAAGTAGCGCACGCGGAGATTCCCCGTGACCCCGAGGGCACGCACCGCCGCTTCGGCAGACTCCACCACGCGGAGCCGCAGCGGCGTGACCGCCGTGCCATAGGGAAGGCGCGAGGAGAGGCAGGGCGAGGCGGGCTGATCCCAGGTGGGGATCCCGCGCGCGGCCGAGGCGGCGCGGATCTCCTCCTTGGTGAAGCCGAGCTCGGCGAGCGGCGAGGCGATCCCCTGCTCCACCGCCGCACGGGCACCCGGCCGGTGGTCGTGGACGTCATCGGCATTGGTGCCATCGACCACCACCGCCAAACCCCGGGCGGTCGCGATCGGCGTGAGACGGGTCCAGAGCTCCTGTTTGCAGAAGTAGCAGCGATTGGTCGGGTTGGCGGCGTAGCGTGGATCGGAGAGCTCCTCCGTGTCCACCTCGAGCACCGGGATCCCGAACCGATCCGCCACGGCGCGTGCCTTCTCCCACTGGACGGCCGGGTAGGAGGCGCTCCGTCCGATCACGGCGAGGCACCGCGAGGGCCCCACCGCCTCCAACGCCACGCAGGCGAGATAGGCGGAATCCACCCCGCCGGAGAATCCGATGAGCACGGATCCCTGCGCACGGAACCACGCCAACAGACGGGACTCCTTCTCACTGACGGACGGCAACGGATCCATGAAAGAAAATTACACTTGAGGATCCCTGGCCGGTCGAAAATGAAAGGCCTCAGCGACGTCCCCGGACCGGATCGCAGGGGCCGCCTCGAGGTCAGCGATGGTCTGTGCCACTCGGAGGGTGCGATGATAGGCGCGCGCCGAGAGCCGCATCTGCTCGGCCATCCGTCGGAGGAGGGCGTGCGCGGCGGGCTCGATCGCCCCCTCGGTGAGGAGCCAGCGCCCCGGTACCTCCGCATTCCAGCGGACTCCGGGGAGCTGATGGTAGCGCGCCGTCTGACGCACCCGTGCGGCCGCCACGCGCGCGGCGAGCACCGCACTCGACTCCGCGTGCACCGACTGATCCAGATCCTGCAACGCCACCGCGCCGACGCGCACATGGAGGTCGATCCGATCGGCCAACGGCCCGGAGAGCCGAGCGCGATAGCGGGCGACCTCGGTGGCCGAGCAGCGACAGGTGCCACCAGCTTCCCCATCGAAGCCGCAGGGACAGGGATTCGCGGCCCCGAGGAGGAGGAATCGAGAGGGGAATGTGACGGAGTGCGCGGCGCGCGCGATCGTCACGCGCCCATCCTCGAGAGGTTGCCGCATCGCATCGAGTAGATGGCGGGGGAGTTCGAGGAGCTCATCGAGGAAGAGCACCCCACGATGCGCGAGACTCACCTCACCGGGTCGCGGCCCGGGGCCACCTCCGATGAGCCCCGCGAGCGAGATGGTGTGGTGGGGAGCGCGGAAGGGGGGCAGGCGCGTGAGGGGAGCGCCTGGGGGGAGCACGCCGCCCACGGAGTGGATGGCGACGACATCCAGGAGGGCGTCGTCATCGAGGGGCGGCAGGATCGATGGGAAACGCCGCGCCAACATGGTCTTCCCCGCGCCGGGCGGGCCGACCATCAGCAGGTTGTGGCCTCCGGCCGCTGCGATCTGGAGGGCGCGCTTGGGGAAGGGCTGTCCGACGACCTCCGCGAAATCGGGTCCGATGGGCGGCACGCTCGCGGCGGCGAGGGGATCACGATCGAGGTGCGGGAGGCGCCGCGCCTTGAGCGCACGCACGAGCGACGCCAGATCGGTGACGGCGGCGAGCGCGACACCGCGCACGAGCGCGGCCTCGTCCACATTGCCAACCGGGAGTGCCAGGGCGCGAGCACCGAGCACACGGGCGGCGCGTGCCAGCGGGAGCGCCCCTCGGATCGGGCGCACCGCCCCATCGAGCCCCAACTCCCCAGCGAACCAGACCCCCTGCACCGCAGCGGCCGCGAGTTGTCCACTGGCGACGAGCACGGCGATCGCGATCGGGAGATCGAACGCCGTCCCCTCCTTCCGCATATCGGCGGGGGAGAGATTGATCGTCCATCGCCGCGGGGGGAGGGCGAAGCCGGCATTGACGAGCGCCGCCCCCACGCGCTCGCGCGCCTCTTTCACACTGCCGGAGGGCAAGCCGACCATCGTCCACGCGGGAAGCCCGGGAGCGGCATCGACCTCCACGGTCACGGGGGAGGCCTCGATCCCGAGGACCGCACCACTGCATATCGCTGCGAGCATGGCGGGACGCTGCCAACGTCGATGCCGCGCCGAGGCATCGATCCCACGCGGCCCGTACCCTGCTACCCCCACCCCCTCGGCTCGCGATAGGTTCCTCCCATGCCTCTCCCCGCTCCGCTCTCCCTCGGCGTCACCCGTGTGGTCACTACCATGGCCACCCTCGCAGTCATGCTCGGACTCCGTCCTTTCGCGGCGTCAGCGCAGACCATGGGGGCGTATCTCGCCGACCGGATCGATCAATCCCCGCTGCCGATGACCGATCGCGTCACCGACGCACAGGGGACGACCTATCTCGTCGAGTTCGATCGCCTCGTGCTCTCCTTGCGCACCGGGAATCGCTTCCGGGCGGTGGTCCGTTTTCGCCGCACCCTGACCTCTGCAGGCGGATCGACCCGAAGCCTCGCCCGGTCGTCACCGGTGCAGTCGATGACGGTGAATGGGACTTACGCCGTGACGGGGGCCGCGATTCGATTCACCCCCGACCCGAGTGCCGACACGCAGGGGCTGCAGATGCTCGACGGCTCGGTGGAATCGACGGGTCGGATCGCGGTTCCCTTTGACTATCGCAACGGGGCGGTGACGCGCCGTCGTATCCTCAAACTCCGACACGCGCCGAACATCCTATGAAGCTCCAGTCACCGATCGCTCGTCCCCTCCTCGCGCTCGTCTGCCTCGCGAGTGCCGCAGGCTGCACCGCGCTCCGTGGCCCTGTCGTCCCACCGCCCCCGCCGCCGATCACTCCGCCGATGCTCGCCGCCGCGGATTCCTTCCTCGTGGGGATCGAGACCTCCAAGGGGCCAATGGAGCTCATGGTGCGCCGCACCTGGGCCCCACGCGGGGCCGCACAGCTCGGGGAGCTCGTGCTCAACGCGTACTACGACGGCGGTCGCTTCTTTCGCGTCCTCCCCGGCTTCGTCGTGCAGTGGGGGCTCGCCGCCGATCCCGCGATGACCGCCACCTGGCTGCCGCGACGGATCCCCGATGACCCGGTGGTGGAGACCAACCGTCGAGGCACTGTGACGTACGCGATGGGCGGCCGCGACACGCGCACCACGCAGCTCTTCATCAACCTGCGCGACAATGCGCGACTCGACGGGATGGGGTTCGCCCCAATCGGGGAGATCATCTCCGGGCTCGCCGTCGTCGATTCCCTCTACTCGGCGTACGGCGAGGGTGCCCCGATGGGGCGCGGTCCAGCACAGGATCGCATCACCAAGGAGGGCGAAGCCTATCTCGCCGCGGATTTCCCGCTGCTCGATCGCGTGGTCTCGATGCGCGTCCTCTCGCTCTGGCCTGACCCGCGTGTGGCCACCCCGAGCGCCTCGTCAGCAGGACCCTCCACTCGGCGATGATCACCCCCGCCCCGACCGAACTCGCGGGGTTCACGCATCACTGGATCCCGCGCGCGGGGGCGACGCGTACGCTCCTGCTCCTGCACGGCACGGGGGGGAACGAAACGGATCTCCTCTCGCTCGGGGAGATGCTCGATCCCAGTGCGAATCTCCTGAGCCCGCGCGGTCAGGTCCTCGAGCATGGGATGCCACGCTTCTTTCGTCGGCTGGCGGAAGGGGTCTTCGACCTCGAGGATCTGCGAGTCCGCACCGATGCGCTCGCGGCGTTCATCGCGGCGGCATCGACCACCTACGGATTCGCGATCGATGCGCTCGTCGCGGTGGGCTTCTCGAATGGCGCGAACATCGCGGCGAGCGTGATGCTCCAGCGGCCCACCGCCCTCCGCGCGGGGATCTTCCTTCGGGCGATGGTCCCGTTCGAGCCCGCCGTGGTCCCCGACCTCGCATCGCACCGCGCGTTGCTTCTCTCGAGCACGACCGACCCGATCGTCTCTGTCGCGCACCCAGAGCGCCTCGCCGCACTGCTGCGCCAGGGTGGCGCGGGGGTGACGCTCGAATGGGTACCAGGAGGCCATCAGCTCACCCGCGCCGACCTCACCAACGTCCAGCAGTGGCTCGCGCGCCCGTAGGCATGTGCTCCGGGCGCGCCTTCGGCGCACTCGTATCGGGCGCCCTTACTTCTTTCGTGCGGGTCAGCGAGTCGCGGTGGTCTTCGCTTTGGATGACGACGTCGTCTTCCGCTTCTTCGCCGCACGCTTCGCCACCTCCGCGCGCTTGCGCTTCAAATAGGTCGCCTTGGCCTCCATGATCGACCCGCGGCACTTGGCCGTCCCACAGATGCACCGGTAGCGGCGCTCATCGTCCGCCGTCTCGTCCCCGCTCCGCTCGTAGGCGTAGTCGTAATGCAGCTCCTCACCCACGGGGATGTCGCGGAGGGCAACGATGTACACCCGCCCCTTCTCGATCTCCGTGTCGCAGTTGGGATCACAGGAATGATTGATGAAGCGCGCCTCGTTCCCCCCGTGCGACGCATCGATCACCGTGCGGCTGGTCACCGAGAAGAGAAAGGTATGGTGCTCAGCCATCGACTCATCGTCGTACCGCGCATCGGCGACCGGGTGCGAGATGCGCTCCCCGGTGTACTCGATGAGACGCTCGCCCTTGGTGATCGGACGGATGGCGAAGGCGCCCTGCCCCGAGATAGCAGATTCCAGGATCTTGAAAGCCAATGGAGTAGACATGGCGCGGGAATCTAATCAGCGCCTCAATGCCCTTCCGATCTCGAGTCCGATATAGAGGTTCCGCCGCGGGGCAGGTTCGAGGACGCGCCCAAAGGCCCCATTGAGCGTCACCCCACCGATGAGGGGCTGATCGAGGAGGTTCTGCACCGCGACAAAGGGCTCGACCACCTGCGCACCGATCGCTCCTCGCCATGAGCCGCGCACCTGGAGCAATCCGCGCCCCCATCCCGGGACGCGTACGGTGTTCGCGTCATTCCCCCAGAGCGCTGCTTGCAACGTGTGATCGGCGTCGAGCGCAAAGCCCCCCTGCGTGAGACGTGCCCCGATCCGCACGGCGGTGCGAGGCACCCCAGCCAACCGGTTCCCATCGAGCGTGTCGAGCGCAGGTGCCGGCCGCGACGCCGACGGCACGCGATACCGAGTGAAGCGATACTCTGCGCGGGTCCAGGCGGTGCGAAGCTCCAGCACCCGATGCACCTGCGCCGTGACCCCCACCTCGGCCCCACGGCTCCGCGTCTCCCCCGCATTGCGAAAGAAGGCCCGCCCATTGGTCTCGAGGTACTGCACGATGGCGTCACGCGCCTGCGCGTCGAAGACCGCGACCTCATAGCGGAGCCGCTGCCCCGCGAGCGCCCCACGCACGCCAAGCTCGACCGTCGCCGTCTGCTGCGGCCCCAGATCGGGATTGAACCCCCCGAGCCCATCGGGACGGGCATTGAGCTCAGTGGTCGTCGGGGTCTCAAAGGCCGTCGACCAATTCAGATAGGGTGACACGGCGGGATGCGGACGGAGCACGAGTCCCAGATGACCGCTCCACGCCTGCATCGTGCGCCGCCCCGAATCGTCATCCCCATCCCCGGTGAAGCGGTCGGCGATCGCGAAGGTGAGATGATCGAGCCGCCCCCCAGCACTGAGGGTCACCCACGAGCGCGGATCAAGGAGCCACTGCGCGAAGGGCCCGACACTCGTGACGATCTCGCGTTGCTCGAGCAGCAAGGTATCGGTGGGCAGATCACGCGCCCCTGCTGTGGAACGCCAGTTGCGCCGCCAATCCCGCGAGCGCTGCAGATCCACACCGCCGGTCACCTGGCCGAACCGTGACGCGACGCCAAGCGATCGCGTGAGCTCCGCGCGTGCGCCGGATACGGTGCGATCGATCGTCGAATAGATCCCATTCGTCGGGCCTGCCGGTGCCGGCGGTGGCGTCGCCAGCGGGTTATCCACCGTGCGCCCCTGCCCGTACAGGCTGATGCTCCAGGCGCGCTGCGCATCGCCGCCACGCACCCGCGCCGAGAGATATCGCTGCGCGATCGCTCGACGTGCTCCACGTCGCACATTGGCGAGCGCCGCCGTGTCGGGATTCACCAGATACTCCGCGAAGGTCAGTGCGCCAGGATTGAACGCCTCCGGTGTCTCCGCGAGACCCGACCGCAGCTCGATCACTCGATCGCCCCCGAACGCCCGATCGACCGCGAGCGAGAGCTGATCGGTCCGGAACGCGCTGTACTGACGGAACCCATCGGATGACGTGCGCGAGACAGACAGCGCCCCGACGGTCGCGCCGCCGCGCCCACTCAGCCGCACCTGCGATTTCTGCAAGCCGAACGAGCCCTGGAGGACGCGCGCCGTCACCCCGAGGGGATCTGGGGCCGAGAGATCGGTGGTGAAGCTCAGCACACCGCCGGACCCATTGCCGTAGAGCGCCGACGCTGACCCACGTAGCACCTCCACACGACCGATCGCGGCCAGATCGATGTTGGTGAGCTGGCTCTGGCCATCCGGAAGCGACTGCGGGATCCCATCGAGCAACACCTTCACCCCACGCACGCCGAAGTTCGCGCGGCTCCCCGCGCCACGAATCGAAAGGCGCTGATCGACCGCCGCATTGTAGCGATTGCTGATGACCACGCCGGGGATGTTCCCGAGCGCTTCGTCGATGCCGAGCGTCGCCTGGCCGCGGCGGAGATCTCGAAGTTCCTGTGTGCCGACGGCCCAGGGCACGCGCGGGAGTGCGAGGGCCCGACCGGTGACGGTCACCTCGACCGGCGCGATCGGTTGCGCCCGCAGCGAATCCCGACGCGTGGAATCGACCTGCCCGCGGAGCGGGATCGCGCAGAGCATCAGCGCGAGCACCGCACCGATCGCTCGCCGAGGGGTCCCCCGCCTCACGTCGTCGCGGAACGGACGAAGAGTCGGCGCAGCTGCGTCAGGAGGCGTCCCAGGGGGCGCGCCTGCCGACGTTCGTCGCGCGCCGCCTCACGCACGAGTGCGCGCCAGGCATGGCGCATGGTCTGCGCATCGCGAAAGCGATCGGCGGGATCCGCGGCGAGGGCGCGACGCAACCAGGCGCGCAGATGCGACCCGAAGTGCTCGAGCTCCACGCGTCCCGCGAGCTGCGCAGCGAGGATCGCCTTGCCATCCGCGCCGGGAAAGGGAGGCTCACCCGTGAGCGCGTAGATGACGATCCCCGCGATCGCGAAGAAATCGGTCTGCACCCCCTGCTCTTCGCCGAGGAGCTGTTCCGGCGCCGCGAAGGCAGGGGTCCCCGAGGCGCCGGCAAGCTCGCCCCCCATCGCATTGGCGATACCGAAGTCGGCGATCCGCCACCGACGGTACCGATCGATGAGGATGTTCTCCGGCTTGAGGTCGCGATGGATGATCCCCGCGTTGTGCGCGACAGCGAGCCCGTCGAGCACGGAGTCCACCTGCGGGCCGATGGTCGTCAGGGACTGCGGCCCCTCACGACGAATGAGATCGGCGACCGATCCCTCCTCCTCGAGCTCCATGATGTACCAGTTGACCTCCCCCTTCGCATCCCAGGCGAAGATCGGGACGATCGCGGGGTGCTGGAGCTGCGCGGCGAGCTGCGCTTCGCGACGAAACCGCGCGACGGCGACGGCGTTCCGCGCCACCGTGGGGTGCAACATCTTGAGCGCCACCTCGCGCTCGAGCGAGAGATCGCGCACGCGCCACACGGAGCCATAGGTGCCCGTCCCGAGTGGCGCGAGCACCTCGTAGTCATCCCCCGTCGCCCACCGCAGCCGATCCTCCTGCGACACCTCTTCCCCCTTCTCCGCGCTGGGCACCGCGAGGGAGGAGGTCCCGGAGATCCGCTCGATGCGCCGCAGCATCCCCGCGAGACTCGAGAAGCGATGCCCCGGATCGGGCGCGAGCAGCTGATCGATCAGCTCCGCCACCGTGGCCGGCACGTCAGGCCGAGCGATGCGGAGCGGTGGGATTGACCCGGCCACCGGGACCTCGCCGGTCAACATCGCGAACGCGACCGCGCCAAGCTGCCATTGATCGGAGCCATGCGTCGGGTGCCACTCCGCCCCCCACTCCGGGGCCCACGGCGTGCGCCGCGCATCAGGGATCACCCCCGCGGGGATCTCATCCCGCGGGATCGCCCACTGCCACCCCAGCAGCCAGACGCGCCCCGTCGGCGTGAGATAGGTGGTCTCAGGACCCAATGCACCATGAGTCCCTCCGGAATCATGGAGATACGCGAGCGCGGAGCCCACCAAGCGAATGATGCGTAGCGCGACGGGAACGGTCTCCGCCCCCGATCGCCGCAAGCGCTCCCCCAACGTCTGGCCCGTCACCCAGCGCCGGAGATAGCCGGGCCCACGCGGGCTCCCCGGATGCTGCTGCCAGAAGTGATACGTGGTCGGGATGCTCGGATGGTTGCGCTGCGCGAGATGCCGCGCCTCCCGGAAGAGCCAGGCGTGATGCGCTGGGTCCGGCGCCGTCACCAGCGCGAGCGACCGCCCCAGCGCGTCGATGATCTCCTGCGCATGTCGGTACGGCGTATGGACCCCGCCGCCGCCCCACCGCCAATCGGGGGGAAGGCTCCACGTCGCGACATGCGGAGGGACCCCGCTCGAGGGACGGTTCGGGACTGAGGGATCAGCGGTGGCCATCGCGCACGAAAGATATCGCGGGGTCAGGCGTCGCCGCGGCGAACCGGACCGTCGGCGAACCGGACCGTCAGCGTGGTCCCCGTCCCGACCTCGCTCACCGCGGAGATCGTCCCACCCCAATGCTCCACCAAGCGGCGACTCACCGCGAGCCCGAGCCCACTCCCACTCGTCCGCGTGGAGAAGTGGGGCTCGAAGATGCGCGGGAGGAGCGCTCCGTCGATCCCATCGCCGTCATCGGTCACCGTGACGATCGCCCCACCGCCCCCCACGGGCGTCACTACGAGTCGCACCGTGCGGGCATGCGCCAAGCGCGCATTCTCCAGCAGATTCATCAGCACATCCCGCAGGGCGCGCTCCTGCGCCGCCACCATCACCGCCCCCTCGGCAATCTCCGCGACCCAGGTGACCTCGCTGGCGCCGAGGCGCTCGAGGGCCACGAGATCGCGCGCGACGGCCGCGAGATCGACAGGGACCGGCGGGGTGTCCTCCAGCGGGGCCAGCCCATAGCGACTGAAGGTGCGCGCGATCTCATCGAGCCGGTCGATCTCCGAGAGGATCCGCGCGGTGTTGGTCTCGAGCACCGCATCGAAATCGACCCGCCCATCCTGTCGCGCGCGACGCAGGTGTTGCACGCCGAGGCGGATCGGGGTGAGGGGGTTCTTGATCTCATGCGCGACCTGCCGCGCCATCTCACCCCAGGCGAGCACGCGCTCCGCGCGCATGAGTTCGCGTCGATTCTCCGCGAGCTCGACCGTCATGCGATCGAAGGCGCGGAACACGGGTACGAACTCCGCGGGTGGGGTCGTCGAGGCGACCGGCACCGCCTGCCCGCGCGCGAGGGCCACGGTCCGATCGCGCAACGCCCGAATCGGTAAGGAGAGTTGCCGCGCCCCGACCCCGCTCGCGGCGAGCGCGATGAGTCCGCCGAGGCTCAGGGCGAAGAGCAAGAAGATCGTCAGGTCATCTCGCTGGCGGTCGAGCAACCGATCGTCGAGTCGTGCCGGCGCCGCGAGCACCAGCGCCGTGCCATCGGGCGCCAACGCGGCGCGATACCCCAGTCGCACCGCCTCATCCCCCACCGCGGTGAGCGCTCCCGCGGAGGGCTCCTCCCCCTCCGCGAGGGTCAGCGCCACCTCGGCTGGAAGCAACCGCCCGAGCGGGGCGAGGGCATCCAACAGGGGATCGCTCGTCGAGGCGAGGATCCCATCGGCGTAGAGGAAGAGCGGGGTCTCGAACCGCACCGATGCGGCGGAGAGCTCCTCCGCCGATGCCGCGGCGGCGATCCCGCGGAGGGTCTCGCGCACCACGAGGTCACGCCGCTGCGCATCCTCGACCCGCAAACGCTGGAACGACCACCACCCGAAGAGGATGGAGGGGATCACGAAGGCGGCGAAGAGGGCCCCCGAGAGGCGGAACCGGAAACTGCCGAAGAGCTCCGCGCGACGCTGCCGCCACCACCGGGGGAGCAACCCATCGGCGACGAGCACCAGGATCCAGAGCGTCCCGAGGATCGCGAGATCGAGCAATACCAGCAACGTGCCGCGCATCACCAGCGCATCGAGGGACCGCAGATCGACGGTGGCGTGGATGCGGCGCGCGGGCGCCTCGGCCGCGGGGAGGTACCAATCCCCATGGAGCTCCGTGCCATCGCGCTCCCAACGCTGCGAGGTCATCGCGGGCATCGGCAGTCGAGGGCTCTGCCCTAAGGTCAGCCGGTAGGGGGGATCGACGGTCGGCGGGGTCGCGAATCCCAGCAGCGCGCCGAAGGCATCGGGACGAACGAGCGAGGTCGCGGGGGCGAGCACCACGGTGGTGACCGTCCCATCGGCGTGCGGGACGGCGAGGATCAGATGTCGCCCTGGCTCCCCGTCGACCTCGCGAATGAAGGCGGCCGCCGTCTCGCGCGCCTCCTCGGCGAATCGATCGACGCCCGCGGTAATTCCGGGGGCGCGACGGACGCGCAGCTCGGCCAACAGCCCCCCGGCACGATCCCAGGTGGCGACCTCGGCGGGCCGGGCCGCGGCGGCGAGATCGGTGGTCGTGTATTCCTCCAACAGGGCCACGCGGGTCCGCGCGGCGCCGCGCGGATCGAGCTGTTGCGCATAGCGCTCGAGGAGGGTGATGCCCGTGGGATCGCTGGCGCTGAGGCTCCGGATGTCCGCGGCCGCCAAGGCGACCCGGTCGCGCACGGTCGCGGACCAGATCGTCGCGACCGATCCACAAGCGGCGACGATGGCGACGGGGAGCAACAGGGTGCGTTGCCGCTTGGTGAGTGCCAGCGCGAGGATGGCGGCGATCCACAGCAGTGGGAAGGACGCGGGAAGCCGACCCGGACCTCCGATGACGACCGGGGTGAGGACCGCCCCGACGATCGCGATCACCGGGCCGACCCAACGCGGGATCCCGATCCAATCGCGCACCACGGGCCGCCCCGCGGCCACCCCCGCGAGCAAGACCGTGACGGCCGACAGGAAGATCGGCACCTGCCAGGCGACCCAGAGCGAGATGGAGATCCCCGTGGCTGGGACCTGGATGCCCCGCGCGAGCTCCCGGAGGATGAAGGGCCCGATGAGGGCGATGAGCACGAGGAGCCCCACCCCTGACCTTCGGGTTCGCGGCCGAACCCCCTGTCGCATCACCGTGAGCAACCCGAGCAGGGCGAGCGCGCTCCCCATCGCGAGCGCCGCGGCCGTCCCCGTGAACGGCCCACCAACTGGGGTGAAGTAGACCACAGGGTCGAACCAGACCGAGCGATTCGAGAAGGTGTTCAATGGGATGAGGAGGATCACCCCGACGAGGATGGCGAGGGTGGCGACCCGCGGACCGACCCCGCGACCGCGATGCCATACCTTCGCGATGGCGACCAGCGCGAGGCACGCGAGCAGGAGGAGCACCCGCCACCGCACCCGTTCGCTCGTGGCGAGTGCCCGGGCGTCGCGTGAGGGGACCGCCCCTCGCGCGGCGAGGATCGGCCGCCCGCTCAGCTCCAAGACGACCGCACCGGGGACGCCAGCCGCCGCCGCGACCTCCCCGTAGGCGAAGTCCTCCGCCTCCCCTGATGCGAGGGCCCGATCGAGCGGGCGACTCAGCGCGAGGGCGGGCGCCGCCCCATGCAAGAGGGTGGTCGCCACGCCGAGCCGATCGCCCTCGAGGTGCGCCACATACAGCACGACATAAAACGGGGTGACGATCGCCCCCACCGGGCCACGTAAGGAATCGAGGGGCACCACGAGCCGCCCACTCCACGCAAAGGGACGCCCCGACTGGGCCACGATGACCGCGCGATCGACCTCTCCGGGGAGGAGGTCCGCGATCTCCCGGAACGCGGTGGCGCGGTCCGTGGACAGTCGCGTCGCGCGTTGCGCGGCGGCGGCCAACCGCTCCCCCTCCGCGATCACCACGGCGCGGAGTGCCTCCCCTGGCGCCGCGACATCCGCTGGCGCCTGGCGCGCCACGTCCTCCGCGAGCTGAATCAGGCGGAGCTGATGCTGGCCCGTGAGCACCACGAGTGCCCATCCCAGGATCGTGGCGAGTCCCCGACGCCGACGCGTCTCGTGACCGCGCCGCAGCGCCCAAGTCAGCACGAGGGTCGCTCCGGCAAGCCCACCCACCGCCAGGAGAGACGGGGTACGAGCCCAGAGCGCCCCTGAGAGGAGAATGAGCCAGATCGCAACGAGCGAGGGGGTCACCCGGGGAAGATACCCCACCCCCTCACCGATGGGTTCTCGCCGCGGCATCCCGTCCAGACCCCGCCGGTCCACTCGTCGTCGATAGATTTCCGGGATGCGTCGGCTCCGCTCCCTCCTCGTGATCGCCTGGCTCCTCCCCCTCCGGGCGGAGGCGCAGATCACCGTGTTGGAGGAGGGGACGTTCTCGCTCCTGCGACGCGGGGTTCGCGTCGGGCGCGAGGATTTCAGTATCCGCCGCGTCCAATCCTCGTCGGGACTCACGATGATCGCGCAGGCCAACATCGTGATGGGTGAGGTGCGCCGCACCGTGGCCCTCAGCGTCGATTCCTCCGGATTCCCGCTCCGGTATTCGCATGAGACGTTCCAGGCGGGCCGCTCGGCGGAGACGGCCAATGGCGAGGCGCGCGGTGGGCTCTGGTCGGGGCGCACCGTGAGCCTCTTGGGCGAGTCGGCGCGGGAGTTCCGCCTCCCCCTCGGGACGTTGGCCGGCGACGACGACAGCGCACATCCCGCCTGGTTCCTCTTGCGATTCCGGACGGAGGATCCGATGCGTCGGCTCGTGCCGCGCGAGTTTGATGTGCAACAGGTCACCCTCAGGCCCGAGGGGAGTGAACTCCTTCGCATCGGCACCGTCGATGTCGCGGCCCAGCGCTGGGTGCTTCGCGCAGACGGGCAGGTGGTGCAGGAGCTCTGGACCGACTCACGCGGCCGATTGCTGCGGGTACGGCTCCCCGCCCTCGAGCTCGATGCCGTCCGCGACGACGTCCCGTAGTGAAACACTCTGCGGGACCCGCGCGTATGACTCTTCGACGAGAAGCCCCATCTTTTTTTCTAGAGCCTAGGTACCCCCGTTGACCCGATCGTTCCGCCACGCGTTCGTCGCCCTCTTCGTCGCCCTCTTCGTCGCCGCCCCACTCGCCGCCCCACTCGCCGCGCAGGGCGCGCGCACGACCCTCTCGCTCGCTGAGGCGCTCGACCTCGCCAAGCGCAACAACCCGGCCTACCTCCAATCGATCACCGGTCGGACGCGGGCCGGTGCGGCGCTCCGCACGGCCTACGGCGCCCTCCTCCCCAGCGCCGACGCGAGCATCGGGACCAGCTACCGTGAGGGCCGGCCCCAGTTCTTCGGTGGCCTCGCCTTCGGTGCGACCTCCGACATCGTCTCGTCGAGTTGGGGGCTCGGCGCGAATGCGCGCCTGAGCATCAACTCCATCAATACCATCCGCCGCGCGAGCGCGGCGCTCGATGCCGCGGAAGCCGAGGTAGACGCCGCGCTCTTCAATCTGCGGGCCGGCGTGACCGCGCAGTTCATCGGGGCGCTGCAGACGCAGGCACGGGCCGCCCTCCAGGATTCGCTCGTGGTGCAACAGCAACTCCTCTTGAATCTCGCGACGGCGCGCGCGGGGGTGGGGCAGCTCACCTCGCTCGACGTCAAGCGCGCCGAGGTGGGATTGGGCACCCAGCAGGTGGCGGCGCTCCGCGCGCGGAACGCGGCGGCCGTCGCGCGGCTCCAACTGTTCCAGCAGCTGGGCGTGGCGATGCCAGCGTCGGTGGAGCTGACGGCGGACCTCCCATTGGAGACGCCACGCTTCGTCCTCGACGATCTCCTCACGACGGCCCGGAGCGCGAACCCGACCCTCCGCGCGCTCCAGGCGCGGGAGCGCGTGGCGGAGGCCGGCGTGCGAGCAGCGCGTGGCGAGTACACCCCGACCCTCTCGCTCTCCGCGAACGTGGGGGGCGTGGCGCAGCGGCAGATGGATCTCGCCCCCGCCCTCGCGCAGGGCGCGGCGCAGGCGGCGTCGCAGCGCGCCTCCTGTCTCACCACCGACTCGGTCCGCGTGGGCGCCGGCCTGAATTCGATCGGTGCGCAGTGCGCCACGATCAGCTTCGGCCCCGCGCAGGAGGCGGCGATCCGCGCGAGCAATGCGCAGTACCCGTTCGATTTCACACGGAACCCATACACCCTGTCCATGGGCCTCTCCCTCCCCCTCTTCGACGGCTTCGGTCGCGAACAGCGGGTCCAGGAGGCCAACGCCTCGCGCACCGACGCGCGGTACGGCGTGCGGCGGCAGGAGCTCGCCCTCACCGCCGAGGTGACCTCGGCATACGTCACCTTGCAGGCCGCGCAGGAGACGGTGCGCCTGCAGACCCGGAACGCCGCGACGGCCCGCGAGGCGCTGACCTTGGCCGAGCAGCGCTACCGGGTCGGCAGCACCACCTTCGTCGACCTCACCACCTCGCGTGCCGAGTACGAGCGCGCCGAGACCGACCGCATCGACGCGGTCTATGAATTCCACCGGGCGTTCGCGGCACTCGAGGCCGCCGTGGGACGTACCCTCCGCCCTAACTGAGACGGCTGTGACCAAGCGAACCAAGATCATCCTCGGCGCCGTCGGCGTCGTCCTCGTGGGGGGCGCGATCGCCCAGTCCATCCTGAAGAATCGCGCCAAGGCCACCGAGGTACGCATCGAGGCCATCGGACTCCAGGACCTCGTCGCCTCGGTGACGGCCAGCGGCCAGGTGCAGCCGCGGACCAAGGTCGACATCTCCTCGGACATCACGGGGCGCATCACCAAGCTCGCGGTGAAGGACGGCGACTTCGTGAAGGAGGGGCAGTTCCTCCTGCAGATCGATCCCACGCAGTTCGAGGCGCAGGTGCAGCGCGCCGAGGCGGCGCTCGCCAATGCGCGGGCGAGTGCGGCGCAGTCGCGAGCCAACCTGCTGCAGGCCAAGCGGGACCTGGAGCGGCAGCAACAGATCCGTGCGACGAACGCCGAGCTCGTCTCCGTGCAGGAGCTCGAGCGGCTGGAGACGCAGCTCGAGGTGAATGAGGCGCTCGTGGAAGCCGCCGCGGAGAACGTCAAGCAGGGGGAGGCCTCCCTGCGGGATGCCCGGTTCCAGCTCTCGCGCACCACGATCTTCTCGCCGATGGCGGGGCGTGTGACCCGACTGAACGTCGAGGTCGGTGAGACGGCGATCATGGGGACCCTCAACCGCGATGCCGCCACCCTCCTCACCATCTCCGACATGAGCATCCTGGAGACCAAGGTGAAGGTCGACGAGACCGATGTGAGCCGGATCGGGATCGGGGATTCCGCGGTGATCCAAATCGATGCCTTCCCCGACACCACCTTCCGCGGCGAAGTCGTGGAGATCTCCAACAGCTCGGTGCGCGGGGCGAACGCCGCCGCGGCCTCGACCGACCAGGCGATCGATTACGAGGTCACGGTGCGGATCCTCAATCCTCCCCCGGCGACCCGCCCCGATTTCTCCTCGACGGCGAAGATCATCACCGACACGCGCGCTCAGGTGCTGGCGATCCCGATCATCGCCCTCACCGTCCGCGAGGATGACCGCGCGGCGCAGCAGGATACGACGGCCGGCGCGCGCCAGACCGGTCCGACCGTGCAGGTCGGGAAGCGCGACGTCGAAGGGGTGTTCGTGGTGAACACCGACAACACGGTGACCTTCCGCCCCGTCAAGGTGGGGATCGCCGGCGAGAAGTACTTCGAGGTGATCCGCGGGCTCGAGGCGGGCGAGCGCATCGTGGCTGGGACCTATCAGGCGATCCGTGAACTCAAGGATGGCCAGCTCGTCAAGGAACAGGAGCAAACAACGCCGTCCACGGCGAAGGAGCAGCAGTGAGCCAGGAGCTGATGGAGGTCCCCGCTGGGACGACCCCCGAGCGGCAGGCGGTGATGAGCGCGACGGGTCAGGCCCCAAGCGCCGAGTGGGTGATCGTCACCCGCGGGCTCACGCGGGAATACGACATGGGGGGGGAGATCGTCCGGGCCCTCCGCGGCGTCGACCTCGCCGTGAAGCGCAACGAGTACGTCGCGATCATGGGGCCCTCCGGCTCCGGCAAGTCGACGCTCATGAACATCGTCGGCTGCCTCGACACCCCGAACAAGGGGGAGTACTGGCTCAATGGCCAGCTCGTCTCCACGATGGAGGACGATGCGCTGGCGCGCGTGCGGAACAAGGAGATCGGGTTCGTCTTCCAGACCTTCAACCTTCTCCCGCGCGCCACGGCGCTCGCCAACGTCGAGCTCCCGCTGGTGTATGCCGGGGTGCCGGCGGCGGAGCGGAAGCGGCGAGCGATGGAGGCGCTGGAGAAGGTGCAGCTCGGGCAGCGCGTGCATCACCGCCCGAATGAGCTCTCCGGTGGGCAGCGCCAGCGTGTCGCGATCGCGCGCGCGTTGGTGAACGATCCCTCGATCCTCCTCGCCGACGAACCGACCGGGAACCTCGACTCCAACACCTCCGAGGAGATCATGCGGGTCTTCGAGCATCTCGCCGAGTCGGGGCAGACGGTGATCATGGTGACACACGAGCCCGACATCGCCTCGCATGCGCGCCGCGTGGTCGTGCTCCGCGATGGGCGGATCGCGAGCGACGAGACCAAGACCGAGTTCGTCGCGCGCATCAGCGCTGGCAAGAACGCACACTAACGACAGGTGTCAGGGCTCAGGGGTCAGGGGACAGGTCCCTGCCCTCGCCCCCCTGTGGCCTGACACCTGATCCCTGCCCCCATGCCGTTCTTCGAGGCCGTTCGACTCGCGCTGCAGACCATCCGCGTGCAGAAGCTCAAGAGCTTCTTCACGCTCTTGGGCGTGATGATCGGGGTGATGTTCCTGATCGCCGTCGTCTCGATCGTGGAGGGGATGAGCGACTATGTCGAGAACGACTTCGCGGCCAAGATCATCGGGACGAACACCTTCGACGTCTCCCGGACGCCGACCTTCGTGACCGATGCGGATGAGGCGCAATGGCGCGCCTGGCAGCGCCGCCCCCGCCTCTTCGATCCTGATTACGAGGCGGTCCGTACCGCCCTCCCGTCGGATTTTCGGATGGCGCGGGTGAACCAGAACTTCCTCCCCGCGACGGTCCCGGGGCTGCGACCGCGGACGGTCCAAGCGGTCTCGACCGACGCCTCGTACTTCGACATCAAGCGATTCGTCCTCACGGCGGGACGCGCCTTCACGCAGCAGGAGGTCGCCACCGCGTCGCGCGTCGTCGTGATCGGAAGCGAGGTCGCTTCCTACTATTACGAAGGGCTCGACCCGGTCGGCCGCGAGCTTCGCATCGCCGGGCTCCCCTACACCGTCATCGGGGTGATCGAGGAACAGGGCTCGGTCTTCGGCTTCTCCATGGATCGCCTCGCGGTCGCCCCCGTCACCACCCCGCTCACGCGGGCGATCA
Organism: Gemmatimonadota bacterium; assembly: GCA_041178365.1. GTDB lineage: Bacteria > Gemmatimonadota > Gemmatimonadetes > Gemmatimonadales > Gemmatimonadaceae > Pseudogemmatithrix. The sequence goes on along the minus strand of JBEGVM010000070.1, from coordinate 228 downwards.
ACCCCCGCGGCGACATCGATGCCATCACCGTGCAGGCGGGGAACCGGGAGATGATCCCCGAGGGGATGGAGCTGACCCGCGAGATCCTTCGAGGCTTCCGGCGCCTCGGCCCGAGCGAGGACGACTCGTTCTCGCTCACGACCTCCTCGGCCGCCCTCTCCTTCTTCGATGGCCTCAAGAGCAAGCTCGTCCTCTTCGGCACCGCCCTCCCCGCGATCGGGCTCGTGG
>JBEGVM010000069.1:0-15785 GCA_041178365.1 Gemmatimonadota bacterium | reverse complement strand
GCCTTGCCCGAGGTCAGCATCACCGAGGTGAGCGTGGTGAAGGCCACCGCGCGCCGTGGGGCGGCGAACGACTCTGCCACCCATGAGGTGCGCGTCACCCTGCGCAACGCGGGGTATCTCCCGACCGCGCTGGATCAGGCGCAGCGGGTGAAGATCGTGCGGCCCGATGTCGTCGGGCTCACGGCACCACGTGGGAGCAGCGCGCGCGTACTCGGCCGCGCGCCGGAGTTCCACCTCGCCGGTGGAGAGACGCGCACCATCTCCCAGCGGGTGCGTGTCACCGAGCCCACCACCTTCACCGTGCGCTACAGCAGCACACGGGGTGGGGTCGCCGAGCGTGAGGTCCGCGTCGCCCCGTAAGGGGCGACGGCGGACGATGGCTCAGACCACGACGTTCAGGAGACGCCCGGGCACCAGGATCACCTTCTTCGGCGCGCCGGTCACGAACTTCGCGATCCCCGGCTCAGCCATCGCAGCGGCGAGCGCCGCCTCCTGCGTGATATCGGGGGCGACCTGGATCGTCCCACGCGTCTTTCCGCCGACCTGCACGACCAGTGCGACGGTGGCTGAGGTGAGCAACGCGGGATCGTAGGCCGGCCACCCCGCGTCGAAGACGCTTGCGCTGTGCCCGAGCATCGCCCAAAGCTCTTCCGCGATGTGCGGGGCGAAAGCGGCGACGAGCTGCACCACCGGCAGGACCTCGTCACGATGACACGATCGCTCCCCCTTCCGGAGCACATTCATGTACTCCATCATCGCGGCGATCGCGGTGTTGTAGCTGAGCGCGGGGAGATCCTCGCCGACCTTCTTGATCGTCGCGTGCAGCTTGCGCCGCACCTCGGGGTCAACCGCACTCGCCGTGGTGCAGTCGCGCACCGAGGCCCAGAGGCGATCCAAGAAGCGTCGCACCCCACTGATCCCGGCGTCGCGGAAGTCGCCCCCCTCCTCGAAGGGGCCGAGGAACATGAGGTAGGTGCGGAAGGAATCCGCGCCCCACTGCTCGATGTACTCGTCGGGGTTCACGACATTCCCCTTGGACTTCGACATCTTCGCCCCTTCGCGGATGATCAACCCATGCGCGCGGAAGCGAGTGAAGGGCTCCTCGAAGTCGAGGAGGCCGATGTCGTGGAGCACCATCGTGATGAAGCGGGAGTAGAGCAGATGCAGCACCGCATGCTCATTCCCGCCGATGTACGTCGTGACGGGGAGCCAGCGCTTGGTGAGTGCGGCGTCGAAGGCCACGTCGTCGCGCGGGACACTCGGATAGCGGAGGAAGTACCAGGCGCTATCGAGGAAGGTGTCGCTGACATCGGTCTCGCGTCGCGCGGGGGCGCCACAGGTCGGGCAGGGGGTCTCGAACCAGTCGGCGTGCCGCGCGAGCGGGGAGACGCCGGAATCGTCGGGCTTGAAGTCGGCGACATGTGGGAGCGCGACGGGCAACTGTGCCTCGGGCACCGGCACCGTCCCACACGCGTCACAGTAGACGATCGGGATCGGCGGGCCCCAATAGCGCTGCCGCGAGATGCACCAATCGTGCAGCCGATAGTTGGTCACCGCCTCCGCGGCGCCACGTTCGGCCAACCACGCCGTGACCGCACGCTTCCCCTCGGTGACGCCGAGCCCATCGAACTGAGCCGAGGCCACGAGGCGCCCATCGCCCATACAGGCGGCGCCATCGAGTGGGGTCGTGGCGTCCTCTCCTTCACCGGCGACCACGCGCACGATCGGGAGGCCATAAGTCACGGCGAACTCGTGATCGCGCTCGTCGTGCCCCGGGACCGCCATGATCGCGCCGGTCCCGTATTCCATGAGGACGTAGTCGGCGACCCAGATCGGGATCGCGGCGCCGGTCGCGGGATTGGTCGCGTAGGCGCCGGTGAACTGCCCCGTCTTCTCCTTGGTCGACTTGCGGCTCACGAGGTCCTGCCGCGCCGCTCGCGAACGATAGGCCTCGACCACGCCACGTTCGGAGTCCTTGGTGATCACCTCCACCAAGGGATGCTCCGGCGCCAACACCAGGTACGTCGCGCCGAAGATCGTATCAGGGCGGGTGGTGAAGACCTCCACCATCTCGCCATTCGGCGCATGCTGCACGGCGAAGCGCACGCGTGCGCCGTCGGAGCGCCCGATCCAGTTCCGCTGCGCCTGCTTGGTGGTCTCTGACCAATCCAAGGTCTCGAGATTCTTGAGGAGCCGCGGCGCGTACTCGGAGATGCGGAAGAACCACTGCTCCAAGAAGCGCTGCTCCACCACGGTCCCACAGCGCTCGCAGGCCCCGCCCTCGACCTGCTCGTTGGCGAGCACCGTCTTGCACGACCCACACCAGTTCACCGCGGCGGCCTTTTTATACGCGAGCCCGCGCTGGTAGAGCTGCAGGAAGACCCACTGCGTCCATTTGTAGTACGCCGGATCGGTCGTATCGACCGAGCGATCCCAATCGACCATCAGCCCCGCGCGATCTAACTGCCGACGGAAGTTCGCGATGTTGCTCGGGATGAGCTCCATCGGGTGCTTCCCGACCTTGAGCGCGAAGTTCTCCGAGTGGATCCCAAAGGCGTCGTAGCCCAACGGCTCGAAGACGGTGTGCCCCTGCAGCCGATGGAAGCGGGCATGGATGTCGCTGCCCGTGAAGGCAAAGAGGTTCCCCACGTGCAGCCCTTCGGCCGACGGATAGGGGAACATCATGAGGTTGTAGTAGGGCCGCGGGCCGTTCGCGAGATCGACGCGATTGGTGCCCCGCTCGGCCCAGCGCTGGCGCCACCGCGCCTCGACCGTGGCCGGGTCGTAGGCGAGTGGTTCGTCTGGTGCGGTCATACCGAAAGCTAGCGACCCCGGGGGTAGAGGAAGACGCACTTCTCGAGGCGTGGCCCCTTCTCGTCGCAGACCGCGAAGTCGGCCCCTTCATAGAGGGAACCGGCGGCGTAGCGCCCATCCTTGGCCACGGCGTAGAACTGGATATCGAAGTTCGGCCGGCCGTCGGGGCGGAGGAGGCGCTGCTCCGTCATCGCCACGAGGCGCTCCAAGGTCTTGAGCACCGCCTGCGCCGGCGACATCCCCTGCCGCATGTGCTCCACGGTGAGGAAGCCACCGCAGATCTTGATGTTCGCCTCGCCGCGGCCGGTGGAGCCCGCCGCCCCCACCTCGTTGTCGCAGTACTGCCCCGCCCCGACGATCGGCGAATCCCCGAGTCGGCCGGGGATCTTCCACGCCATCCCGCTCGTCGACGTGCAGGAGCTGATCTCTCCCTTCGCGTTGACGGCGTTCATGTTGATCGTCCCCGTCGAGAACGTGATCTTCACATCGTCGTCGTGGTCGAGCCAGAAGTCATTCGGATTGAGCTTGGCCTTCCAGCGGAGCCAGTCCTGCCGCGTCTTCTCGGTGAGGAGGGGCTGCGTCTTGAACCCCATGTCGAGGGCGAAGCGCTTGGCGCCGGCCCCCACGAGCATGATGTGGTCGGTGTACTCCATCACCGCCTTCGCCACGAGACTCGGCGTCGCGATGTCTTCCAGGCACCCCACCGCCCCGGCGCGCTTGGTGGGCCCATGCATGCAGCTCGCGTCGAGCTGCACCACCCCGTCGGCGTTGGGGAAGCCGCCGAGCCCGACGGATTGGTCGTCGGGATCGAGCTCCTGGATGTTGATCCCGGCGATGATCGCGTCGAGGGTGTCGGTGCCGCGGACGATCTGGTCGTAGGCGATCTTCACCCCGCGGATCCCGTTCCCGGAGGCGATCACCACCGGGCGGGGGGCGAGCGCCCCCCCATCGGGGATCAGCGCGGTCGAGTGCGGCTCCGCCCCTGGCAGGGTGGCGGGACCGACGGTGAGCGCGGCTGCGGCAGCGGCCGACGCGGTCAGGAAGTCGCGACGTGAGGTCATGATTGGGCTGGTCGGAGGATGCGGCGAAGGTACATTCTGCGAGGTATGTCTGCCACGAAGGTGGACGGCGCCGGCGCCGCCAAACTCCGCACCCTCGAGGAAGCCCTCCTCTCCGTCCAGGCCCTGCACGGGATGGTGGAGCGGATGGCGCTCGACGTGAAGGCGCACCGCGGCGCCGGGGTCTTCCCGCAACAGATCAAGCGCCTCGCCACCCCCCTGCACGGCCTCCTGAAGGGGCAGTTCGGTCTCATCGCTGACCAGATATCCAAGCTCATCCTCGACGCCGGACGCGGCTCGGAGATGCAGCGCGTCCGGCTCCTGCGCGAGGGAGTGGCCCAGACCCGCGCCGCCCTCGAACAGACCAAGGAGCGCGTGAAGATCCAGCACCGGGTCACCATCGAGCTCCCCGCACAGGATCCACCGGTCCTATAGTTGCCGCGATTCTTGCTCCCACGCATTCGAGCCGACTACGTTTCAATTGCTTCTCCGCCATCGTCCTTTCGGTAGTCCGGCCCGCAGTTTCAGGCCGTCGCATTCCCCCCAGCCTCATCCAACCGATGCCGAAGCTGTCGCTGCGCCACGCAGCCCCTGCCGCGCTCAGCACCCTGGCCCTGCTGGCGCTCTCCGGGTGTGGATTCACGGAGTATCCGAACTCCACCTTCAACCACCACACCGACTTCAACACCGCGATCGACGCGCTCTTCCAGCGGCTCCTCTTCTGGGGCACGATCGTCTTCGTCGTCGTCGAAGTGGGGTTGGTGTACACGATCTTCAAGTACCGCAAGCGGCCGGGGGGGCCGAAGCCGCGCCCGATCCATGGGAACGCCGCCCTCGAGATCACCTGGACGGTGATCCCCGCGGTCATCCTGGTGCTGATCGCGATCCCGACGGTCAAGACGATCTTCCAGACGCAGGCCGATGCCCCCGCGGGCGCCCTCAAGGTGCAGGTGATCGGGCATCAGTGGTGGTGGGAGTTCCGCTACCCCGAGCTCGGCGTCGTCACCGCCAACGAGCTCTACGTCCCGGTGGGCCGTACGGTGGAGTTCGAGCTCACCACCAAGGATGTGCTCCACTCCTTCTGGATCCCGCAGATGGGGGGGAAGCGCGACCTCATCTCCAACAAGACCAACTACCTCTGGTTCACCCCGAACGCCGACCTCGGCACCTCGGCGTGGAACGGCTTCTGCACCGAGTACTGCGGCTCGAGCCATGCGAACATGAAGTTCCGGCTTTATACGGTGCAGCCAGACGAGTTCGCGTCGTGGGCCGCGCATCAGGCCTCGGCGGCGGTCTTCACAGCGACCCCCGCCCCGGCCCCGACGACCCCCGTCACGCCGGTGGCGCAGGTCACGGGTACCGACACCGCCGCGACCGCCCCGACCGGCGGCTACGTCTTCCCGCGCGAGCGGCTCGAGACGGAGTTCCCGCATGTGATCCCACAGACGCCGATCCCGGCGGGGCTCACCTTCGATGATGCCCTCCTCGCCGGTGGGGACCCGGTGCGTGGCGCCACCGAGGGGTTCCTGCTCGGTGGGTGCATCGGATGCCACGCGATCAGCGGGGTCCCGGGCGCCGTCTCGAACATCGGCCCGAACCTCACGCATATCGCCTCGCGACACACGATCGCCAGCGGCCTCTACAAGAACGATGCGCCGACGCTCGCGCGCTGGATCAAGAATGCGCGGCACATGAAGCCCGGCTCGCTGATGAACACCATCGGCCGCGGGGAGTACGACCCCATCATGAAGATGACCAATACGGGCGGGCTCGATGACCGGCAGATCGCCGATGTCGTCGCCTACCTGATGGCGCTCAAGTAGACCGGAGACCGACCTCATGGCCACCATCGCCGCCCCCGCTCGCGCTGCCGCGCCCGCGAGCTCGCCGTCCGGCCTCTGGAGCTGGATCGCGACCACCGACCACAAGCGGATCGGGACGCTCTACCTCTGGACCGCCCTCATCTTCTTCATCATCGGCGGACTCGAGGCGACCCTCATCCGCACGCAGCTCGCGCGCCCCAACATGGGGTTCGTCTCCGCCGAGACGTACAATCAGCTCTTCACGATGCATGGCACGACGATGGTCTTCCTCGCCGTCATGCCCCTCTCGGCCGCCTTCTTCAACTATCTGATCCCGCTGCAGATCGGCGCGCGTGACGTCGCCTTCCCGCGCCTCAACGCCTTCTCGTACTGGGTGTATCTGCTCGGTGGCATCTTCATCACCCTGCCGATCCTCTTCCAGGTCGCGCCGGATGGTGGCTGGTTCGGCTATGCCCCGCTCACGACGACGCAGTTCTCGAGCGGCCCGAACATCGACTTCTGGGTGATCGGCCTCCAGGTCCTCGGCGTCTCCTCCCTCGCGGCGGCGTTCAACTTCATCACGACGATCATCAATCTCCGGGCCCCCGGCATGACGCTGATGCGCATGCCGATGTTCACCTGGATGTCGTTCGTCGTGCAGTTCCTCCTAATCCTGGCCTTCCCGCCGATCACGGTGGCGCTCGTGTTCTTGCTGATGGATCGCTTCTTCGGGACGACGTTCTACGCGATCGCGCAGGGCGCCGACCCGCTGCTCTGGCAGCATCTCTTCTGGGTCTTCGGGCACCCCGAGGTGTACATCCTGATCCTCCCCGCCTTCGGCCTCGTGTCGGAGGTGCTCCCAACCTTCTCCAAGAAGCCGCTCTTCGGCTACAACGTGATGGTGTACTCGGGGATCATGATCGGCTTCTTGGGCTTCGGCGTCTGGGCGCACCATATGTTCGCGGTGGGGATGGGCGCGGTCGCCGACTCGATCTTCTCGCTGATGACGATGCTCATCGCCATCCCCACGGGGGTGAAGATCTTCAACTGGATCGCGACGATGTGGGCGGGCGAGGTCCGCTTCACGGTGCCGATGAAGTTCGCGATCGCGCTGATCGCGATGTTCACGATCGGTGGGATCTCGGGGGTGATGCACTCCTCCCCGCCGGCGGACCTCCAGCAGACCGATACGTACTTCGTCGTCGCGCACTTCCACTACGTGCTCTTCGGCGGGTCGATCATGGGGATCTTTGCCGGGATCTATCACTACTACCCGAAGATGACGGGGCGCTTCCTCGACGAGCGGCTCGGCAACGTGCACTTCTGGCTCAACTTCATCGGGATGAACCTCACCTTCTTCCCGATGCACTTCAGTGGGCTGCTCGGGATGCCGCGCCGCATCTACACCTACGACGCGGGTCAGGGGTGGGACCTCTTCAATCTCCTCGCGACCTACGGGACCTATCTCCTCGTGATCGCGACCGCGGTCTTCGTCTGGAACTTCGTACGGAGCCGGACGCGTGGGGCGGTCTCCGGTGGTGATCCGTGGGGGGCGGCGACCCTCGAGTGGTCGATCCCCTCGCCCCCACCCGAGTACAACTTCGCGCAGATCCCGACCGTGACCTCGCGCTATCCGCTCTGGGACCTCAAGGACCCGAGCTGGCATGAGGGGGAGAGCAGCCATGGGGATACCGGGACCCCCGGCCCCTCGCCGCTCACGGAGGAGACCGAGACGCACACCGCCAAGGCGCTCGGGATCCCGATGCCGCTCGCGACGGCCAAGCCCGCCTTCGCGGCCCTCGGATTGGTCGTGATGTTCAGTGGGCTCCTCTTCCTGCGCAACGACCTGTTCGCCGTCGCGATGACCGTCACCCTGGGTGGGGCCGCCATGTTGATCGGCGGGCTCTACGTCTGGCTGACCTCCCCCCTCGAGTAATCGGAGACCCTGACCTCATGGCATCCCACGCCATCGCCGGGCACGACGACGGCCACGCGCATACGCACTACACGACCACCGGGCTCGACAACCGGAAGATCGCCATCTGGGCGTTCATCGGCTCCGAGTGCATGCTCTTCGCCTCCCTGATCTCGACCTACCTGATCTACAAGGGGAAGTCGTTGGTCGGGCCCTACCCGCACACCGAGTACACCGATGCCGCAGGGAAGGTCTTCCCGGCGATCCTCGACATCCCGGTGACCTCGGCCTCGACCTTCGTCCTCCTGATGTCCTCGCTGGCGATGGTGCTCGCCTTGCAGGCGGTACAGCTGAAGGGCGTGCCGCTTCCGGCGAACGCCGGGTGGTGGGGCCGCGCCCAGCGCTCCTCGCAGCTCTGGCTCTTCGTCACCGCGCTCCTTGGCGCGACCTTCCTCGGCTTCCAGGCCTATGAGTTCACCGCGTTCGTGCGCGAGGGGCTCACCCTCAAGACGAATCTCTTCGGCTCCACCTTCTTCACGCTGACCGGCTTCCACGGTGCGCACGTGACGGTCGGGGTGCTCTGGTTGATGAGCCTCCTCTGGATCGACCGCACCCGCGGGCTCGGGCCGCAGGACGAGCTCGTCGTCGACATCGCGGCGCTCTACTGGCACTTCGTCGACGTCGTCTGGATCGTGATCTTCACGCTCATCTACCTCATCAAGTAGCGCGAGGCCACCATGTCCCACGAGTCCAAGTCCACGCACGCCGCGGCGCACGCCCATCCCACCGGGGCGACCTATCTCAAGGTCGCGGTGATCCTCACCCTCATCACCGTGATCGAGGTCTGGGCGTATTACATCCCGGTCCTCGTCGCCTCCCCCTGGTTCAACCCCTCGCTCATCATCATGAGCGCGGCCAAGTTCGCGATCGTGGTGCTCTTCTACATGCACCTCAAGTACGATCATAAGCTCTTCAAGGCGCTCTTCACCGGGCCGCTGATCATCGCGGGGGCCACCATCGTGGCGCTGCTCTTCCTCTTCGCGAAGATCTCGCTCTGATCGGCACCCCCGCACTCTTCCTCCACCCGCAGGTCGACCTCTCCCAGGGCGGCTTCACCGTCCACTGGAGCACCGTCATCGGGCTCCTCACGCTCTGGGGGCTCCACCAATGGCGGGGCCGCGCGCACCAGGCCCCCGGTGAACGATTCACCCTCGGCCACCAGCTCAGCTTCACGAGCGGATTGCTCGCGATGTTCCTCACGCTGAACGGGCCGATCCACGACATCAGCGACTACTACCTCTTCACCGGTCACATGGTGCAGCACCTCGTGCTCACCTTCGTGACGCCGCCGTTGCTGCTGCTCGGGACGCCCGGATGGATGCTGCGCCCCGCGCTCCGATTCCCTGCCGTCGCCGCCCTCGCGCGGACGATCACCCGACCGAGCGTCGCCTTCGCGACCTTCAACCTCGTCCTCGCGGTCTGGCATCTCCCACCGCTCTACAACTCGGCGATGTACTACCACGAGGTGCACATCGCCCAGCACCTGATGTTCCTCGTGTCGGCGGTCCTCGTCTGGTGGCCCCTGCTCAGCCCGCTGCCCGAACTCCCGCGCCTGAGTTACCCCGGGCAGATGCTCTACAGCTTCCTCATGACCCTCCCGATGACGATCGTCTCGATCTTCATCGTCTACTCCGACCACGTGCTCTACCCCGCCTACGCGAGCGCACCGCGCCTCTGGGCCCTCTCCCCCCTCGAGGATCAGCGCTTGGGCGGACTCATCATGTGGATCCCCGGCGGGCTCTTCTTCTACCTGCTCACCGCCGTGATCTTCTTCAAGTGGGCCACCTCGCAGCGCGATGACCGCGCCGGAGCGCAGGTCCCAGGCCCGTTGCCGACCACGGGCGCCGCGTAGCGGGCCCTCGCAGCACCCCGGCGCCCCGTCACGAATCCGGGGCATCAGTCGTCATCCCAGGTGACCGCGTCGCCACGATCGCCTCTGCCGGGTACTATTCCTTGATGCGCCGACTCCCCGTCGTCTCTCTCCTCGCGCTCCTGCTCCTCGCCCCCCCCGCCGATCTGATCGGCGCCCAGGGCTCGGCGTCCAAGACGACGGCCGGCACGAGCAAGACGACGGCGAAGCGAACGACGGCCAGCACGAAGAAGCGCTCCACGAAGGCGACATCGGCCAAAGCGTCGAGCCGAGCCAAGGCCCCCGCGCGCCCGAAGCTCGCCGCCGCCACGCTGACCGGGGCCCCCGCCCTCGAATCGCACCTCCGGACCCTCGTCGCCAACGCCACCAACAGCGGGCGCTGGGGCGTCATGGTCGTCTCCCTCACCACCGGTGACACCCTCTACGATCAGAACGGCGATGAGCTCCTGCTCCCCGCCTCGACGATGAAGCTCTACACCGCGGCGATCGCCCTCGAGCGCCTCGGCCCCGATCACCGCTTCCGCACCCAGGTCCTTCGGACTGGCTCGGTCCGCTCGAACGGCATCCTCGCCGGTGACCTGATCCTCAAGGGCGCCGGGGATCCCTCCCTCGCCTCACGCGTCGCCGGCGGCACCCCCGGCCTGCAGCCCCTTGATGCGCTCGCCGCGCAGGTGGCGGCCGCGGGGATCCGTGAGATTCGCGGCGATCTCATCGGCGATGCCTCCGCCTTCGACGGCCAGCGCGTCCCCGATGGGTGGCGCGCGCGCCATCTGCAGACGAGCTACGGGACCCGCGTCTCCGCCCTCTCCTTCAACGAGAACCTCACCACCATCACCGTGCGCCCCTCGACGCGCGGGGCCCAGGTGAGCTTCGGCCAACCGGTGAGCGGGCTCGAGCTCCGCTCCGCCGTCACGGTCCGCCCCAATTCGCGCGGCGCCTCGATCCGCGTCTGGCAGGACACGCTGACGCATGCCTACCGCGTGAGCGGGTGGATCGGGGCCCGCAGCAAGGCGCGCACCTATCAGGTGGTCATCGAACAACCCGAGCAGTTCGTCGCCGCCGCCTTCCGCGCCGCCCTCGAGGCGCATGGGGTCCGCGTCTCTGGAGAGACGCGCATGGGCCGCGCCCCAAGCGCCGCGCTGTTCGTCACCTCGTGGGATTCCCCGCCGGTCGCAACCCTCGTCGCCACGATGAACGGCGAGAGCAACAACCACTTCGCCGAACTCCTCTTCCTCAATACCGCGCGCACCGCCGGCACCGTGGGCTCGGCGGTGATCGCGAACGAGTCGCTCCGCACCTTCTTGGCCGAGCGTGTGGGGATCCCACGGCGCGCGGTCTTCGCGGCGGATGGGAGCGGGCTCTCGACCCTCGACCGCGTGACCGCGCGCTCGATGATCCAACTCCTCGACTACTCGGTCTCCGCCTCCTGGGGACCAGTGATGGAGGCCTCGCTCCCCATCGCCGGCCGCACCGAGACCCTCAAGAATCGCATGCGAGGCACCGCCGCGCAGGGGAATCTCCGCGCGAAGACGGGAACGACCGGTGAGGTCGTCTCGCTCGGGGGCTACGTGACGGCGAAGAACGGCGAGGCGCTCGCCTTCTCCTTCATCTACAACGGCGCCGATCGCTGGCGCGCCCGCACCGCGATCGACGCCATGGGCGTCACGCTCGCGAACTTCTCTCGCTGATCACGACCCCGCGCTTCGCCAACTCGGCGATGTAGCGCTCCCCCGGCATGCACTCGTCCGGCGTGTGAACCCCCGCCGGTGTCACGGCGCCCTCTGCCTGCAACTGTCCGGTGATCGAGAGCGAGTAGCCGGTGGTCCGCATCATCGCGCTGATCCCATGCGCGGCATCGTAGCGATCGACGAGCTCGAAGGTGTGCGTGATCGGCTTCCCGCCCTTCGTCCCCGTGACGACCACGCGCAGCGCGACGAGATCGGGGGAGTGCTGCTTGGTGAGACGCGGCTGCATCTGGGCGATGGCGAGGTCGCGCGGCACGATGGTGGTCCCCTTCACCTGCACCGGCTCGAGCTCAAGCAGCCCGAGCTCGCGGATCGCCTCCATGATCTTCGCATGGCCCGGATACCGGAGGGTCTTGTACTCCATGTTCGGGATCTTCCCCTGGTACCGGAACGCCATCGTCGAGAGGCCGCCTGCGGTGTGGAAGGCCTCGAGCTCGCCGACCGGGGCGTCGAAGTGCACCGGCTCGATCTCGGAGAGCGCCTTCATCTGCAGCTGCTTCCCACCTCGGAGGATCCACGAGAGGGTGGTGTAGTAGTCGAGGACGCCCTCGATGGAGTAGACGATCTGGTAGTTGAGCGGCCCCTCGGGGTGCTGCGGGAGCCCCCCGACGAAGATCCGTACGCTCTCGACGCTGTCACAGCGGTCGATGCCGAGCTGCGCCAAGATGTTGACCATCCCCGGGGCGAGCCCGCAGTCGGGGATGACGGTCACCTGCTTGGCCTTCGCCGCGTCGGCCAAGCGCTGCTGCTGTTGGACGATCTCGGTGTTCCCGCCGAGGTCCGCGAAGTGCGCGCCGGCAGCGATCGCCGCCTTCGTCATCGGGATGTTCAGGTAATACGGGAGGGCGCTCATCACGCTCTGGACCCCCTGCATGGCGGCAGCCACGGCCTTCGTGTCCTTCACATCGAGCTGGATCGTCGTCAGGCGCCCCGTGCCGATGTACGGCTGGAGGAAAGCCGGGAGCTGGTCGACGCGCTGGTCGGCGAGCCGGACCTCGGTGATGGCCGGGTTCTGCAACAGGTCATAGGCACACGCCGAACCCTGAAGGCCGGCACCGAGCACGAGCATCCGCATGGGACTCTCCACGAAGGGACAGGTCGAGTTGGACAGCCCTTGAATCTACCCGGTTCCGGCGCTGATTTCACTCACGATGACTGACTGGCGCACGCATCTGATCGAGACCCCCGAGGGGATCTCCGCCCTCCTCGACCGGACCCGCTCCATCGCGGTCTTGGGGATCAAGACGGGGGACCGCCCCGCTCCGGCGTACGACGTCCCCGCCTACGCCCAGCGGGCCGGATTCCGGATCATCCCCGTCCCGGTCTACTACCCCGAGGTGACGGAGATCTTGGGCGCCCCGGTGCACCGGACCATCGCGGGGATCGGGGAGCCGGTGGATCTGGTGAACGTCTTCCGGCGCCCGCAGGATATCCCGGGGCATCTCGACGATCTCCTGGAGGCGCGCCCGCGCGCGGTCTGGTTCCAATCCGGCATCCAGCACGACGCGGTGGCGGAGACCTTAGCGCGCGCCGGGATCGACGTCGTACAGGACCGGTGTCTCTTGGTCGAGCTCCAGCAGCGCGGGCGCTAGCCCAGACGGTCCGCCAGAAAGCGCCCGACGCGCCGCACCCCCTCGCGTGACTCCCGTGTGAGCGGGACACTCGCATGCCAATCGTGCGGCTGCCCCTGCCAGACCTCGAGCTCCACCGGGACCCGCACGGCGCGGAGCCGCTCGGCGAGCTGCGTCGCATCGTCCAACAGGACCTCCGCATCGCTCACATGGATCAACGTGGGCGGGAACCCGGTGAGATCGGCGCGCACGGGGGAGAGGAGCGGCGCCTCGAGCGGGGTCGACCCCGCATACCACCGCGCGAGCGGCTCCGCATGCCGAAGGGAGAGCACGTCGTCGCGCAGCGCATTCGTGAGACGCGATCCGCCGGTCGCTGCCATATCGGTGAACGGACTCAACAGCGCGAGGGCAGCCGGCAGCGACTCCCCCGCCTCGCGGAGCGCGAGGGTGGTCGCGAGCGCTAACCCACCGCCAGCCGAATCGCCGACGATCGCGAGCTGCGCCGGCGCGATCCCCTGCGCGCGCAACGCGCGCACCGCCGCGAGCGCGTCGTCCAACGCGGCGGGAAAGGGGTGCTCGGGCGCCAATCGATATGCGAGGGAGAAGACCGCGACCCCACTGCGTGCCGCGAGCCAAGTCGCGAAGGGACGGAAATCCTCGACGCGCCCCGCCACATAGGCGCCGCCATGCAGATAGAGGATCACGCGTGCGGGATCCGCGCCACGCGGACGACACCATTCTCCCGCGACGCCACCCAGGGTCGCGCCAAGGGTCGCTGGCTGCACCGAGACGGCGCGTGGGAGGAAGGCGGGCAGCAACCGTCGCGCCCGCATCGCCCCACGCAGACGCCCGAGGTCGAGCGTGGGGGCCGCCATCACGCGGCGGATGACGAGGCGCGAGGCGAACGCCGTCAGACGCGTCGCGAGGCTCGGTGGACGCTCGTTCATCGACCGCCTCGCCTACCCATCATCCCGCCGCGCTGCGTAACGCCTCGGCGAAGGCCGGTGCCGTCGCGAAGCGATCGTCCGCCGCACGCGCCATCGCCTTGAGGAGCACCGCCTCGACCTTCGATGGGATGTCCGCGCGCAACTTCCGGATCGGCGTGGGCTCGGACCGAAGCCGCGCGATCATCATCTCCTGCTGGTTACGCCCCTCGAAGGGGAGTTTCCCGGTGAGCATCTCGAATGCCATCAGCGCGAGCGAGTAGATGTCGGTGCGGCCATCGAGCGCTTTGCCACGCAGCTGCTCAGGGCTCATGAACTCCGGCGTGCCGAGCACGATCCCGGTGGAGGTGAGCTTCTGGAGCTCCGCCCCCGCCTGCCGCGCCTTCGCGAGTCCGAAGTCCATGATCACCGCGAACTCCTGACCCGTCGCGTCTTTACAGATCATGATGTTCTCGGGTTTGAGATCGCGATGCACGATCGTGAGATCGTGCGCGACCTGCAGCCCCGCGGCGATCTGCGAGACGAAGGTCACGGTGTCGGCGAGCGAGGTCTGCCGCACGCGATAGTTCCGCTCACTGAGGATCTCGCCCTGAATGAAGGGCATCACGACATAGACGAGCCCACCCGCGGTCTCGCCGAGCTTCACGATGTGACAGACATGGTTATGCGCGAGTTTGCCGCCGAGCAGGGCTTCGCGACGGAGCCGCGCCATCGCGGTGGCATCCTCCGCGAGGTTCGGGGCGAGGATCTTGATCGCGTAGTGCGCCCCGGTGGCGAGCTCCGCCCCGAGGTAGACATACGACATCCCCCCTTCGCCCAATTTGCGCTCGATCCGGAAGGCGCCATCGAGGATCTTGCCGGGCATCTTGGACTGATCACCGAGGTCCGCGAGGGTGACCTGGCCATCGTCCGCGACGGCTGGTGCTGCGGCTGGTGCTGCGGCTGGTGCGACCGGGGCCGTCCCAGGCACCGGGACGAGCTTCCCGCCATCCTGCGTGCAGAAGAGGGCGTCATCCCCATAGGTGGCCCGGCAATTCGGGCATCGCATGGTCATCGCGGCATTCCTCCGTCGCCGATCAGGGCGCTCAGGCCATCCCACTCCACATTCCCGCCGCTCAACACGCAGACCGTCGGGCCCTGCACCGCGACGCGCCTGTCCAAGAGGGCCGCGACGGTGATCGCCCCACTCGGCTCCGTGACGACCTTCATCCGATCGAGGAGGAACTGGACCGCGCAGTGGAGCAACGTATCCGGGACGGTGATCACCTCGTCCATGTGCGCGTGCAGATGCTGGTAGTTACGCGTCCCGATCCGCACGGCGAGCAACCCATCGGCGAGGCCGCCGGGATCGGCGGGGATCGTCACCGGTTCACCTGCGGCGATCGCCTGCGTGTACTTCGGAGAGCCCTCGGGCTCCACGCCGATCACCCGCGCCTGCGGCGCGAGCGCCTTGATCGCGGTGGCCACCCCGGAGCTCAGGCCCCCGCCACCGATCGGCACGAGCACCGTCCCCACCGTCGGGCAGTCCTCGCCGATCTCAAGGCCCAACGTCCCCTGCCCCGCGATGATCGTCGGATCGTCGTACGGCGGGACCATCGTGAGTCCTTCGGACTCGGCGATCTCCAGCGCGCGCGTCATCCGCTCCGCGGTGGTGACACCGGCGTAGAAGCAGCGCGCCCCGAGGCGCACCGCGCCATCACGCTTGGCGCGCGGGACCGTGGTGGGCATCACGATGGTCGCGGCCACACCGAAGAGTTTGGCGGCGAGCGCGACCGCCTGCCCATGGTTGCCGGAGCTCGCGGTGATTACGCCGCGGGCACGCGCCTCAGGAGCGAGCCGCGCGAGGAATGTGTAGGCGCCGCGAAACTTGAAGGCCCCGCCCCGCTGCAGCATCTCCGGCTTGAGCCAGACGGGGACGCCGAGTTGTTCGGTGAGGGGGTCGCAGGGGAGGAGCGGGGTGCGCACTGCGATGCCGCGCAGGATCGCGGCGGCGGCGCGGATCTCGT
>JBEGVM010000068.1:0-2980 GCA_041178365.1 Gemmatimonadota bacterium | reverse complement strand
GTGGGGGAGCGGTGACCCGCTATGCGAGTCAGCTGCAGTACGATCTCCTGGTGCCAGGCGCACTGCGCCTCGACGCGACCCGGGTCCCGCGGCCCCTCGCGCTCGACACCGCGTTCACCGCTGATCGACAGGCGGTGTACGGCCAACTCGACTGGCAGGCGACCCCTCGGCTCCGTACCACGACCGGGCTGCGCGCTGATCGCTACGGCTTCTTGGGTGGCGCCACCCGCGTGAGTCCGCGGCTCGGGGCGCGCTATGCGCTCAATGCCACGACGACCGCCACGGCGAGCCTCGGTCGCTACTGGCAAGCCCCCTCGTACATCTGGTTGGTGGGTGATCCGAACAATCGACTCCTCTCCCCCTTCCGCGCCGACCAGATCGTGCTGGGGCTCGAGCAGCTCCCGCGCCCCGACCTCAAGCTGCAGGTCGAGGTCTTCGCCAAAGGCTATCGACAGTACCCACGCCGGCAATTCCGGAGCGAGGCGGTCCTCGCCCCGAGCGGCTTTGACGACGTGACGAGCGACATCCCCTTCGGCTTGGAGCCGTTGGCCGCTGAAGCGACCGGCCGCTCCGTCGGCATCGAGTTCCTCGCACAGAAGCAGCTGAGCGAGTTGCCCTTCTTCGGGCTCGCGAGCCTCACGGTGGCGCGCACGACCTTCGACGGCGGCGATGGCGTGGAGCGTCCCGGGAGCTTCGACACCCCAGTCATCGCAAATACGGTAGTCGGGTGGCGGCCGAATCCGCGCTGGGAGATCAGCGGCAAGGTGCGCGTGGCGAGCGGGCTCCCCACGACTCCGTTCCTAACGGATGGTGCCTTCGCTGGCCTGCAGCAGTTCACGCGCTGGAATCAGGGGGAGCGACTCCCCACCTTCGCCGCCCTCGATGTCCGCGTGGATCGCCGCTTCAGCCTCCGCCGCGCGCAGATCGTGACCTATCTCGACATCCAAAACCTTACCGGCCGCGAGAACGTCTCCGGGCTGCAGTGGAATCAGCGGACGCGTGCCGTCGAACGGAACACCTCACTCGGATTGCTCCCGAGCATCGGATTCAGCATCGACTTCTAGGGTTGTCGGAGCGCGGCGAAGACCTTCCCGAGGAACTCGTTGATCGCGCCGTTCTCGATCCACCGCACCACGATTACCAGATCCTGCTCCGGCGCGACGAAGACGAGATTCGTCCCATTCCCCACCTGCCCGAATGCGCTGGCCGGCGCACTCGGCATCCATTTGCGATCGGTGTTGAGATACCAGTTCATGTAGCCGTAGGTCGGCTGCGGACCGGTGGGGGTGAGGGACTGCTGCACCCACCGCTCGGAGAGGATCCGCCGCGTGCCCCAGACCCCGCGACGCTGCGTGAGGAGGCCGAAGCGTGCCAGATCCCAGGCGTTGATGAACATCCCGCCGCCCCAGTGACCACCCCCACTCACCACCTGCACCGGTCGCCCATCGAGCAGGATCCACGCATTGTCATAGCCATGCCAGCGCCAACTCCGTGATGCGCCGATCGGCTCCATCACCAATTCGTTGAGCACCTCCGGTAATGGCCGCCGCCAGATATTCGTCGCCGCAAGCGCGAGCACATTCACTCGCACATCGTTGTATTCGTAGGTCGTCCCCGACGCGGCGCGTGTGCGTGTAGTCCAGGTCGAGGCGTCGGCCGCAGGACGATCCGCCCACTCCGGCTTTCCCCAGAGCGTCCCCTCCCAATCACTCGTCTGCCGGAGCAGATGATCCCAGGTGATGGTCCGGTTGTGCGGGGTCCCCCAGGGATCGAGAAACAGTGATGTACCGTATCGCGAGCCGGGCTCTGCCGGTGCGGTGAGTCGGAGCGGAGAGGTCGGCGCCTGCGACCGCCAGGCCAACTCGTCGATCGAGGCGATGAGCCCACGATCCAGCGCGAGCCCAACGACAGTCGAGAGGAAGCTCTTGGACACGCTATGGGTCATGTCGACGCGGTCCGGCTCGCCCCAAGTCGCCACGACGTAGCCCCCTCGGAGGATCACCCCGGTCGGCTCACCGCGCGGCGTGAAGGGACCGATCCCCTGCCCGAAGGGCTCTCGTCCGAAGGTGCGATAGTGATTCTCCTCCATATCGCGCGGAGCCTTCGTCTCCTTCGCCACCGCGAAGGCGATCGCCTCGGCGAGCGTCGCACTGTCGATCCCTATCGCGCTTGGCCCGCGACGTTCCCACGTCGTACCGGGGACATAGGGTGCGACGGGCGACCGCTGTGCCATCACGCCACTCGGAAGGGCGATCAGCAGGAGCAGCGCCCCCTGTCGCGCCCGCTTCCGTCGCGTCAGCGTGGGGAGGAGCCAGAGATAGATCCCGGTCAGCCAGAGTCCGAAGAGCAGGAGCCCCGATGGGAGGAAGATCCAGCGCTTGACTGGATCACCGAAGAACGATCCGTCGTGCAGTTGCTCGATCAGATCGCTCCGGCGATACGCCGTCTGTAAGAGGGCCCCATCGGCGAGCGCCAGCTGTGCCTCCCAGCGGCTCTTGGTGATCACCTTGAGGATCCCTTTCGATGGCCGCACGTCGACCCGGTCGATATCGCCCCACCCCTGCACACCCGCCTCGGGCATCGCCTGCGCCGCCGCGAGGATCAGATCCCAACCAATGGCCGGGGTCTCGACGGCGGTCCGCTGCTCAGTGGGCTGCACCCACCGGACCTGCTTCTTCACCTGGAGCAAGAGCCCGGTCCCGATCACCAACAGCAGGGGGAGCGCCGTGAGCAGCGCACCCCAGCGGTGGAGACGGCGAGAGAGGATGGAAAGACGCATGGACGGATCGGGAGGAGGAAGGACCCACGCAAGATGACCCGGCGGGGCCAGCGCCGGAATGCCCGAACGCGTAAACTAGGGGACCCCCCTTTCGCTGAGGATTCGTGTGATGGCCCTCCTCCGTCCGGTGCGCGGTACCTACCGCCGCCACCTCCTCCTCGCTGGCCTCCTGTTGGCGGCGTTCACCCCGCGACTCACCGT
>JBEGVM010000067.1:0-3132 GCA_041178365.1 Gemmatimonadota bacterium | reverse complement strand
AGCGGATCATGGCGAAGCTTGAGTCCCACCTCCGGGTCGATGACGCCTCGGTCACCATCCGCAATGGCCGCTACGTGATCCCGGTGCGCCGAGAGGGGCGTGCGGCGCTCGGCGGGATCGTCCACGATAGCTCCCAGTCTGGGCAGACCCTCTTCATGGAGCCGCCGGCGGCGGTCGAGGCGGGGAACCGCATCCGGGAGCTCGAGTCGGAAGAGATCGCGGAGTCCGAGCGGATCTTTCTGGAACTCACGGAGGCGGTGCGTCCCGATCGCGAGGCGCTTATCGACGCGCTCGAGGCGCTGATCGCGCTGGACTCGCTCTACGGCCGCGCACGGTACGCGGTCGCCACGGGGTGCGCCGACGCGACGATCGCCGCGGCATGCGATGGCTTCGATGTGCGCGAGGGGCGGCATCCGTTGTTGCTCGCGCAGGGCGTGGCGGTGGTGCCCTTCGATCTGGCGATGGCCCCGGAGGAGCGCACGCTGCTCGTGTCCGGTCCCAACACCGGCGGGAAGACGGTGCTGCTCAAGGCGCTCGCCCTCTGCGCCCTCATGATGCAATGTGGGATTCCCGCGCCTGTTGGGCCGGAGTCGGTGCTCCCCGCGTTCGACGATGTGTTCGCCGACATCGGCGACGAGCAGAGCCTGGTGGCCTCACTCTCCACCTTCAGCGCGCATCTCAAGCATCTCACCGAGATCGTCCAGTCCGCGTCGCCCGATGCGCTGGTGTTGATCGATGAGCTGGGGTCAGGGACCGATCCGCTCGAAGGCGCGGCGCTCGGGGGCGCGATCCTCGAGGCGCTCACGCAACGCGGGGTCACGACGATCGCCACGACCCATCTCGGAGCGCTCAAGGAGTTGGCTGGTGAGGTGCCTGGGGTGGTGAATGCGTCGTTGCAGTTCGACGCCGAACGGCTCGCCCCGACCTACCGCTTGATCAAAGGGATCCCGGGACGCTCGTATGGGTTGGCGATCGCCCGGCGGCTGCAGATGCCGGAGGCGATCCTCGCGCGCGCCGAAGCGCGCGTCCCGACGATGGAGCGGGATCTCGCGGCCTTACTGACCGATCTTGAATATCGGAGCGAGCGCCTCGCCGCGCAGGAGCGCGAGGTGGAGGCACAGTCGCTCGACCTGCAGCAGCGCGCCACGCGGATCGCGGAGCGCGAGCGCACGGTGCAAGGGCGTGAGCGCGAGGTGGAGCGCGAGTCGCGTCGCGAGGCACGGCGCCATCTCCTCGAGGCGCGGAAGGAGGTCGAGCAGACGATCGCCTCGCTCCGCGCGGCGGGCGCCGCCGCTATCGATCAGGTCGCGGTCGAGGCTCGGCGCACGCTCGAGGGGCGTGCCGCAGCGGAGCAGTCGGCCCTTGAGGCGCTCGACGCCGAGGAACGGGTGGCATTGCAGGTCGCGGCCCGTGAGCGCGCGGCGGCCGAAGGGCAGGAGGTGGCCGATGGCCGCGGGGTCACCCTCGCGATCGGCGATGCCGTCGCCGTCGAGACCCTCGGTGGGAAGGTCGGGAAACTGCTCGCACGGCGTGGTGAGGAGGCGCTCGTCGCGGTGGGGGCGCTCAAGATGACCGTCCCCTTCGCGGCCCTCCGGCGCCTCTCAGCGAAGCATTTGCGTCCGGAGCGGGTCGAGGTCGTCGCGCTGGACCTCCCCGAGGTGGAGGCGAAGCCCGAGGTCGACGTGCGTGGGGTGCGGGTGCATGAGGTGGATGACCTTGTGCTCCAGGCGCTCGACGGGGCCATTCGTGCAGATCTTGGCCAGGTGCGTATCATCCACGGGAAGGGCACCGGCGCGCTACGCGAGCGCGTCGCGCAGGTCCTGAAGGGAGACCGACGGGTGAAGCAGTTCCGGCTGGGCGCGTGGAACGAGGGTGGGGCCGGCGTCACGATCGCGGAGTTCGCATGATCCCCGATGAGGTGGTCGAACAGGTCAGCCAACAGGCCGACATCGTCGCCATCATCGGCGAGCATGTGAAGCTCAAGAAGACGGGTTCCGTCTGGCGTGGGCCGTGCCCCTTCCACCAAGGCAAAGGCCCGAACTTCTCCGTGGTCCCTGGGCGGGGCTACACCTGCTTCGTCTGCGGCGAGAAGGGGTCGGTCTTCACCTTCCTTCAAAAGCGACTGGGGATGAGCTTCGTGGAGGCGGTGAAGCTCGCGGGAGCGAAGGCGGGAATCGAGGTGCAGGAGGTCCAACGCCGTCGCGAAGGTCCGGATCCGCGCGAGCCACTCTGGGAGCTGCAGGCCGCGACCTCCGAGTTCCTCCAGCAGACGTTGTGGGAGTCGCCCCACGGGAGTGCTGCGCGTGAGTATCTCGCCTCGCGCGATGTGTCGCGGGACCTGGCGTCACGATTCGGGATCGGGTTCGCCCCGCGTGACGGCGAGGTGGTTCGGAGGTACCTGCACGGGCTCGGCTACGATGACGCGCGCCTCACTGCGGCGGGGCTCTATCTCCCGCAGGAGGGGAGCGAGCAGCTCAAGGCGCGCTTCCGAGACCGGCTGATCTTCCCGATCCTCGATCCATCCGGCCACACCGTTGGGTTCGGTGGACGCCTGCTCGGGCCCGGGGAGCCGAAGTACCTCAACTCGGCGGAATCCGAGGTCTTCAACAAAGGGAAGTTGCTGTACAACCTCGGCGCAGCGCGCAACGCGATCCGCAAGGATGATCGCGCGGTGATCGTCGAGGGGTACTTCGATGCGTTGCGTCTCGTCGCCGTCGGGGTCGAGGGCGTCGTCGCCCCGATGGGGACCGCACTCACGGAGTCACAGGCGGAGCTCCTCGCACGCTTCACGCGACAGGTGGTCCTCTGCTACGACTCTGATGGCCCCGGGCAGAAGGCGACCTTCCGCGCCGCCGATCTCCTCTTGGCCAAGGGATTCGTCGTCCGCGTGGTCACGCTCCCGGATGGTGAGGACCCCGATACCTTCGCGCGGAGCAAGGGCGGGGCGGCGGTGTCGCGGCTGCTCGACGAGGCGATGGATGTCTTCGATCGGAAGGTCCAGCTGCTCGAGCGCGCGGGGTGGTTCGCCGATCTCCAACACAAGCGGCAGGCCCTCGATCGGCTCCTCCCGACCATCCGCGCGGCGAGTGATCCGGTGACGCGCGACCTCTACCTCGCGCGGGCGGCGGAGGC
>JBEGVM010000066.1:0-12467 GCA_041178365.1 Gemmatimonadota bacterium | reverse complement strand
CTTCATCGCCTCCAGCGGCCGGGCCCCCGGTATGGGGACCTTCACCCCGGGGTTCAGGATCCCGGCGGGATCGAAGGTCGTCTTCACCGCGGCAAAGAGGGCGAGCGCCTCGGGGGACCAGAGTTGTGGCAGGAGCGGGGTACGGAGTCGCCCATCCCCATGCTCGCCGGCCACGGTCCCACCGAGCCGCGCGACGAGGGCGGTGACCTCGGTGAGGATCTGCTCGCACCGGGCACGCCAGGTGGGGTCGCTCAGATCGGCGAGGACATTCACATGCGCATGGGCGTCGCCGGCGTGCCCGAAGATCACGCCCCGGCACCCGGCGCGCGCGAGCGCCTCGCGGACGCCGCGCACATAGGTCGCGAAGTGCGCGGGAGGGACACACCCATCCTCGATGAGCTGCAGGTTCTGCCACCGTGGGGCGAGTCGCGAGAGGATGGGGCTCGCGGCATGTCGCAGCTGCCAGAGCGCCTCGCGCTCCTCGGCGGCGGTGGGCAACACGACCTCTCCCGCCTGCGCACCGTGGCACCACTGCGCGAGTCGCGCGGCGTGCCCCTGTGCCGTCGCGACATCCTCTCCTTCGATCTCGATCAAGAGCACCGCTTCGAGGGTCGGAGCCACCGGGAGGGTGGCGCCCTCACTCGCGGCGATCTCGAGGAAGGAGCGGTCGAGGAGCTCCACCGCGCTCGCGCCCTCGGCAGCGAGGCCCACCGCGGCCTGCGCCGCGGCGTCGAGTGTGTCGAACCCCGCGAGGAGCACGGCGGTCGCGCCAGGACGGGGTGCGAGCCGCAGCTCGACGGCGGTGATGCAGGCGAGCGTCCCCTCGCTCCCGAGGAGGAGATCGAGCGGATCACCGGCGGTGTGGTACGGAGCGAGCGCGTACCCCGACGATTCCTTCCGGACCCCTGCATGCTGGAGTGCGGTGATCGCGCTGGCGCGCACCTGTGGCAGGAGCGTGGTCGCGGCGCGTTCGAGCGTCGGCAGGGCAGGGGTCGGGTTCCCGCGGCGCACCCAGGCCTGTGTTCCGTCAGCGAAGATGCAGTGGAGCCCCGCGATCCAGTCGCGGAGCGGGCCATAGCGCACGGTCCGGCTTCCTGCCGCATGCGTCGCGCACATCCCACCGATGGTCGCGAAGGCGCCGCTCGAGGGATCGACGGGGAAGATGAGTCCCGCCGCGTTCGCGACCGACTCGACCTGGTCCCGCAGGACGGCGGCGCCCACAGTGAGCGTACGCCGATGGGGATCCACGGCCCCCACGGCATCGAAGCGCGCGCAATCGACGATCACGCCCTCGCCGATCGCCCCACCCGCCATCGAGCTCCCCGAGCCACGAGGGATGAGCGGTGTACTCGTGTGCGCCGCCCACTGCACGAGGGTGACGAGATCCTCCTCGTCCGCAGGCACCGCGACGGCGCGCGGCATGATCTGGGCGACCCCCGCCGCCTCGCTGTACACGGCACAGGCCAGCGCATCGGCGCGGAAGATGCCGCGGAAGCCGTCAGGACGCTGGTGTGCCATGGGTACGCCCTCCGTCACCCGACGGCGGGTACCAACGAGAAGGGGCGCGCCTGCACCCGCGCCACCAGCCGCCGCAACGCCGCATTGCTCCCGATCGAGAGGAGCCCCGCGATCATGAGCGCCTTCACCTCACCCCGCGAGATCTTCACCTGCCCCCCACGCGTCAGCATCGCGCGCGAGCGCCGGAGATCGCGCAGCGTCGCATAGGCGAAGAGCAATGGCAAGACGCAGAAGGCGCGCACCCGGAACGCCCGACGGGGGATCGTCAGCGTGTACTCGAGCGCCCGGTCGAGGTCGGTGCGCGCGAGTCCGATATAGCGATCGACCACCGCATGGTTCTGCTCGAGATGCGTCGGCGAGAGGATCGTCGCGTGCCCGCTCCCCTGCGCCTCGAGCTCCGCGGCCGGCAGATAGATCGCATTCTCATGCTCGGCGTCGTGCGCGATGTCCTTGAGGATGTTCACCGTCTGCAGCGCCTCACCGAAACTCTGACAGGTGGCCCAGAGGCGGTCGAACTCCCGACGCCCCACCGCCGGCACATGCTCATGCCAGAGCTCGGTGAGCATGCACCCCACGGTGCCAGCGACGTAGTAGCAGTACTCGCGATACTCGGCCAGCGTCTGGATCCGGATCCCCGTGGGATAGGTCCGCACGAACTTCGCCATCCCACGCCCCATCTCCCGCACCCAGTGCGCGACACGCTCGCGCGTGCGTGGCGGCAGCGCCCGGAAGGCGACGAGGACGAGATCGGTGTGGGCCACGAGCCGCAGATGCGCCGGATCCCCGCGCAGACTGGCGGCGAGTGCGGGAAAGCGCGACGCGAGTGCGGGATCGTCGAGCGCGGTGAGGAACTGCTCGAGCAGCGCGGCCCGCGCCTCGGGGGCCGTGCTGTTGTCGTCCTCGATCGTGTCGGCGATCCGGCAGAGCAGATACGCGGTGCAGACGGCATCGCCCAGCGTCCCGGGGAGCGCCTTGATGCTGATGGCGAAGGTGCGTGAGACCTCGGGGAGGATCTCACGTCCAAAGCGCCGCGCCTCGCGCACGCGCTCGGGCGCATCGTGCGGCGTATCATGCGGCACCGGCGCCGTCGGGATCGGAGCGACCGTCATGCGTGCAAAGTTACTTGAACCGGAGACGCATCAGATCCCGCCGAAGGCGAGGTCGATCTGGCGCCGCATCGAGGCGACCATCTCTTCTGGCATCGGGAAGGCCTCGACGAGGGCGGCGAGCGCCCCGCCCGCTGGCGCCGTGCGGCCGGCCTGCGCGAGGTAGAACCGCGCGTAGCGTTCGCCGAGGGCGGGGTCGATCCGCGAGACGAGGAGGGCTCCGCCGCGAACCAACCCGATGCTGCTCAATCGTGCGCCGGCCCCAGCACGTTGCTGCGCCGGCGTGAGATGATCGGTCACCGCGACCTGCGCCACCGCACCCGCCGCCTCATGCGCGAAGGTGAAGAGCAGCGCCTCGGCGGAGTCCGCGGTGCTCGGCCAATGCACGGCGTACTGGCTCGCCAGCTTCCCGGCGGGGACGGCACGTCCCTCCCCGCCGAGCACCGCGGAGGGGATCAGGTCGCCATTCTGCTGCTGCGTGGCGTTGAGATAGGGTTGGAGCCGTGGGCGCCAGACCGACTGCCAGAGGGAGTCTCCGGTGGCGAGCCCAACGGCGCGCCGCCGCGATTCAGCGAGCCACCAGTCATGGAAGAAGGTCGCTCGCTCACGCTCGAGTGCCGCGACCAAGCGCCGCGCGAAGTCACGGTCCTCTGCGCGGGGGAATTGCTGCGCGAGGAAGGCGACGATCCCCTGCACATCGCGATTCGTGGCGCGCGCGGGATCCCCCTCGGCGTTGAGGAAGTACCCCATCGCCTGTTGGAGCTCGTCCCAACTCCCGAAGTAGAGCGCGAGGAACTGGGCCCCTTCGAGCGCGGGGCGCGCCCGCAACGTCGTGCGAAGTTGACGCGAGGCCGAGTCGAATCCGGTGTAGAGATTCCGCGCGTTCTTGGCGACGGTGATCCGCTCGCGATACCCGCGGTCGAAGAGCGGGACCTGTGCGGTATCCTCGGTGAGCAGGGCATAGCCATGCAGCCAGAGGTCGACATGCGGACGCGTCTTCACCGGCCAGCGGACGGTGCTCACGGTGGGGCGCAGCGGGGCGACCGAGGACTGACTCCCGGCGCAGGCGCCAAGGAGGAGTGCGACGCCGAGGGCGGCGAGGCTGAGCGATCTCATGTGGGGTGGCCGCAGGTGATGCAGAAGACCCACGACTCCTCGAGGGAGGAGCGGCACATCCGGCAGCGCTGCAGGAGATGCTGACCGCACCAGGGGCAATAGCGCGTGGCACGGCCGGCGGGGAGCGGACGGGTGCAGTAGAGGCAGGCGACGTCGCCCGACTCCTCTGGCGCCGGTGTGACGGGGCGCGGCACCGCCGCGCTGCGCGTGGCGACCACGGGGACCGTACCCCCCATGAAGCGTGAGAGCTTACTCGGGCGCACACTCGGGAGGGGACGCCCACGCACGGTGGGGGTACTCGGGAGCGCGGGTGGGGTCGCGCTCGGCCGTCGCATGGGGACCACCGGCGTGACCGAGGGTGGCTCCATGATCGGCGGGGCCGATGACGACTCGACGATCGGCGGTGCGGAGGGCATCTCCTCGGAGCCGAGCATGGCGTGCGGGACCGACGGGGAGTCCACCACGCTCGGGACGTTGGTGGGCTCGACGAAGGCGGGCATCGAGGGCCGCTCGACGATCGCCGCCGTCACCACTGTCACGAGACGATCGGCATAGGTGTCGAGGAGGGTGAGATCGGGGTGGCGTGACTCGAGGGCGGCGCTGCATGCCGCGCGCACCTCGGGGTCGGACTCGACGAGCTGCCGCTCCCCTGCGACGAGGCGCATCACGAGCTGGCGATAGTCGTCGAGCAGTTCGGCGATGCGCAGCGGCCGCACCACGCGATACGGGAGCAGATCCTCGAGGATCTCACGGATCGCGATGGGGCGATGGAGCGCACCGGCCTGCTGGGCGGCGCGGACGAGCTCTTGGAAGAGGCGGTCGAGGGGATCCATGGCGGCGGTCCTAGTCACGAAGGCTGAGGCAAAGTAGGGGCGGAGCGGAAGGTCGCACCATCGGGGTAGGGGTCGATCGCGCCCTTGGCGCCACCCTTCCCTCGGCGCGTGGTAAGCCAGGCATCGAAGCCCGAGGGGATGAGCCCCCCGGAGTCGTGCTGTTCGGTGGCGGCGCGCACGGCGAGATCGTTGGCGTATTCGTTCTGCGGATGTCCAGCATGGCCCTTCACCCACTGCCAGCTGTACTCGTGGCCCACGGTGGCCCGTAGCGCCTCCTGCCAGAGGCCGAGGTTCTCGATCGCGCCGGTCTTCCGCTTCCATCCGTTGCGCGCCCACCCGAAGACCCACGAGCTCAACCCGTCGACCACGTAGCGCGAGTCGGTGGTGAATCGCACGCTGAAGCGACCGTCCTTGGCGCTGAGTGCGCGGAAGGTCTCGATCACCGAGCGGAGCGCCATCCGATTGTTCGTGGTCGCGGGTTCAGCGATCCAGAGATCGCGTCGAGTGAGGCGTCCATCCGGGTGCTGGAATTCGACCAAGGCGGCCGCGCCGCCGGGGTTCGCCCCCTCGCGCCCGTTGCCCAAGCACGATTCATCGGCGTAGACCGCGATGAGCGGGAAGCGCGCACTCATCGCACCACCTCGATCGCATCGCAATCGATCAGGCGCAGTTCGAGCGGGGCTCCCGTGGTCGGATGTCGCGTGAGGAGGACCTCGTGGCCCTGGCGGATCACCAGACGTTCGGGGATCACGAGGAATTCGGTGCCGCGGCGCACCACCGCGATCCGACACGCGTCGATGATCGCGCGCTCCAGCGCGTCGTACTGCGCAACGGTCAGCGACGCCATGCGCGCGCCTCGTCACCGTCCCAGCGGTGGATGCACTCCGTGAGGATCGCGGTCGCCTGCCCGATCTCCTCCACCGCGACCCACTCCTCGGCGGCGTGCGCGAGGGCGATGTCGCCTGGGCCGAAGCAGAGCGCGGGGATCCCCGCGGCGGAGAGGAGCGCGGCATCGGTCCAGCAGGAGAGGCCGTCGAGGCGCGGGGTGATCCCCTGGGCGGCGCACGACGCCTCGAGGGCGCGCACGAGCGGATGGGTCGGGGCGAGATCGTTCGGCTGCTGTGTGAGCCCCATCGTCACCATGGCGTCGAACTCTGGGCGCTGCGCCCGTACGCGCGCGATCGCGGCGTCGATCTCGACGGCGAACACGGTGTCCGCCTCGCCGGGCAGGGTGCGCCGCTCCAGCGTGACGGTGCAGCGCTCGGCGTAGGTCGAGGGGCCGCTCCCCCCGGTAATCGTCCCCGCATGGAGCGAGGCGCGACCGAGCAACGGGAGGGTGGTCTGCGTGAGGACGGTGCGCTGATGCGTATCGAGCTCGCCCAAGAGCAGCGCGGTGAGCGCGATCGCATCGATCCCGATGTCATAGCGCGAGCCATGTGCGGCTCGGCCGGACACCGTGACCTCGGCCCAGGCGAACCCTTTGTGGCTCGGGCAGATCGCGAGGCGGGTGGGTTCGGTGACGATGGCCGCCTCCGCGCGGATCCCCTGCGAGAGGAGGTGCCGAGTGCCGGCGCTGCCGAACTCCTCGTCGATGACCGCGGTGACGATGAGCTCGCCGGCGATTCCGGCATCGGCGGCGCGTACGGCGGCGGCGCACATGGCGGCGATCCCCGCCTTCATGTCGGTGGCGCCGCGCCCGTAGAGGCGGCCGTCGCGGAGGTCAGGCGTGAAGGGCGCATGCGTCATCCCCTCCACGCCGACGGTATCGAGATGGCCGTTGAGGAGGAGGGCGCGACCGGAGGTCGCGGGACCGATGCGGGCGACGAGGTTGGGACGGCCCGGGAGCGCGTCCTGGAGTTCGACGCGGAACCCCCACTCACGAAGGACCGCCGCGAGTGCCGTGGCGACCGCGTGCTCCCCTGGCCCATCGGGGGCGAGTGAGGGATTCCGTGAATCGATCGCGACCAGCGCGCGTGCGAGCGCGAGGGCGTCCGCGCGGGGGATCGTCGGGGTCATGCGGCGGGGGGAAAACGAAACGAGCGCACCCCGAAAGGTGCGCTCGTGTGGGGTCTGGTGGGACCCCGTCGAATCACTTCTTGGACGCGCTCTTCTTGGCGGGTGGCTTCTTCGCGACCGGCTTCTTCGCGGCGGGCTTCTTCGCGGCGGGCTTCTTCGCGGCAGGCTTCTTCGCGGCGGGCTTCTTCGCGGCAGGCTTCTTGGCGGGTGGCTTCTTCGCGGCGGGCTTCTTCGCGGCAGGCTTCTTCGCGACCGGCTTCGCCGCGGACTTCGTAGCGGACTTCGTAGCGGACTTCGTAGCGGACTTCGTAGCAGACTTCGCTGGCGCCGCCTTCGTCGGAGCGGCGGCGGACTTCGCCGGAGGGAGCTTCCCCTTGTGCTTCTTCGCGTACGCTACCTCGGCGGCCGCGATCAACTTGTCAGCCTCGTCTTGCGCCATCTGGCTCCGGCGCACCATGTACTGCACGAGGTCACGGGCGCTCTCGATCGAGAAGGCCGAGAGACCGGCGGCGGCGCCGATGACATCCTTCATGGCGGCGGCCATCCGGCTGCCAGCCTCTAGCGAGATCTCATGTGCCTTGGCCGTCATCTCGGCCACGGTGTCACGGACATCCTGGCCGCGGTGACCAGGGCTACGCTTCGGGGGAATGGTGGGCGGCGAGACGGCAGCCGGATTGGCAGTTTCGGGCATATCGGTAGAGATTTGGAACGTCCAGGTCGGAGTAGGGGGGTGCCTAAGGCCGTAAGTATATGATTTTCTTTCATGTACGCAAGATGCACGGGGGGTGTTTTTTGTCGCGTTTTTCGATGGATTCAAATGGAAATTTACGCGCTATCATCAAGTCAATATCACAACATCAATAAGCCATAAAATGCTTTCAGGCATCAAAGTTCTCGATTTGTCGCGTGTTCTTGCCGGCCCTATGGCGGGAATGATTTTAGGTGATTTAGGTGCCGACGTCATCAAAATCGAGCGAAAAGGGTCGGGGGATGAGACCCGAGGATGGGGTCCGCCATTTGACGCACGGGGTGAAAGCGCCTACTACCTGAGCACGAATCGCAACAAACTCAGCGTCGCAGCCGACTTCACGGACCCCGCCGACCAAAAACTGATCTCAGAGCTCATTTCTGAGTCCGATGTCGTCATCGAGAACTTCAAACCCGGTACACTTGACCGATACAGGCTTGGATGTGACGCGATGCTGGCGCGAAATACCACCCTTGTCTGGTGCACGATCACCGGTTTTGGTCTCGACAACCCCCGTCCGGGCTACGATTTCGTCGTCCAAGCCGAGAGTGGGTGGATGGCGATCACCGGTGCGACTGACGGCGGGCCGATGAAGGTCGGGGTCGCCCTTGCCGATGTCATGGCCGGTAAGGATGCGGCCATCGCGATCCTCGCCGCGCTCGCCGGCGGGCGGCGCGAACCACGACGCCTCTCCGTCTCCCTCGCCCATAGCGCCACAGCGGCCCTGATCAACGTCGCGCAGAACGCCCTCGTCACCGGGGAGGAGGCACGGCGCTGGGGGAATGCGCATCCCAACCTCGTTCCCTATCAGCTCTTCGAGACGGCGGACCGCCCCATCGTCATCGCGGTGGGGAGTGATGCGCAGTTCGCCGCGGCCATGCGCGCCCTGGATCTCCCGCAGCTCGGAGCGGATGCATCGCTCACCACCAACGCGGGTCGCCTCGCGCATCGCGACCGTGTGGTCGCGACGATCGCCGCGCAGGTGCGTGCCGCGCCAGCGGCAGCGTGGATCGCGACGCTCGAGGCGGTCGGCGTCCCGTGCGGCGTAGTGAAGCCGGTCCTCGAGGCGCTGCGCGAGGTGGAGAGTTCCCCCCTCACCGGCATCGCGCCGCAGGCCCCCGGTACGGTACGCCGCCCGCCCCCTCGGCTCGATGAACATGGCGCCGCGGTGCGTGCCGTGGGCTGGGGTGCCTTCACCCCGCTGTGACCTTCCCCTCGACGGGTCGTCCTTGCTGTGCGACTGAACCCCCATCGAGGGGGACGGTCTGGGTGTGGGAGGCCTGTCGAGGCGGTGCCGCGTGGATTAACCTTGCGGCGTGCGCACGGTAGCTCCCCCCACGGTCCAGGACGACCCCATCGACGCCGATCAGGCGGTCATCGACCGCGTGATCGCTGGGGATCGCAATGCCTTCGGCGTTCTCATCGAGCGGTACAGCGACGTGCTGTTCCGACACGCGTATGGGATGACAGGCAGTGCGGACGTCGCGGAAGACATCCTGCAGGTCTCGTTCATCAAGGCGTTCCATCACCTGGGTGAGGTGCGAGGCCGGTTCGACGCGTGGGTGTTCCGGATCGTGGCGAATGGGTGCAAGGACTGGCTCAAGAACATCCGGCGCACGCACCTGAGCTACGAGGAGGACGACCAGCCGTCGGGGTATGAGACCCCCGAGGAGGAGCTGGATCGAGGGGAGATGCGGCGCGATCTGGATCGTGCGCTGGCGGCCCTGCCGGACTCGCTGCGGGAGGCCTTCGTGATGAAGCACGTCGAGGGGCGGTCATACGAGGAGATGGCTGACTTACTCGACGCGACGGTCGGTGCCCTGAAGATGCGAGTCCACCGCGCCCGCGAGGCGCTGCAAAAGCTCCTGGAGGATCGTTACGCATGATGTCCCACGAATCGCTCGACCCCCGCGACGCCGTCCGTACCCCGGACGCCGCGACGCACCCCGCTCCCGCCGCGGAGCCGATGGCCGACCGTGAGGTCCCCCTCGCGTCGCCCGAGAACCCCGCCCTCTGGGCGGCGATCGACGCCGAGACGGCGCGTCGCCGCACGATGCGCGCCCCCGCCGGCTTCGCCGCGCGGGTCCTCGCCAAGCTGGCGGACCGCTGACCCACGCGGTCCGCTCGACGCGCCCCGGCGCGGACGAGTACGCGCCGTTCTACGCCAACTACTTCGCCCAGGTCCCTGAGGGCGATGTGGTCGAGGCGCTCATCGGTGGCGGGGAGATTGCGGCTGCGCTCCTCCATGACGTCCCGGAGGCGGTCGCGGCCAAAGGCTACGCGCCAGGAAAGTGGACGCTCAAGGAGGTCATCCTCCACTGCAGCGATGCCGAGCGGATCTTCGCCTATCGCGCCCTTCGCATCGCGCGCGGGGACACCATCGCGCTCCCGGGGTGGGATGAGCAGGCCTACGCCCCGCTCAGCGGCGCCAATGCCCGGTCGGTCCTCTCATTGCTCGATGAGCTCGAATCGGTGCGCGAGGCCACGGTGACGCTCTTCGATGGGCTCCCTGACGCGGCATGGGAGCGTCGCGGCGTCGCCAATGGGCATCCCTGCTCAGTCCGCGGCCTCGCCTGGATCACGGCGGGGCATCTCCTCCATCACATGGACATCATCACGGAGCGCTACCTCAGGTAGCGCTCAACGTGGTATCAGATGTGCAGCGCGCGCCCTAAGGCGCCGAGCGCCGCTTCCTTCACCGTCTCGCTCAACGTCGGGTGCGAGTGCACCGTCGCCCCGATGTCGTCCGCCGTGCCGCGATACTCCATCGCCAACACGACCTCGCTCAAGAGATCGCTCACATTCGGGCCGATCATATGGCAGCCGAGGATCTCATCGGTCGTGGCATCGGTCACGAACTTCACGAAGCCGTCCGTGCTCCCCATCGTGCGCGCGCGCCCATTCGCCGAGAAGGGGAACTTCCCGATCTTGATCTCGCGCCCCGCGGCGCGCGCCTCTGCCTCGGTCACACCACAGGTGGCGATCTCGGGCCACGTATAGACCACCGCCGGCATGTTGTGGTAGTGCATGTGGACCTTCTTCCCCGCGATCACCTCGGCGGCGATCACCCCCTCATCCTCTGCCTTGTGCGCGAGAAGCTTGCCCCCCACCGCGTCTCCGATGGCAAAGACGTTCGGGAGGTTCGTGCGCATCTGGTCGTCGACGACGATCTCGCCGCGTGCCCCGAGTTTCAGGCCCAGCGCCGCGGCGTCGACGCCGAGGAGTGAGGGCTTCCGACCGATCGAGACGAGCACATAGTCGGCCTCGAAAGTCTTCGGTTTCCCTTCCTGCTCCACCTCGATCACGACCTGGTCACCGATGCGCTTCCCACCGGTGACCTTGGTCCCGGTGTGGAGTACCATCCCCTGCTTGGTGAAGATCTTCGTCGCTTCCTTGATGATGTCGGCGTCGTTCCCGGGGAGGATCGTCGAGGCGTACTCGATCACCGTGACGGTCGCGCCGAGGCGCCGCCAGACGGAGCCGAGCTCGAGGCCGATCACTCCACCGCCGATGACGATGAGGTGCTTGGGGACCTCAGGGATCTTGAGCGCGCCGACGTTCGAGAGGACGCGTGCCTCGTCGAAGGGGAGGAAGGGCAACGCCATCGGCACGGAGCCGGTCGCCAAGATCACATGCGTCGGCCGGTAGGTGGTGACGGCGCCGTCGTGGCCTGCGACCTCCACCACATTCCCTGCGCGCAGCGTCCCTGTGCCCTTGGCCCAGGTGACCTTGTTCTTCTTGAAAAGGAACTCGACGCCTTTGGTGTTCTGCGCGACGACGGTGTCCTTGCGCTTCATCATCGTCGCGAGGTCGAGCGTCACCCCGTTGATCTGGATCCCATGCTCCGCGGCATGATGCCGTGCGAACTCGAAGTGCTCCGACGAACCCAAGAGTGCTTTCGAGGGGATGCAGCCGACGTTGACGCAGGTGCCGCCTAAGGTCGTGTCACGCTCGACGCAGACCACGGAGAGGCCAAGCTGGGCGGCGCGGAGGGCGGCGACATAGCCACCGGGACCGCCGCCGAGGATGAGGAGGTCGGGGGACAGCGTGTCGGTCACGATCAGTCGTCGAGGAGCATGGTGGCGGGGTCTTCCATCAGTTCCTTGAGTCGGACGAGGAAGAGCACCGCCTGCTGGCCGTCGATGATGCGATGGTCGTAGCTCAGGGCCACGTACATCATCGGGCGCACCTCGACGCGGCCACCGATCGCGACGGGGCGATCCTGCGTCTTGTGGAGCCCGAGGATCGCGACCTGCGGGTAGTTGATGATCGGCGTCGAGATGAGGGAGCCGAAGACCCCGCCGTTCGTGATGGTGAACGAACCGCCGGTGAGGTCATCCATCGTGAGCTTGCCGTCGCGGGCGCGCTTGGCCACCGCACCCATGGTCTGCTGGAAGGCGATGAGGCCTAGGCGATCGGCATCCTTGATGTTCGGGACGACGAGGCCCGCCTCGCTCGCGACGGCGATGCCGAGGTTCACATAGTGCTTGTAGACGACGTGATCGCCATCGATCTGCGCATTGACCACCGGGAAGGCCTTGAGGGCCTGGCAGGCGGCCTTCGCGAAGAAGGGCATGAAGCTGAGCTTCACGCCATGTGACTTCTCCACGCGCTCCTTCATCCGCTCACGGAGCGCCGTGACGGCGCTCATGTCGATCTCGTTGAAGGTCGTGAGGTGCGCGGTGGCGTGCTGGGCCTGGAGGAGATTGTCGGCGATCCGCTTGCGACGCGTCGTCATCTTCTCGCGGGTCTCGCGCGTACCGGCGGGGACCGGGGCGGGGGCGACCGGGGCAGACCCACCACGCGCATCGAGATGGGCGACGACGTCGGGCTTGCTCACCACCCCCCCGCGGCCGGTGCCCGCGACAGCGCCGAGGTTCACCCCCTGCTCGGCGGCGAGTCGCGTGGCGCTGGGGGCGGCGCGCACCTCGGACGCCGGGGCGGCAGCGGGCTGCGTCGGGGCGGGAGTGGGCTTCGCCGGGGCGGCAGCGGGCTTCGCCGGGGCGGGAGCGGGCTTCGCCGGGGCGGCAGCGGGCTTCGCCGTCTCGTCGAGCTGCCCGAGCACCTCGGCGAGCTGCACGACGTCGCCCTCCTGCTTGAGCCGCTTGGTGAGGACCCCGGCATTGAGGG
>JBEGVM010000065.1:0-6866 GCA_041178365.1 Gemmatimonadota bacterium | reverse complement strand
GGAGCGGAACGAGATGTTCCGGGCGTTTAACCAGGGGATCGGGATGATTGTGATCTGCGACACGGCGGCGGCAACGACGATTCGTGACGTTGCAGCGGCGGCCGGCGTCGATAGCTGGATGCTAGGCCACCTCCGTCCGGGGACCGGGCGGGTTCACTTCGTCTGACCAAGGAGTCAGTCCTCATGCGTCGCATCGTCGTCGCCTCATTCGCACTCACCGCACTCACCGCCCCGCTGGCGGCCCAGACCACCACCACGGGCTGCGCCACGGCGACCTCGGTGGCCTGCAAAAGCCTCTCTGACGTCTTCTCCTCCCTCTCCTCTCAGCTGGGCGGGGCGATCACGGGCGGGAGCCACACGCTCGGGCTCGGCACGACGCTCGGCGGCTTCCCGCACTTTGCGGTCGCCGCCCGTGTGAATGCCGTCTTCAGCCGTCTCCCTGACCCCAAGAACGCCACCGTCGCCGGCGCGACCTCCACGGCCGCCAAACTCGCGGCCAATGGCGAACTCATCGCCCTCCCGACCCTCGATGCTGCGGTCGGCGTCTTTGAAGGGTTCAAGCTCGGGGTCACCAAGGTCGGTGGTGTCGACGCTTTGGTCAGTGCGACCTATGTGCCGAACCTCGACATCTCCTCGCTCAAGGTCACGCCGAGCGCGCAGTATCAGCTTGGGTATGGCGTCCGCATCGGGCTGCTCGAGCAGTCGCTGATCGTCCCGGGTGTCGCCGTCTCGATCCTGAAGCGCGACCTCCCGTCGATGGATGTGGCCGTGAAGGCCAAGGACGCGACGATGTCCCTGACGAATTACAAGGTCGGGACCACCTCGTGGCGCATCGCGGCGCAGAAGAACCTGCTCATGTTGCAGGCGGCGGTCGGCTACGGGCAGGAGACCTATGATGCCAGCGCGCGCCTCGGCGGCTCGGTCGGTACGCTCGGGACGATTAACGCGAACTCCAAGCTCACCGAGAAGCAGAACACGCTGTACGGCTCGCTCGGGCTCAACCTGCTCCTCGTGAAGGTCGTGGCCGAGGTCGGGCAGACCTCGGGTGGGGATCTCAACCTCCTCAATCCGTTCGACAGCAACCTCACGAAGAAGCGCTACTTCGCGTCGATCGGCGCGCGCTTCAGCCTCTGACGTCACACGATCTCGCTCCCCCGCCGGGCCCGCGCGACGCGGCCTGGATGCGTCGCGCCCTGCGGTTGGCGCGACGCGGGTGGGGGTGGACGGCGCCGAACCCCATGGTCGGCGCCGTTGTCGTTCGTGGGGGTGAGGTGGTCGGTGAGGGCTGGCACGCCGAGCTCGGCGGACCGCACGCCGAGGTGGTCGCGCTCGCCGCCGCGGGGGAGCAGGCGCGGGGGGCTGACCTCTATGTGACGCTGGAGCCCTGCAATCATCAGGGGCGCACCCCTCCGTGCACTGAGGCGGTGATCGCCGCCGGGATCCGGCGGGTGATCATCCCTGTTCGTGATCCCAATCCCGTCGCGCAGGGCGGGGTCGAGCGGTTACGCGCTGCCGGGATCGCGGTCACCGAGGGCGTCGAGACCGCCGCGGCGGCGGAACTCACTGCGCCCTTCCTCTTCGCGCAGCACACCACGCATCGCCCCTTCGTCACGCTCAAGCTCGCGGTGTCGATCGACGGCATGCTCGCGCCCAAGGATCGGAGCCGGCTGCAACTCACCGGCGCCGAGGCGATGCGCGAGGTGCATCGGATGCGGGCGAATGCGGATGCGATCGCGGTGGGGCTGGGGACGGTGCGCGCGGATGATCCCTCGCTGACCGTGCGTGCGGGACGCCGGCCGCGCGTGGCGCCGACCCGAGTGGTCTTTGGTGATGTGAGCGGACTGTCGCCGGCGCACAGGGTGGTGAAGACGGCGCGGCGGGTCCCGACCTGGGTGATGTCGCGTGCGGCGGAGACCGTGGTTGGATCGCCACCCGGGGTTCGGTGTCTCGCCGCCCCCACACTCGACGCCCAGCTCGGCCTGCTTCGGTCCGAGGGGATCCGGCACCTCATGGTCGAGGGGGGCGCCGGCCTCGCGGGGGGGCTCCTCACCGCCGGATTGGTCGACCGGCTCGTTATCTTTCGTGCGCCGGTCCTGCTCGGGGCCGGGGCCCTTGCCGCCTTCGGCGGGGTTGAGTTGGAGGCCACGGCACCGGGGCAGTTCCTGGCGCGGTGGCAGGTGGTCTCGGAGCGTCCCTTCGGGGAGGACCTGATGACCGTCTACGCCCCAGAGGCGTCGCTGGCTCGCTG
The DNA here is from genome assembly GCA_041178365.1 of Gemmatimonadota bacterium. Classification (GTDB taxonomy): domain Bacteria; phylum Gemmatimonadota; class Gemmatimonadetes; order Gemmatimonadales; family Gemmatimonadaceae; genus Pseudogemmatithrix. The sequence continues at coordinate 4,618 of JBEGVM010000065.1, read as the reverse complement.
ATTCCACCCCCGTCTCTCCATGTTCACAGGTCTCATCACGGCGGTCGGCACGGTGCGCGAGGTGTCCACGACGGATGCCGGGCGCGAGCTCGTGATCACCGCGCCCTATGAGGGGCTGACCATCGGGGAGAGCATCGCCTGCAACGGGGCCTGCCTCACGGTGGTGCGTCATGGTGAGGGGTGGTTCGCTGTGGCCGCGGTGGTGACGACGCTCGAGCGTACCACGATCGGAGAGTGGACCGTCGGCACCCTGCTCAACCTCGAGCGAGCGCTCGCCGTGGGCGATCGGCTCGGAGGCCACATCGTGCAGGGGCATGTCGATGGGGTCGGCGAGGTGCGGCAGATCGTGAAGCGCGGCGATGCCTGGTTGATCGACGTCGCCGTCCCGCCGGCCATCGACGAGCTCTTGGTCCCGCTCGGGAGCATCGCCGTCGATGGGGTGAGCCTCACGGTGAACGCGCTCCCGGCGCCCGGCGTCCTGCAGCTCTCCATCATCGATCACACTTGGCGGCACACGACCTTCCGCACCCTCGCGGTGGGGAGTCGCGTGCAGCTCGAGGGCGACCTCCTCGCCAAACATCTCAAGCGCCTGGCGGCGCCACTTCTCACGCATTGACCATGTTCGGGACCATCGAGCAGGCCCTTGAGGACCTGCGGCAGGGCAAGTTCATCGTCGTCGCGGACGACGAGGATCGCGAGAACGAGGGCGATCTCATCGGCGCGGCGGAGTTCATCACGCCGCAGATGGTGAACTTCCTCATGGAGGCCAAGGGGATGATCTGCGTGGCGCTCTCTCCGGAGCGGGTCACGGAATTGGATCTTCCCCCGATGGGTTCGGAGAACACCGACGCCCTTCGCACCGCGTACACCGTCACCGTCGATGCCGCCCCTGCACACGGCGTCACCACAGGGATCAGCGCCGCCGATCAGGCGACGACGATCCGCCTCTTGGCGCTCGACGCGACGCGGCCCTCCGATCTGCGCCGCCCCGGGCATGTCCATCCGCTCCGCGCGCGTGAGGGGGGCGTGCTCCAGCGCGTGGGACATACGGAGGCGGCCGTGGATCTGATGCGCCTCGCGGGCCTGCGCCCGGCTGGCGTGATCTGTGAGATCCTCACGAGCGACGGCGCCTCGGCGCGTCGTCCCGACCTCGAGCGCTTCGCGCAGACCCATAGTCTGACCTTCATCACCGTCGCGCAGCTCGTCGCGCATCGGTTGCGCCATGAGCGGCTCGTGCATCGTGAGGCCGATGTGCGCCTCCCGACGGAGTTCGGCACCTTCCGGCTCGTCGGGTATCGCAACGATGTCGATGCGCGCGAGCATGTCGCGCTCGTCCACGGCGATGTGGTCGGCGCCAAGGAGGTGCTCGTCCGCATGCACTCCAAGTGCCTGACCGGTGACACCTTCCACTCCCTGCGCTGCGATTGCCAGTGGCAACTGCACGAGGCGATGCGCCTCGTCGTCGCGGCGGGGGCCGGCGTGATCGTCTATCTCGATCAGGAAGGGCGGGGGATCGGGCTCCTCAACAAGCTCAAGGCCTACGCGCTGCAGGACGCCGGCGCCGACACGGTGGAGGCGAACGAGAAGCTGGGCTTCGCCCCTGATCTCCGGAACTACGGGATCGGCGCGCAGATCTTGCTCGATCTCGGCGTCACCTCCATCCGGCCGATCACCAACAACCCGCGGAAGCTCGTGGGGCTCGAGGGCTATGGCATCTCACTCGGCGAGCGGGTGCCGATCATCTCGCCGGCGACGGCGGAGAACGCCGAGTATCTCGAGACCAAGCGCACCAAGCTCGGCCACCTGAGGGCGGTCTGATGGCGGAATTCATCGGGATGCCGGACGGTGCGGGGAAGCGCCTCGTGATCGTCGCGGCGCGGTTCAACGAGTCGATCACCGACAAGCTCGTGGATGGGGCACTCGACGCCTGCCTCAAGCATGGGATGCGCCTCGAGGATGTGGATGTGGTGCGTGTGCCTGGGGCCTGGGAGCTCCCACCCGCGGTGGCGCGGGCGTTGCAGACGGAGCGCTACGATGCCTGTGTGGCACTCGGGGCCGTGGTGCGCGGCGACACCCCGCACTTTGACTTCGTCGCGGGCGAGGCCTCGCGTGGGCTCGCCCTGCTCCAGGGGGAGTTCGGTGTGCCGATCGGGTTCGGGCTCCTCACCTGCGACACGATGGAGCAGGCGGAGGCGCGGGCCGGTGGGGCGCATGGCAACAAGGGCTGGGATGCCACCCTCGCGGTGCTCGAGATGGCCGATCTCTTCGGCCGCCTCGATCTCGCCGATGCGGAGGATGGCGATGCCGGCACGGCTTGAGACGCGAGGGCGTACCCGCGCCCTGCAGGCGGTGTACGCGTGGGATGTACGGGGCGGGGACGCCGACCTCACGCGTGTCGCCACCAACGTCTGGGACGATCTCGCGATCGCTCCAGACGAACGCGCCTTCGCGGAAGCGCTCGTCATGCGCATCGTCGCCGAGCAGGCCGAGATCGACGCCGAGCTCGGGGAGGTGACGACCCATTGGCGTCTGGACCGCCTCGGGCACATCGAGCGTTCCGTCCTGCGCGTCGCGGCGGCGGAACTCCTGCAGGGCGTCACCCCGCCGCGGGTGGTCATCCAGGAGGCGGTGCGCCTCGCGGAGCGCTACGGCACGTCGACGGCCGCGCGCTTCGTGAATGGCGTGCTCGACGCCCTCGCGCGACGGATCGGCAGTCTCGCGTGAGACTGCTCGCCGTCAATTGGCAGGACCTGGAGAATCCCCTCGGCGGTGGGGCGGAGATCCACCTGCAGGAGATCCTCGAACGGCTGGCGTCGTGGGGGCATGAGGTCGTCCTCCTCTGCGGCGGCTGGCCGGGATGCCCACCGCGCGCGACGCGCAATGGCGTGGAGATCCATCGGGTGGGAACGCGGCAGACCTTCCCGTTCCATGCGCGGCGCTACTGGGAACGTCATCTCACGGCGCGTGACTTCGATCTGCTCTACGAGGACATCAACAAGATCCCGCTCTATACCACGCGGTGGGGGGCGAAGCGCGTCGTCGCGGTGATCCCCCATCTGTTTGGTGGGGCGGCCTTTCAGGAGCTGAATCCCGTGCTCGCCACCGCGGTCTGGCTGAGTGAGCGTCCGCTGGCGGCGATGTATCGCGGGGTGCCCTTTCAGGCGATCAGCGAGAGCACCGCCGATGACCTCGTCGCGCGTGGGATCCCTCGGGAACGTGTGGTGGTGATCCCCCCGGGGGTCTCCAGCACCTACTACACGCCCGATCCCACGCAGCGGGCTGCCGTCCCGACCTTCGCGTATCTGGGGCGACTCAAGAAGTACAAAGGGGTCGATCAGGTGATCCGCGCCTTCGCGCGCGTGACCGCGCCCGGGGCGGTGCTCGAGATCGCGGGGGCGGGGGATTACCGACCAGCCCTTGAGCGGCTGATCGATTCGCTTGACCTCGCCGATCGCGTGCGTTTCCTTGGCTTCATCACCGAGGAGGAGAAGCTCGCCTTGCTGCGTCGCGCCTGGGCTGTCGCCCTCGCCTCTCCCAAGGAGGGATGGGGACTCACGAATGTCGAGGCTGAGGCCTGCGGCACTCCGGTGGTGGCGTCGAACTCGCCGGGGATCCGCGAGTCGGTCCGCCATGGGGAGACGGGGTTCCTGGTGCCGCATGGGGATGTGGCGGCGATGGCGGAGGCCATGAATCGCCTTGCCGCGGATCCGGCCCTCGTCGCCAGCATGGGCGTGCGGGCCCGGAGCTTCGCCGCCTCCTTCACCTGGGACCGCTGCGCGCGCGAGACCGAGGCGCATCTGCAGCACGTCATCACCTCCACCCGGTGATCCTATGCCATTGACCGTCGGTGCACTGCTGGAGCAGACGCGCGACCTCCTCGAGCTCGAGGTGCTTGGGAGTCCCGCGGGCATGTCGCGCGAGATCCCCTCGTCGGATGCCTCAGGCCCCGGGATGGTCCTCGCGGGGTTCACCGAGCGCTTCGTCCATCAGCGCATCCAGGTGCTTGGCGAGACGGAGGTCACCTATCTCCGCTCGCTCGACCTCGCGGAACGGACGCGGATCGTCACGCTCCTCCTGAGCTATCCGATCCCCTGTCTGATGGTGACCAAGGGACTCGCGCTGCCCGAGGGACTTGAGGCGGCGGCCACGGCTGCCGGCGTCACCATCCTGCGCTCGCGGCTCAAGACCCTCGAGTTCTATCGTCGGATCACGCCATTCCTCGAACAGGCCTTCGCGCCGACCACCAACCTCCACGGCTCGCTGGCGGATGTCTACGGCGTCGGGCTCCTCTTCACTGGGGCGAGCGGGATCGGGAAGTCGGAGTGCGTGCTCGATCTCGTCGAGCGTGGGCACCGCCTCGTCGCCGATGACCTCGTGATGGTGCGGCGGAAGGGAGCGGATATCCTGCTCGGGACCGGGCATCCGCTCCAGCGTCACTTCATGGAGATCCGCGGGGTCGGGCTGATCGACGTGCGCTCGATCTTCGGGATCCGTGCCGTCCGGCAACAGAAGCGCGTCGAGGTCGTCGTCGTGCTGCAGGCGTGGCACGAGGGGATGGTCGCCGAGCGCACCGGTCTCGATATGGAGATGACCGATATCCTTGGCGTCTCGATCCCGA
>JBEGVM010000064.1:0-11040 GCA_041178365.1 Gemmatimonadota bacterium | reverse complement strand
ACATGGGAAGTAAACCGCTCCCGATTACTGTGCGAGGCCGTGATCTCGACGAATCCGCCGCTATCTGAGGTCGAAGGCGAGCCGCGGTTCTCGGCGCGGCGCGGCCTGCACCGATCCATGGAATCCTGCGCGTCGGACCGCCGCCGTCACCGCCTGCTCAGCCAACGCGGGTGTGTTGTTCACCGCGCTGAGATGGAGGAGGGCAATCGCCCGAAGGCTGGGGTGCGCCACCGAGGCAGCCAACGCCGCTCCCTGGGCGTTGCTGAGATGTCCACGCCCGCCGCGCACCCGTTCCTGCAATGCTGGGGCGTACGGACCGTTCCGGAGCATCTCCGCATCATGGTTGGCCTCGAGGAGCAGGGCATCGCACCGCGCGAAGCTCCCATGCAGCTCATCGGGGACCGCGCCAAGGTCATGCGCGACTCCGACGCGCGCCCCGGAGGCCGCCGCCGTCACCGTGTAGGCGAAGCAGCTCGCCGCGTCGTGCGGGACGGCGATCGCCTCGATGGTGAACCCATCGATCGCGACGGGATGCCCGGGCGCGATCGGACGTCGCCACCGCGCCTCGATGTCGGGGAGCGCGAGCAGCGTCCCAGCCGAACCATAGACCGGCCAGCGGTACTTCTTCTGCGCCCGCTCCGCCCCCTGCGCATGATCGATGTGCTCATGCGTGATCAGCAGGGCACTGATCGATTCCGGTGCGATCCCCAGCGTGCGAAGCCGCACGGCGATCGCCCGCGGGCCGAAGCCGCAGTCGATCAACACGCGATATGCGCCGCCCTCGAGCACGATGGCGTTGCCGGAGCTGCCGCTCCCGAGGGTCCACCCGCGCATCAGCGGTCGGTGTGCTTGCGGATCAGACGGACCAGCGCGCCGCGTGCGCCGCAGCGAGGCAGTCCCGCATCGCGGCGCTCAGTGACCGACCGCGCCGCTGCATCATGCGGTCGGCGACCTCGAGGAACTTGTCGAGGGCGAAGAGCTCCCAGTGCGCGGCCTCTCCCCACGCAAACGGGGCGATCACCTTCGGCGGCATCGGCGTCCCGAAGCAGTTCGCCCCAGCGCCGATCACCCCACCCGTCGTCAGACGGGTCCCGATCCCGGTCTTCACATGGTCGCCGATCAAACTCCCCAAGAACTGCATCCCGGTGTCGCGCATCCCACGCGGGGACCAGCAGCTGACGGGGCCGTAGGAGTTCTTGAGATTACTCGTGATGGTGCCGGCGCCGAGGTTCGCCCACCGGCCGATCACCGAGTGGCCGACGAAGCCGTCATGCCCTTTGTTGGCGTGCCCGATCATGATCGTCACGCTCAGCTCCCCATGCACCTTGCTCCGCTCGCCGATACTGCAGCAGGCGACGCGTCCTCCGGCGACGACCACGTCGGTATCGATCACGCAGGGACCGACCAGTCGCGTGAAGGCCTGGATCACGGCCCCACCGCGGACAAGCACGGGACCCGCGCTCGCATCGATCACCACCATCGGCTCGACCGTCGCCGACGAGTCGATATGGACCGGGTGCGTCCCGAGCACGGTCAGCGCATCTGAGCGGTTCAGCGCGGGCGGCAGCTCCGCCACGATATCAGCGGCGAGCATCTCGGGGAGGTGCCGCACGAGATCCCACGGCGCGTCGAGCCACCACCCCTCGGCGCGGGCCATCACGCCGGTGCGGGATCCGAGCGCATCGAGCGCGCTGCTCCCGTCAGCGAGGGCGGCCACCGGGGTGTCCGCGGCGAGGCGGACGGCGGCGATGCGCGTCCCGATCATCACCATCGTCGTCCCGCTCGCCACCCGCGCGGTCAGGGCCGGTGCACAGCGCGCGTTCACGACGATCGTCCCGGCAGGGAGTGTGCCCACGGCGGCGCGCGGGGCCCCCGGCTCCTCGAACATCGCGAGGTGCGGTGCGCCGACGAAGCCCATCGCCTCGCATCCGAGGACCTGTGCCCACCGCTCACGTATGAGTCGGCTCCCCGCCCGCAGCTCGCCGGCCGGCCGCGTGAGCGCGAAGGGCTCGAAGCCCCGAGCGGTCGCGTCGTCGTAGAGGACGAACCCGCTCATCGAAGCTCCTTGAGGTCGGTGGGAAGGGAATCGACCAGTGTCTTCAGGTCATGGGCGAGCGCCACGGTCGTCACGAGGGTGACGCCATCGCGCACGACGACCACGAGATCCTGCACGCCGTAGAGCACCACCGCCCCCGCCTCGGTGTGCACCACATTGTGCGCGGCGCCCTTCGTCACCACGCGGCCGAAGGTCGCATTGCCATCGGCGTCATGTCGGCGCACGCGCTGCAATGCCGCCCAGGTGCCCACGTCATCCCACCCGAACGCCCCCGCGAGCACGATCACCCGCCGGCTCCGCTCGAGGACGCCGACATCGATACTGATCCCACCCGACACCGCCGCGAAGAACGCCTCGGCGCTCGGGGCCCCCTGAGCTTCGTCCATCACCGCGAGCGCGCCGGCCAACTCCGGGGTCACCGCGCGGACCTCCGCGAGGAGATCCGTGGCGCGCCAGGCGAAGATCCCTGAGTTCCAGAGGTACCCGGCCGCGACCATCACCGTGGCGCGCGGGATATCGGGCTTCTCGATGAAGCGTGCGACCTGCCGCACCTCGCCGGCGAGTGCCGCACCGGGCTCGATGTAGCCGAATCCGGGGTCGGGGCGCGTCGGCACGATGCCCACGGTGGCGAGGGCCTGTCGGGAGGCGGCGGCCTCAGCGGCCGCCGCCAGCGTGGCACGGAACCGGTCCGGGTCCCCGATCGCCCAATCGGCGTGCACGCAGACCATGCGCGCATCGGAGCCCCCACGAGCGACCACCTGCACGGCGGCCCAGGTGAGGGCCGCACAGGTGCCCGCGGGGCGCGGCTCCACCAGGATCTGCGCCGCAGACAGCCCCGGCACCGCCGCGAGGATCGGGGCGCGGAGCCGGTCGCTCGTGAGGATCAAAACACGCGCCATCCCCACCAACGGGACGAGCCGCTCGACCGTCTCGGTCAGCATCGGGAGATCCCCGATGAGCGGGAGGAGCTGTTTGGGGCGGTCCGGGGTGCTCAGCGGCCAAAAGCGCGAGCCGACCCCGCCCGCGAGCACGACGGCGTAGAGTGGGCTAGGCATCGGGTTCGGCGACCCCCGCGAGCGCGGCGACGCGCGCGAGGAGGCGTTTCGGGCTGAAGGGCTTGGTCATGAAGTCGTTCGCGCCATGCTGGCGGGCCTCGACCTCCTGATGATCCTGTCCTGCGGCGGTCAGGATGAGACAGGGGAGAGTGCCCCAGCGCGACTCGGACCGCATCCGATCCAAGACGGCGATCCCTCCCATGCGGGGCATCATCAGATCGAGGATCACCAGTTGGACCGACCCATCGCGCTCGAGGGTCTCGAGGGCGTCCAGTCCGTCGTACGCGAGCGTCACGGTGAACGGACCCTGCTCCAGCTTGGTCTTGATGATCCGGCCGATGTGCGGCTCGTCGTCGGCGACGAGGACGTGAATGGGTGGCATCGGCGACGGGTGGGTTGGGATGCGCTCAAGCATACCCGCGCCCCCTCCGAAGTCAAGCAGTTTCGCGTGGCATCCATGCCGCCGTCCCGCTAGCTTCCGCTACGTGCTGACCCTCTCATCTACGCGCCGCCGCGCCCTGATCCCGATGCTCATCGCCGCGCTGGTCGGTGGTGGCCTGACCGCCTGCGACGATCCCTTCCAGCTACAGGCGCAGTTCCCCAACATCGATCGGAGCTTCGAGCTCTGGGCCGTCACCGGGACCTCGGCGACCTATCCGTCGGCGGTCATCGTGACCACGGCGTCGGTGTCGCAGCTGGATGCCGCGGGCTCCTTCGACTTCGCCGTCGACATCGACGCGGATGGGCGACTCGTCATCCTCCCGGTGAGCAAGATCGTGCAGCCCCTCATCGGATCACGGGTCACCGCGATGCAGCGGTCGTCGACGCCCTTCACCCAGATCGTCGAGGCGCCGCGGGATGGCTGGCTCCCCGATACGACCCTCCTCGTCAATCCCGGCGGCGTCTTCCTCGTCAAGGTCAACTCGCTTGCCTGTCAGTTCACGCAGACCCCTGATCTGTACGCGAAGTTCGTCGTGGACTCGATCGACCGGGTGGAACGCCGCGTGCTCCTCAGTGCGCGGGTGAATCCCAACTGCGGATTCCGCTCCTTTGCCACTGGGATCCCGGAGTTCTGATCCGTGCACGATCTCCGGATGGTTCGCGACCAGGTGGAGGCGTTGCGCGACGGGATGCGCCGCCGCGCCAAGCTCGAGGTGTATGGTCCGGTGATCGACGAGGCGGAGGCCCTCGATCGCACGCGTCGCCAGTCGATCCAAGCGGTCGAGCAACAGAAGGCCGCGCGGAACGCCATCACCCAGGTCGTCGGTAAAAAGAAGAAGGCGGGCGAGGATGCCACCGCCGAGATGGATGAGGCGCGGGCGCTCGGCGAGTCGATTGCGGCCCACGAAGCCACGCTCGCCCCCACCGAGGCACGGCTTGAGGAGCTCCTGCTCGGGATCCCCAACATCCCCCTGCCCGATGTGCCGGAGGGAGACGAGACGCAGAACGTCGTGGTCCGGAGCTGGGGCACGCCGCGCGAGGCGGTCGGGATCGCACCGCACTGGGAGGTTGGCGCCACCCTTGGGCTCCTCGATCTCGAGCGGGGGGCCAAGATCGCTGGGTCGGGGTTCGTGGTCTACCGAGGCGCCGGCGCGCGGATGATCCGGTCGTTCATGAACGCGATGCTCGATCTCCACACCGGGGAGTTCGGCTACGAGGAGTGCTGGGTCCCGGTCGTGGTGAATCGTCAATCGATGACCGGCACGGGGCAGCTCCCGAAGTTCGAAGACGACATGTACGCGCTCAAGGACGAGGACCTCTTCCTGATCCCGACGGCCGAGGTCCCGGTCACGAACCTCTACCGCGATGAGATCCTGACGGCCGAGGAGCTCCCGAAGGCGCTCTGTGCCTACAGCCCCTGCTTTCGGCGGGAGGCGGGTTCCGCCGGGAAGGACACGCGCGGCGTCCTTCGCGTGCATGAGTTCGACAAGGTCGAGCTCGTCCGCTACTGCGCGCCAGACGATGGGGAGGCGGAGTTGCAGCGCCTCGTGGGGCACGCCGAGACGGTGTTGCAGCGGCTCGGACTGCCGTATCGCGTGGTGCTCCTCGCGGCGGGGGATACGGGATTCAGCAGCGCCAAGACCTACGATCTCGAGGTCTTCGCCCCCGGGGTCGGGAAGTGGCTCGAGGTGTCGTCCTGCTCGATCTTCACCGACTTCCAGGCGCGGCGTGCGAACATCCGCTATCGCCCCGCGCCTGGGGAGAAGCCGCGCTTCGTCTACACGCTGAACGGGTCGGGTCTCGCCTTCCCGCGCATCTTCGCGGCGATCCTCGAGCACTTCCAGCAGCCTGATGGGAGCGTGACGGTCCCCGAGGCCCTGCGCCCCTGGATGGGCGTCGACCGCCTCGGGTGAGCCCCTCGCTCAACCCGGCACAGCAGGAGGCGGTCGAGCACGCCGGCGGGCCCCTCCTCGTGGTCGCAGGCGCTGGGTCCGGCAAGACGCGCGTCCTCACCACGCGGATCGCGCGACTGATCGAACATCACGGCATCGCCCCCTCCGGGATCCTGGCGGTCACTTTCACCAACAAGGCCGCAGGGGAGATGCGCGATCGCATCGGGCGTCTTCTCGGCCATGATCCCGCCGGGATGTGGATCGGGACCTTCCACGGGATCGGCGCGCGGATGCTCCGGCGCCACGCCGATCTCGTAGGGCGCACCGCCGAGTACACCATCTATGACGAGGACGACACGCTCGCGGTCGTGAAGCGCGAGATGGAACGCCTGCGCATCAGTCACAAGGTGTTCGCCCCCAAGGCGATCCTGGGCGAGATCTCCTCGGCCAAGAATGCCTTGGTCGATCCCATGGAGTACGAGCGACTCGCCCGGACCCCACTCGCAGAGGCATCGGCGAAGGTCTACCGCGAGCTCGAAGGGGCGTTGCGGAGTGCGAATGCGGTCAGCTTCGACGATCTCCTGACCCTCCCAGTACGCATCCTGCGGGAATCGGCGCAGATCCGCGAGCACTACGCGAGGCGGTTCCACCAGGTGCTCGTGGATGAGTATCAGGATACCAATCGGGCGCAGTACGAGTTCGTGCGGCTGATCGCCGGTGGCCATGGGAATCTCGCCGTCGTGGGGGATGACGATCAGGCGATCTACGGGTGGCGTGGCGCCGACATCCGCAACATCCTCGACTTCGAGCGCGACTTCCCGTCAGCGCGCGTCGTGCGATTGGAGGAGAACTATCGCTCGACCGCGCCGATCCTCGACCTCGCGAATGCCGTGATCTCGATGAACGAGGGCCGGCGCGGGAAGACGCTGCGGACCACGCGACTTGGTGGGGACCCGGTGACGCTCGTCGAGGCCGCGGATGACCGTGACGAGGCCGACGCCGTAGTCGAGGCCTGTCAGCAGTGGCAACGCGCGCGTGGCAGCTGGCGTGACTGCGCGATCCTCTACCGCACCAATGCGCAGAGCCGCGCGATGGAAGAGGCGCTCCGCAAGGACGCCATCCCGTACCGCCTCGTCGGCGCCGTGCGCTTCTACGATCGGCGTGAGATCAAGGATCTCGTAGCCTGGCTCCGTCTCATCGCGAACCCTGCGGACAATGAAGCCTTCCGGCGCGCGGTCACCGCGCCCAAGCGCGGGGTGGGGGAGACGACGCTCGAGCTCCTTGCCACCGAGGCGCGGACCAACGGGCGCTCGCTCCTCGAGCAGTCGCGTCGGATCGAGTCGATGCCGGGGGTGCGTCCCACGACGCGCAACGCACTCACGCAGCTCGTCGCGATCGTCGATCGCGTCCGCTCCCTTGCAGCGGACAGTGGGGTCGACCATCTCCTCCTCGAGGTGATTCAGGCCACCGGCTTTGACGAGGCGCTCCGCGCCGAAGGCCCGGAGGGACTCGAGCGGCTCGACAACGTCCGCGAACTCGTGACCTCCGCCGCGGAGACGCTGATCGACGATGGTGGCGAGGTCGGACTGCGCCCGCTCGATCACTTCCTGCAGCGCGCGACCCTCGTCACCGGACTCGATCAGCTCGGCCCCGACGCCGATGCCGTCACCATGATGACGGTGCACACGGCGAAGGGACTCGAGTTCCCGATGGTCTGCGTCGCGGGCCTCGAGGAGGGACTCTTCCCCCTCTTTCGTACGATCGATGATCCCGAGGCGCTGGAGGAAGAACGTCGACTGCTCTACGTGGCGATCACCCGGGCTGAGGAGCGACTCCAGCTCTCCTGGGCGCATCAGCGGCGGCGCAACGGGGAGTTGCTGCCCGGCGTGATGTCGAGCTTCCTGCGGGGTGGGGTGGCGGGTCACTACACCAAGGAGCCGACGGTCCGCGCGCGCGGCTCGTCTCGCCTCGCCTCGCCGTACCTGGGTGGACCCTCCGAGAGCGGCTCGCGCTGGCGCCGGAGCGAGGAGCGGGAACGTCCGTTCGGACAGACGCGTACGCCCTCATGGAGCCCGCGTGGCGGGAGCCGGGTCGAGTTCGAGCCCGATGAGGGGACATCTCAGGACCTCCCGAACTTCGTCCGAGGCGAGCGGGTGCGTCATGCACGCTTCGGCTCCGGCACGATCGCCGAGTTGAGTGGGAGTGGGCGCGATGCGAAGGTGACGGTGGATTTCGACGATGAGAGCATCGGGCGGAAGCGGTTGGTGATCGCCTTCGCCGGACTTGAGCGAGGATTCGAGTGATGAGTGTGACTCCTGATGATGTGCGGCACGTCGCGGCGCTGGCCCGCCTGAGCATCCCCGAGGCAGAGCTCCCGCAGTATGTCGCGCACCTCAATGCGATCCTGGGCCACATGGAGGTCCTGCAGCAGGTCGATTCCTCTGGCGCGGCCGCCGCGGCCGATCTGGCACGCCCCGGGATGACGCTCCGACCCGATGAGGGCGGGACGGTGCCCCTCACGCGGGCGCCCGCGGAGTTCGCGCCGACCATGCGTGACGGGTTCTTCCTCGTCCCCCGGCTCGCGACGCACGAAGAGGCGGGGGAGGGGGCATGAGCCGGTCCCTCCTCGATCACACCGCCGCGCAGCTCGGGGCGGCCGTTCGCGAGGGCCGGAGCTCGCCGACGGAACTCCTCGCGGCCTCCCTGGCGCGGCTCGCGGAGACGCACGCGGGGGCTGATGGGCTCAATGCCATCGTGCACCCGGCAGATCCCAACGAGGCCTCGGTGCAGCCGTTGGCGATGGGCCCGCTCGCCGGCGTCCCACTCGCGGTGAAGGACAACTTCGCCACCCGCGCCCTCCCGACGGGGTGCGGCTCCAAGATCCTCGATGGGTGGGTCAGTCCGTACGAGGCCACCGCCGTGCGAAGACTCCGTGAGGCTGGCGCGGTCGTCGTCGGCAAGGCCAACATGGACGAGTTCGCCATGGGCTCGTCCACGGAACACAGCCGCTTCGGTCCCTCGCGGAACCCGCACGATCGCCGTCGCGCGCCGGGTGGGTCCTCCGGTGGATCCGCTGCAGCGGTCGCCGCGGGGATCGCCCCGATCGCCCTCGGCTCCGAGACCGGCGGCTCGGTCCGACAGCCCGCCGCCTTCTGTGGGATCGTCGGGGTGAAGCCCACCTACGGCCGCGTCTCACGCTACGGGCTCGTTGCCTTCGCCTCCTCCCTCGACTGCGTCGCCCCCTTCGGGCGCACCGTCGATGACGCCGCCCTCGCGACCGAGCTCATCTCGGGTCACGATCCCCTCGATGCCACCTCCGCCGCACATCCGGTGCCGCCGATGCGCGTCGGTCCCGGGCCCCTCAATGGACTCGTGGTCGGTGTGCCGAAGGAATACTTCCCCGCCACGCTGATGCCCGAGGTGCGCGCGGCCTGTGACCGCGCGCTCGAGGCGCTCCGCGCACAGGGCGCGACCATTCGTGAGGTCTCCCTCCCGCACACCGCCTACGCGATCCCCGTCTACTACATCATCGCGCCGGCCGAGGCCTCGGCGAACCTCGCGCGGTTCGATGGCGTGCGCTACGGCCTGCGGGTCGACGCCGACGGCGTGCAGGCGATGTACGGGGCGACGCGGGCCGCCGGCTTCGGCGCCGAGGTCACGCGGCGGATTCTTCTCGGGACGTATGTCCTGAGCGCAGGCTACTACGACGCCTATTATCGCAAGGCGCAGGAGGTCCGCGCCCTGATCGCGCGCGACTTCACCGAGGTCTTCGCCTCGGGGGTGCATGTGCTCTTCACTCCGACCACGCCGACCCCCGCCTTCGAGCTCGGGGCCATCTCCGATCCCTACGAGATGTACCTCAGCGACATCTACACGGTGACGGCGAACCTCGCCGGGATACCGGGGATCTCGCTCCCGATCGGACGCGTGAACGGCCTCCCCGTCGGCGGGCAGCTCCTCGCGCCGGCCTTCGATGAGCCGACGATGTTCCGCGCGGCCTATGCGCTGGAAGAGGCGCTCGGCGCGGAGGCGCACCGATGAGCACCACCACCTGGGAGATGGTCGTCGGGCTCGAGGTGCATGTGCAGCTCAAGACGCGCACCAAGGCCTACTGCGCCTGCTCGACGAACTTCGGCGATGCCCCGAACCGCAACACCTGTCCCGTCTGTCTCGCGCTGCCAGGCGCGCTTCCCGTGCTCAACGCGGAGGCGGTGCGCCTTGCGACGCGCGCGGCACTCGCCCTCGAGTGCACCGTGCACGAGCGGAGCATCTTCGCACGCAAGAACTACTTCTATCCCGACCTCCCCAAGGGCTATCAGATCTCGCAGGCGGAGTTTCCGCTCGCGACGGGGGGACATCTCGCGCTCGCCGATGGGTCGCGGATCGGGATCACCCGCGTGCACATGGAAGAGGATGCCGGCAAGTCGATCCACGATCGCTTCCCGGGGATGACCGCGATCGATCTCAACCGCGCTGGCGTGCCACTCATCGAAATCGTCGGGGAGCCGGAGATCCGGTCGGCAGCGCAGGCGGGGGCGTACCTCCGCGCGCTGCGTGAGGTCCTCCTCTTCTGTGGGGTCAGCGATGTCTCCATGGAGGAGGGCTCGCTCCGCGTCGATGCCAACGTCTCCGCGCGACCCTTCGGCGAGTCAGCCTTCCGTCCGCGCACCGAGATCAAGAACCTCAACTCCTTCTCCAATGTGGAGAAGGCGCTCGAGCTCGAGTTCCGGCGACATGTCGCCACGTACGAGGCGGGTGGCACCATCGCGCAACAGACGATGCTCTTCGATGCGGCGATCCCCGAGGTGCGCGCCGCACGGTCCAAGGAGGGGAGTCACGATTATCGCTACTTCCCCGAGCCCGATCTCCCCCCACTCGTGCTGACCGCCGAGTGGATCAGCGAGCAACGTGATGCCCTGCCAGAGTTGCCGGCGGCACGCCGCGCGCGCTGGATCGCCGCCTCCGCGCTGTCGGCGGCGGAGGCGGAGGTCCTCTCGGCGACCGTGGAACTCGCCGCGTACTTCGACGCGGTCGTCACGGCCTCGGGAGATGGGAAGGCCGCGGCCAATTGGATCATGGGCGAGGTCCTCGCGGCGCTGAACGAGTCGGGGATGTCACTTGCCGAGTTCCCAATTGTGCCGGCCAGACTCGCGGCGCTGATCGCCCTCGTGAAGGGGGGGCAGCTGAGCTCGACGGCGGCCAAGACCGTCTTCGCGACGATGCGCACCGATGCGGCCGCGCCAGAGGTGATCGCGCAGCGCGATGGCCTCCTGCAAGTCGGCGATGACTCGGCCCTCGAGCAGTGGATCGACGAGGTCTGGGCGGAGCATCCCACCGAGGCGGAGCGATTCGCGGCGGGGGAGCAGAAGCTCCAGGGCGTCTTGATCGGCTTCGTGATGAAGAAGTCCAAGGGGCGCGCCGACCCCAAGAAGCTCAATCAGCTGCTGGCGGCTCGGATCGCGAAGTAGGCGCGGGCGTGTTGGATGGGGCGTGCAGCGGGGCGGGGAGACGCTCTGCGAACCCGAGGCGCGACGTCGGGAGGTGAAAGCGCTCGGCGGCGTCCCGTCGGATGGCGCGCTCCCCACCGGCCTTCGAC
>JBEGVM010000063.1:0-4450 GCA_041178365.1 Gemmatimonadota bacterium | reverse complement strand
GCGCGGCCTCGACGAAGCCGGCACCGAGGAGTCCGGTGCCGAGGAAGGCGATGGGCGTGGTCATGCGAGGGAAGCTAGCCACCCGATTGCGCCCCCAGCGAGCACCAACCACCCGGTATTCACCCGTGAGCGCATGAGAGTGAGCAGCGTCATCCCCAGCAACGGCGCCGCGATCCACGGCTGCCCCATCGCCGCGTGCCCCAGCGGCACACTCACCGCCACCATCAGCGCGAGCGAGGCCGCATTGAGCCCTCGTAATGCGGCCCGCACGTCGGGATGCGCCACATACCGCTCGAGGACGGGGGCGGTCAGCGCCGTGAAGACGAAGGCGGGGAGGAAGATCCCCACTGTCGCGACGATCGCCCCCGCATGCCCGCCAAGCAGATACCCGATGAAGGTCGCCGTCGTGAACACGGGCCCGGGGGTCATCTGCCCGGCGGCGATCGCATCGAGCAGCTGCGACTCGGTGAGCCACCCCAGCCGCTCCACGAGATCGGTGCGTAGGAAGGCCAGGAGCACGTAGCCGCTCCCGAAGAGAAAGGCTCCTGCCTTCACGAAGACGCCGAAGAGTCCGCCGAGCGTGGGAATCGAAAGGGCACTCGTCCCGAGCGCGAGCACTGACGGCACAAAGGGCACCATCGCCCCCGAGAGATGCGCGAGCGGATCTCCACCCATGATCACGCGCCGATCCACAAAGGTCACGAGCGCGGCGACGCCGAGGATGACGAGCTCATGCACCCCGAGCCAACTCGCCACGAGCGCGGCCACCAAAACCGATACCGTCACGGCCGAGCGGAGTGCGGTCGCCCCGAGCCCCCACAACGCGTGCAAGACGATCGCGAAGACCACCGGTTTGATCCCGGCGAGGATTCCCTCGACTGCGGGCAGCGCGCCATAGCGCTGATAGCCCCACGCCAGTCCCCACATGATCGCCATCGCGGGGAGGATGAAGCTCACCCCCGCGACGACGAGCCCACGCCACCCGGCGCGCAGATACCCCACATGCATCACCGTCTCGGTGGAGTTGGGGCCGGGGATCATCGCGGACGCACTGACGAGATCTAAGAAGCGCTCCCGCGTCAGCCATCCACGACGCGTGACGACCTCGGTCTCGAGCATCGCGAGATGCGCCGCGGGGCCACCGAAGGCGGTGGTCCCGAGGGTAAAACCGAGGGCCGCGAGCTCGCGGAGGGGAGAGCGTGGCACACCAAGAAGTTAACGGGCCCCAAGAGGGTAGTCGGTTAGATTCCACAACCATGACTCCCTGGGTCCAACGCCTCCTCATCGCGAACGTCGTGGTCTTCGGCGTGCAGGTCCTCGCCCCCGCGCTCGTCGAACCGCTCGTCTTCGTCCCGCAGGCGATCCTCGCGCGCCCCTGGTCGATCGTGACCTACATGTTCCTACATGGCGGGATCGGCCACCTCTTCTTCAACATGCTCGGCCTCTTCTTCTTCGGGGCGCGGGTGGAACAGCGGATCGGCGCCCGCGACTTCGCGCAGCTCTACGTCGTGAGTGGGATCACCGGCGCACTGCTCACCTTGCTCCTCGCGCCATCGCACGCCGTCATCGGTGCCTCGGCGGGCGTCTTCGGTGTGATGCTCGCCTTCGCGCTCTTCTGGCCCAAGGAGCGGATCTACATCTGGGGGGTCATTCCGGTCGAGGCCTGGTTGCTGGTGTTGATCACCACCGGCTTCGCCCTCTACTCCGGGTTCGGCGGGTCGCGGGGCGGGGTCGCCGATTTCGCGCACCTGGGTGGGTACCTCGGCGCCTGGATATACCTGCAGCTGCGCGAGCGCTTCTCGTCGCGTCGCCGCTTCCAACAGCGGATGCAGGCGGCACCGCAGGTCTCAGCGCGCGTCGTGCAAATGAAGCCAAGCGATCTGCGGCTCGATGGCGTGCACGCGCTCACCCGCGACGAGGTGAATCGGATCCTCGATAAGATCTCCGCGCAGGGGGTTGGCGCCCTGACGGCGGAGGAGCGGCTCTTCCTGTCGAATTTCGTGCCCCCGGACGACCGGAAGTCCTGGGCGCAGTGACCCCCCGCCTGAGGCGGGGGGCGGGTCAACCGTCGATGTCGCCTGCGGTGTTGCTCGTCGGCGTAATAGCGACCACGCGACGGACATCGCGGAGCCGGAGGCTCTTGTAGGTCGCGAGCGGGACCTCGACCACGCGCTTGTTGTAGCTCGACGCGTGGAGCATGGTCCCGTTCCCCATGTAGATCCCCACATGGGAGATCCGGTTGCTCTTCTTGGGGCTGAAGACGATCAGGTCCCCCGGTTGCATCGCGGCGGTGTCCGCCGGGACCGACGCGCCACGAGCGGAGAGCTGCGCCGCGTTGTGTGGGAGGTCCACGCCGAGGGCGCCAAAGACATAGCGGACGAGCCCCGAGCAATCGACGCCGGTCTCATTGGAGCCAGCCCAGCGGTATCGCACCCCGAGGAGGGAGCGGGAGAGGGCGAGGATCGAGTCGCGTCCCGTGGGGGTGACGGTGGGGACCATGCCCAACGTCGCAAAGGGGCCGGCCGGATTGGTCCCACGGGAGCCGAGGGCGGCGATCGGACCCCGGGCGCTGGTTCCCGCGCCTTGGCGCCCAGTCTGACCGGCACGCGCCCCACGACCGCTCCCTTGCGCCTCAAGGGAGGCGCCAGAAGCGAGCAGGATGAGCCCGAGGGTGAAGAGGGGACGGCGGACGATCATAGACCTTAAAACATAGACCGCCACGGGGTCTCTGCCAACCAGCCTGGGTCTCCAGACCCAGGCCGTCCTTCCCGGGACGCACCACGCCTAGCTGCCGCGGGGCCTTCTCCCATATTACCGCGAGGTAACCCCCTGCGATCTCTCATCACGAGGAGACCTCATGTTGATCCGTCACGTCCTCGTCCCCCGTTTCGCCGGCCTCGCCGTTGCCGGTCTTATTGCCGTGCTGTTCGCTGTCGTGACGCCGCTTGCGCCGCCCCTCGCCGCTCAGACCGATGCCGGCAACGACTTCGTCCCCGGCGACCGCGTGCTCTATGCGACGAACTTCAGCACCGTGACCGTGGGGATGTTCCCCCGTGCGCTCCGCCTCGTCGAGGGGAATGCGGAGGTCGCCAAGGTCGATGGGGCGAGCGTGCTCCGCGTGACGAGTTATCCCACGCGGATCGCGATCCCACTCCCCGAGCGGCTCCCCGAGCGCTTCACGGTCGAGTTCGACCTGCGAGGCTCGGGGTGGGACGATGAGCTCTGGCTCGTGACGCCGGAGACGGCGGGATACCAACACGTCTCGTTCGGCGCTCGGAAGGGCGGGGTCCGGGGGGAGGATGATGCGTTCGTGAGTGAGCTGCCGACCGATCCCGATGCAGAGGAGGAGGAGCGCGCGGTCCCTGTGAAGGTCATGGCCGACGGGAACTACGTGAAGGTCTATCTGGCGGGGACGCGGGTGGCGAACCTCCCGACGGCGACCTTGGGCCGGACCAATACGCTCACCCTCGTGCTCTACGCGAGCGCGGAGAGGCCGGGGCTCCTCACCAACCTGCGGATCGCGGCGGGGGGGAAGGATCTCTACCGGGCGATCATGGAGGACGGGCGGATGACGCTCGAGGGGATCGAGTTCGACGTCGGCTCCGATCGGCTGCGGCCCACCTCCGATGCCCCTCTCGCGGCGGCCGCCGCGGTGCTCAAGGCCAAGGCCGACCTCACCGTCGAGGTGGAGGGGCACACCGACGATACGGGGGCTGATGCCGCGAATCTCACCCTCTCCCAGCGGCGGGCGCAGGCGGTGGTGGCGCGGCTCGTCGCGCTCGGCGTGCCGGCGTCTCGGCTCACGGCGAGGGGGTATGGGGCCTCGCGCCCGATCGCCTCGAATGCGTCGGCCGAGGGAAAGCAACGGAACCGCCGCGTGGAGTTGGTGCGGCCGGAGTGAACGGCCGTGTGGTACATTCACCCCGTTCCATCCTCTCACGCTGGAGTATCCCGATGGCGACGTACGAGTGTCCGAAGTGCGGCATGGCCGTGAACGCGACCTGCGCCAAGTGCGGTGCCTCGCTGGTGCATGATGCCCTCACCCTGCCGGATGGTGGCGTGGTGGCGATCTCGAAGTGCCCGAATGGGCATGGGAAGATCAAGTCACCGCTCTGTTGCGGGCAGGATATGGCCTGTTCGACGAGCTGAGTTGGGTGGACACCTGCGCATCGGGGCGCTATGATTCGTAACTGTCCGCGAAGTGCGGCGGACGGGACGTAGCGCAGTCCGGTAGCGCACCTGAATGGGGTTCAGGGGGTCGCGGGTTCGAATCCCGCCGTCCCGATCGAAACAACCGATTTCCGAGAATCACCTTGCGGTGCTTTCGCCTTCGCGGCGGAAGCACCGCAAGTCCGTTTGAGGGCGCTTGCGATTGCGCGGCCGCGACTGAGGGCTGCGTCCTCGGGGGATCGCTGTCGTAGCAAAGCTACTTGACATACAGTATGTCAAA
>JBEGVM010000062.1:0-6461 GCA_041178365.1 Gemmatimonadota bacterium | reverse complement strand
CAGATCAACGCCGCCATGACCCGCCGCGCGCGCTTCCCTGCCCTGCGCGAACTCTATTCGGGGAGCCTCCAGCGCTTCACCCCGAATCCCGATCTCCGGCCGGAGCGCCTCTTCTCGAGTGAGGTCAGCGCCCTTTGGCAGCGTGGGGCGGGCGAGGTACAGGCCACGCTCTTCCGTCAGCAATTGGACGACGCCGTGGTGCGGGTGACGCGTCCCGATCGCACCTTCATCCGGGTGAATGCGAAGGCGCAGCGGACACATGGGCTCGAGCTCTTCGGGGCGTGGAGAGGGACCAATCGCACCTTCCTCGCCGATCTCACGCTCCAGGACCCGCAGTTGATCGATCAGCTGAGCGGCGTGCGCACGGCACCCGAATACGTACCGCATCTCCGGGGCTCGGTGACGGCGATCGTGCCGATCGTCGCGCGGACGCGGCTCACCACCGCCGCGACGACGGTCGGGGCGCAGTCGTGCCTCAATCCCGAGCGCGGGGCGCGCGAGCGGATCGGGGCTGCCACACGGCTCGATGCCCTAATCGATCGGGATATCGCGCTCGGAGCGCGAGGGCTCTGGTCGGCGCTCCGGCTCAGCGTCGGCATCGACAACCTGCTCGACCGCCTGACGCATGATCAGTGTGGGTTACCCCAAGTGGGGCGGACGGTGCGAGTGGGGCTCCAGCTGCGCTGAGGGAGCCGCACCCTTCCCCTCACCGCCCGGCGAGCGCCTTCTCCAGCTCCGCCGCCTTCCCCACCGCAAAGGGCCCGGTCGTCCGCCAGAGCACCCGCCCCGCACGGTCGACGACCAGCACCTGGATCGTCGACTCGGTGGTGATGCCGAGGGAGCGTTTGAAGGGTTCCTTGTCGATGTAGAGCGTGACCGTCCGCTCGCGCACCGCGCGGTCGGGGATCCCACCGCGCATCCCACGATTGATCACCCAGCGCATCGGCGCGACCATCCGCTTGATGGTCGGGATCTCGTAGAAATCGGCGCCGGGATACTTGGGGAGGGTCTGCTTGAGCCAGGGCGCCCAGGAATCGACCTCGCGCTGCTGCTCCATCTCGAAGGCGACGAAGACCACGTTCCGCTCCCCATTGAAGTCAGCGGGGAGGGTCAGAGACCGCCCTTCGAGGTTGTCGAAGGTGACGGTCGGGAATCGGATCGAATCCGATGGCATGGCGAGCGAAAAGGCGAGTGCGAGCGTGGTGAGCATCATCGTAGCCTAGCCATCCCCCGCTCCGCCGCAAGCACCCCGAAACTCGGGGCGGGATTCCCCGCCAACACCCGCTGCCACGCCGCACGAGCCTCGGCTGGCCGCCCGTTGGCCGCATGCCACTGTCCGACCCCGTTGCCGATCGTCTGCCGCTCGAGCGCATCGGCGTCAGCGGAGAGGAGGCGTTCCTCCGAGAGCGCCCCCTTCATGTACAGCAGCAGTCGGTGGTAGACCCCGTTCTCGATGATGTCCCATGCGGGATCGATCGGCGCGAGCAGCGCCGCTACCTCCGCGCGGCGCCCCAAGTGCGCGAGGGAGAGCACCCACCAGTAGGTGGCGGCCACGCGCTGGTCGAGATTGGCGGCCACACGCGCATCCTCGGCCCAGATGGGCACGGCGAGCGCGAAGTCCCCATCGAGGAAGTAGGCCAGCGCGAGATGGTAGCGGATGTTCGAGTGCAGGGTGCTCGTGGGGATCCCACGCGCATTCGGTTGTCCATCCGGTTCCACCACGTCGGGTTGCGACCGCACACCGGCCCACGCCCGCTCCAGATCAGCCCGCGCCCGCCGCGTGTCGCGGATCGAGAGGTAGCGGTGTCCCCGATGGCGCAGCAAAAAGGGGGAGTCGGGATGTTGCTGCAGCCCGAGCGTGTAGAGATCGATCGCCCGCTGATAGGCGCCGGTGTAGCCGATTCGTCGACCGAGCCAGATCAGCGCATCGCGATCCTGCGGCGTGCGGTCGTATGCTGCCTGCGCGGCGGCGAGATCGGGGGGAACAGGTGAGGTTGGGGCCTGTGCCCGGAGGCGCGGCGCGATGCAAAGCGCGGCGATCATCACGATGCCTATGCACGACCTCATCGCCGCACCCGCCCCAGCGTCGGCTCCGAGAGACTCCCCAGATACAACCAGCGCTCCGTCGCCAACACATCGGTGATCGGCGCATACCCGCCCGCCGGATCCTGCCGATCCTCAAGGACGCGCCCCGACTCGTCGATCGCGATCAGGTGCGCGTACCGTACCGGCTTGGGCTGCAGCGCCGAGGGAATGCGCAGGATGACCTTCCGAAGCGATGGATACCGCGCGAGCCGGTCGAGGATCCCCTTCCGCGGGGCGAAGAGCGCCACCCAGAAGCGCCCCTCGGCATCACGCGAGATGTTGTCGGGGAAGCCGGGGAGATTCTCGAGGAGTGGCGTCACCTGACCGCGCATCGGACCCTCGAGCTCCACGCGGACGATGCGATACGCCCCCGTCTCCGTGAGGAGCACCGCACGCGCATCGGCGGTGAGGGCGACGCCATTCGCGAACTGGAGTCCTCCCGCGACGACGCGCACTTGGCGCGTGCTCGGGTCCCACTCAAGGAGCCGCCCATGCCCGCCATGTTCGATGATGTCGAGCGTGCTCGCGGCGGCGGTGCGCGATGCCACGGTGAACTTGCTCGAGGCATCGCTGAAGTAGACGCGCCCGTTCGGCGCGACGTCGAGATCATCGGCGAACCCGAAGGGGCGTCCCTCCGCCTCGGTGGCGAGCACCGTCACCTGTCCTGTGGTATCGATGGCGAGGAGGCCGCGGATCCCGTCGGCCACGTAGAGGGTGCCGTCCCCACCGAAGGCGAGCCCGAGTGGGCGCCCACCGGTGCGCGCCCAGACGCGGGGATCGCGCCCCTCGGCGTCGAGTCGGACGATGCTCCCGTCGAGGCAGGCCGCGTAGAGGCGCCCCTGCGCATCGCGCGCCACGCTCTCGGGCCCGGGATGTCCATCGAGTGGGATGCGTTCCGCGCGCGCCAAGGAGGAGTCAACGGCGAAGTCCCCGACGAAGCCGCGATCGGCTGGGGCGTCCCATGCGACCGGTTCGATCGGCACCGGCCAGAACGCGAGGTAGCCGATCAGGGCGAGGGCCGCGGCGAGGGTGAGGCGGCCAGCGATTGGGCGCGGAAGGAGCGGCATCGTCCGAATGTACGGTGCAAGAACAAAGCCCACCAGCGACTGAAGTCGTTGGTGGGCTTCGAGTTGCCCCTCCTGGGATCGAACCAGGACTCTCCTGATCCAGAGTCAGGCGTGTTGCCAGTTACACCAAGGGGCAGTACCCGCCGGTGCGAGCGCACCGTGGGGAATCCGAAGTCTAGAACGACCCCCTCCGTCGGGCAACCCTCTCGGGGCTACTTTCTCCGTATGAACATCGACCTCGCCTACCCCATCGGCCGCTTCCAGCGCCCCGCCGAGTCCACGGCGGGAGAGCGCGCCCAGCGCATCGCCCAGATCCGGGCGCTCCCCCAGGAGCTGCATGGCGCCCTCCTCGGACTTTCCGACGCCCAGCTCGACACGCCGTACCGGCCAGGAGGCTGGACCGTTCGGCAGGTGGTCCACCATCTCGCCGACTCGCATACCAATGCGCTGACGCGACTCAAGCTCGCCCTCACTGAGGAGAACCCCACCATCCGTCCATACAATGAGAAGGGGTTTGCGGCGCAGGCGGATGCGCGACTCCCCCTCGCCCCCTCCCTCCAGATGATCGACGGGGTGCACGCGCGGCTGGTGGCGGTCTTCGAGGCGATGACGCCAGCACAGTTCGCGCGGCCGTATCTGCATCCGGCGAACGGGCCACAGATCCTCGACGGGCTGCTCGCGCTCTACGCCTGGCATGGGCGGCACCACGTGGCGCACATCACGGGGCTGCGGACGCGGGAACGCTGGTAGGTCCCCACTCGAGGATCAGGACCGCGCGTCGCTCACCGGCGCCAGAAGCGCAGGGGCGTTGTTCCGCGGGGAGTTGATCAGCGACGAGACCTCGTACGCGGTGAGCCGGTCCTCGGCGCACGGCGCATGGAGAGTGCGCAACGCCGCAGGGTCGGTATCGGCCTTTCGGGCCCGAACGCACGAAACGCCGCGAACCCTGAGGGTTCGCGGCGTCTGGGATGCTGGACTCGTCCGAACATGTGCCACGCGCGCCGTCATTGGAACTCTCCGTCCTACCGACCGGCGGCGGGCTTCCATTGTGTCGAACGGACCAGCGAAAACCTGACCTTCGTATGGAGCTGAGGGGGATCGAACCCCTGACCTCTGCAGTGCGATTGCAGCGCTCTCCCAGCTGAGCTACAGCCCCGCAGGGCGTCCCTCTGGGGAGGGCGCCAACCCCGAAGACTAGTCAATCGGGGAACCAAACGCCACCCCCCCAGCGTCTACCTCAAATGACCAAGAAGGCCCGCCCCGCCCCGCACGCCCTCACCTCGGACTTCGTCCGCGACCAGCTCGCCCTCCGCGCGGTCACGGCCAACGAGGTCCGGACCCAGCCCGACGGCGACTACGTCCTCTATTGGATGCAGAGCTCCCACCGGTTCGAGGAGAACTGGGCGCTCCGCCAGGCGATCCTGCACGCCGATCGGCTCGGGAAGCCCCTCCTCGTGCATCAGGGACTCGACCCGACCTACGAGCACGCGAACGACCGGATCCACACGGTCATCATCGAGAACGCTCGGGCTCTCCATGCCCGCGCCGCGCAGCTCGGCTTCCGCTACCAGTTCGTGCTCCGTCGCCGCCGTGATGACGACCGCCGCGTCGTGGATCGTCTCGCCGCGCGTGCCGCCCTCGTGGTGACCGACCGCTTCCCGACCGCAGGGATCGCGGAGCGCACGGCGCGCTTCGTGGAGCGTGCGCCCTGCCGGGTGGATCTCGTGGAGTCGCATGCGGTGGTCCCCTCCGGCGCCTTCGTCAAAGAGGAGTACGCCGCGCGGACCATTCGCCCCAAGATCGCGAAACTGCTCGACCTCGCCTTGGAGCCGGTGGAGGAGCGCCCCGCCTCACGCGAGCTCTCCGATACCCTCTGGAACTCCCTCGAGGTGGATCGCCTCGACCTCGACCACCTCGATGTGGCCGCCGAGGTCGCGCGCTGTGAGATCGATCACTCCGTCCCCCCCGTGCCATTCGCGAGCGGGCTCGATGGCGCACGGGCGCGGCTCCGTGCCTTCTGTGATGGCGCGCTGCGCGATTACACAGAGCGTCGAAATGAGCCGAGCGACTCAGAAGGCTCCTCCCGCCTCTCTCCCTGGCTCCACTTCGGGCAGATCTCCGCGGCCGAGGTGGTGCGGACGGTGCGCGCGGTTGGGTACAAGGAATCGGCGGCGAAGTTCGAGGACGAGCTGATCACCTGGCGCGAACTGGCGCTCAACTTCTGCCTCCGAAACCCGAACTATGGGAAGCTGAAAGGGCTCCCGGAGTGGGTCCACAAGACGATGGAGAAGCACAAGGACGATCCGCGCGAAGCGATCTACACGCGCGAGCAGCTGGAGCGCGCCGAGACGCATGACGAGCTCTGGAACGCGGCGCAGCGGGAGATGGTCCGCACCGGGCACATGCACAATGTGGTGCGGATGCTCTGGGGGAAGTCGGTGCTCCTCTGGACGGCGCGGTACAAGCATGCCCTCGAGCACCTCATCCACCTGAACAACAAGTGGGCGCTCGATGGACGCGACCCATCGAGTTACGGCGGGATCCAGTGGTGCTTCGGGAAGTTCGATCGCCCCTGGTTCGACAAGCCGGTCTTCGGGGTGATGCGCCCGATGAGCCTCGCGCGGGCGCGGGAGAAATTCGACGCGGAGACGTATATCCGTATGTTCCCGAAATGACGGTAGGGTGCTCGATCCGTCAGGCAACCACGAGCGATGCCGCGGCGCTCGCGGCCTTCGGCGCGCGAACCTTCGCCGACACCTTCGGCACGTTCCACACGCCGGATGACCTCGCGATGCATCTCCACGAGGCGTTCGGGGTCGCGCAACAGACCGCGGAGCTCACGGATCCCGCGATGGTGACGTTGTTCGCCGAGCACGACGGTGTCCTCGCGGGATTCACGCAGGTGTATGCCGGCGAGGTGCCAGACTGCGTGACGGGCCCGCGACCGATCGAGATCAAGCGGTTCTATATCGATACGCCCTTCCATGGCACGGGACTCGCCCAGCGGCTGATCACCGCCGCCTTCGATGTCGCGCGGGAACGGGGGGCGGAGACGGTCTGGCTGGGGGTCTGGGAGCGCAATGCGCGGGCGCGGGCCTTCTACGCCCGGCTGGGGTTCACGCAGGTCGGCGCGCACACCTTCGTGGTCGGGACCGACCCGGCGACCGATCCGATCTACGCGCGAGCGCTCTAGACGAGGCGTTGGGCTCGCGGTGGGTACATCGCCTCCCCCGCCGGTCGTCGGTAGCTTTCCCAGATGTCGCTCTCGCTGACCTTCCTCGGCACCTCCGCCTCGCGCCCCACCGTGGA
>JBEGVM010000061.1:0-13688 GCA_041178365.1 Gemmatimonadota bacterium | reverse complement strand
CTCGTGGTGGCCGGTGTCTACTGGGGGATCCAATTCCTCGAGAACAACCTCCTCATCCCCTACTTGATGAAGGAGCAGCTCGATCTCCCACCGGCCCTCACGCTGGTGACCCAGGTCATCGCCGCCTACGTCTTCGGATTTCTCGGGCTCTTCGTTGCCATCCCGATGCTCGCCGCGATCGTCGTGACGGTCCGGACCCTCTGGGTGGAGGACGACATCCTGATCGCACCGGACCATACCGGGGGACCGGCGGGAATCGCCTGATGGCTTGCGGCGCGCTCGGCGGACAGCGACCTTCGCCCCCGCCCGTCTCCCTTTCCAGAGCGATCTTGTGAGCACGCCCGCCCCTGCCGCACCGCTGAGCGCCGCCGAACAGAGCGCTGCCGCCCGTATTGGGGCGTTGCTCTTCCGCAACCGCGGGTGGCTGCCCGTCCCCTTCCTGCTGGTGCCCCTCCTCGCGCCGGGCGGGATGACGCTGCGCACCTCGATCGTCGGCGCGGTGCTGATGATCCTCGGTGAGGGATGGCGGATGTGGGGGGTCGCGACGGCCGGGACGGTGACGCGCCGGCGCTCACGCAACGTGCAGAAGCTCGTGAACCACGGCCCATTCGCGTGGAGCAGGAATCCCCTCTACGTGGGCAACTTCCTCATCTGGATGGGCGTGATCACGATCTCCGGCGTGACCTGGTTCCTCCCCGCTGCGACCCTGCTGTTCGCCGTCGAGTACTTCTACATCGTGCGCTATGAGGAGGGAGTGCTGGAGAGCATCTTCGGGCACGACTATCTCGACTACAAGGCGCGCGTCCCCCGTTGGATCCCCCGCCCACCGGCCGGCGAGAGCGCCGGCGAATTCTTCTGGGCCGAGGCGTGGCGGAGTGAGATCAGCACCTTCCTACAGTATGGCGCCATCCTCGGGCTCTTCATCGGGAAGGAACGGTTCGGCCCCCTCTGGTAGGCCACCCCGTACCAGGACCCGAACCACGACGACCGAATGAAAAAACGAGGGGCGCCGGATCGTATCCGGCGCCCCGCCTTCACATCCGCCCGCGACGCGCGTCCTCAGCGCGTCGGCTTGTGCGGCTTGGGCTCCTTCTGGAAGACCTCGCGATTGAGCTGCACATACTGCTTGAGGTTCCCCGGCACATCCTCCTCGGGGAAGATCGCCGTCACCGGGCACTCAGGCTCGCAGGCGCCGCAATCGATGCACTCGTCGGGATGGATGTAGAGCATCTCCGGCCCCTCGTAGATGCAATCCACCGGGCAGACGTCGACGCAGGACTTGTCCTTGGTGTTGATGCAGGCTTCGGTGATCACGTACGGCATGGCGTCCTCTGATGAGATGCGGTCGGACCGGAAAATTGACCTGTTCAAGATAGCGATGGAAAGACGGTCGGACACCCCATCCCGTCACGGCGCTGGACAACCTCCCGCGCCGCCGATAATTCCACTGGATGCGCCTGACCCTGAATGGCCGCCCGGTCGACGCCGACCCGCCGGGCGAGACCACCCTTCTCGACTTCCTGCGTGACCACTGCGGACTCACCGGGACCAAACGCGGGTGTGACCGCGCCGAGTGCGGGACCTGCACCGTCCTCCTCGATGGGGAGCCGGTCTACAGCTGTCGCACCCTCGTGCACCGCTGCGACGGGCGCACCGTCGAGACCATCGAAGGGCTCGGCACCACCGACGCTCCGCATCGCCTGCAGGAGGCCTTCGTCGCAGAGGATGCGGTCCAGTGTGGCTTCTGCACCCCCGGACAGATCATGGCGGCGGTCGCGGTACTCGCCGCTCATCCCGCCCCGACGGATGAACAGATCATCGCCGGACTGAGCGGGAACCTCTGTCGCTGCGGGACCCACCCGAAGATCGTACGCGCCGTCCGACGCGCCGCGGCGGCGATGCGGGGTGGCGATCTGAGCCGAGACGCATGACGGACCCCGCACAGAGCGCCCCGCGCTTCGTCACCACGACGGTCGAGGTCGAAGGACGCACCGAGGAGCGGGTCGTCGAGGTCCCCGCCTTCCCGGTGGAACCCTGGGGCCCTGACGCGCCGCTCACCCATGTGGGAGCCCGCGCGCTTCGCGCCGACGGACTGCTCAAGACGATGGGCCGCGCCCCCTATGTGACCGACGTTCGACGCCCCAATCAGGCCTCCGCTGCAATCGTGCGGAGCACCATCGCGCGCGGTCGCGTCCTCGCGATCGACACCAGCGCCGCACGCGTCCTCCCGGGGGTGCTCGACATCCTGACTCACGCCGACGTCCCAGCACGCACGCGGCTCTTCCACCCCGAGATCACCTACTTCGGCCAACCCCTCGCCGCGGTCTGCGCCACCACGCCCGCAATCGCCGAGGCGGCCGCCGCGTTGATTCGCGTCGAGACGGAGCGACTCCCGCACATGCTCACGGTCGCTGAGGCGGCGGCGAGTGAGACCCTCATCCGCCCCGGTCTCTCGAATAACCTGATGGGAGGCGGACCCAAGGTCGTCGAGCGCGGCGATGTCAGCGCGGCCCTCGCCAACGCCGAGGTCGTCATCACCCGCGAGGTGCGCACCCCCTGCGCGCTCCACAGTGCGCTGGAGCCACACGCCGCCGTGGCCGAATGGGAGGGCGATCGCGTCACCGTCTGGGAGAGCACACAGGGGATCTTCCGCGTCCGCGACAATGTCGCCAAGGCCTTCGGCCTCTCGCTGTCCCACGTCCGAGTGATCTGCGAGGCGATGGGCGGGGGCTTCGGCGCCAAGAACAACGCGGGCGCGCACACCTTCGTCGCCGTCGCCTTCGCGAAGCGCCTCGGGCATGCGGTCGCCTGTCTCCTCGATCGTCCCGGCGAGCAGATCGACACCGGGAATCGCCCGAGCAGCTGGCAACGCGTCACCATCGCCGCCACGCGAGAGGGCCAGCTCACCGCGATCGACCTCGAGGCCACCGTCCCACTCGGCGTCTCCGGGTGGGAGGAGAGCCCGGGCGACATCTATCACGAGCTCTACGCCTGCCCGAATGTACGGACCACGGTCCGCATCGCCTATGTGAACACCGGGGCAATGGCGGCCTTCCGTGCGCCGGGCCACGCCGAAGGATCGGTCGGGCTCGAGATGGGGATGAACGCCCTCGCGCAGGCACTGGCGATGGATCCTCTCGCGCTACGGCAACGCAACATCGCGACGCACGATCAGCGGCGCGGACGTCCGTACACGGGGAACCGGCTCGCGGACTGCTATGCTGAGGGCGCACGTCGCATCGGATGGGCAGATCGCCACACACAGACGCCGAGTGCACCACACCGCCGCCGCGGATTCGGCGTGGCCTCGCAGGTCTGGTCGACCGGCGGCGGACCACCCGCCTACGCGACGGTGCGCCTCAATCCCGATGGCACCGCCGAGGTGCTCGCCGGCTCGCAGGACCTCGGGACCGGGACGCGCACGATCCTCGCACAGGTCGCCGCCGAAGCGCTCGGGCATCGCCTCGATGCCGTCCGCGCCGTGATAGGTGACACGGCGACCGGTCCCTACAATGGGAACTCGTGGGGCTCGATGACCGTCGCCTCCCTCACGCCAGCGGTCCGCATGGCGGCGGAGGATGCGCGTCGCGCCGTACTGGATGCGGCGGCGGGGATCCTGAATGTGCCGGTCGCTCGACTCACCGCGCATGAGGGACGCATCAGTGTTCGCGATGAGGACCGATCGCTCACCTTCGGTGAGGTGACCGCCAAACTCGGCAACGTGATGATCCAAGGCCATGGGAGCCGCGGTCCGAACCCTGAGGCGGTTGGAATCGTCACCACGGGGGCACAGTTCGCAGAGGTCGAGGTCGACACCGAGACCGGCGTCGTGCGCGTCGTGCGGATCGTCGCCGTGCACGATGCAGGGCGGATCGTGAACCCCACCCTCGCTGAGTCGCAGCTCGAGGGGGGGATCATCCAAGGGCTTGGCTTCGCCTGCTTCGAGGAGCGCCCACTCGATGCTCGGATGGGCCGGCCCCTCGCGCTGGGCCTGCACGACTACAAGATCCCAACACACGCCGATATCCCCCTGATCGACGGGCACTTCCTCGATGGGGCCGACCCGCAGGCGAACACCGTCGGGGCGCGGGGGATCGCCGAACCCGCGATCATCCCTACCGCCCCCGCCATCGCCGGCGCCGTCGCCGATGCCCTCGGCGTCGAGGTCCCGGATCTCCCCCTCACGCCCTGGCGCGTGCTCGCCGCACTCCAGCGTTCCTCCCTCTGACCACCCCATCGCCATGACACGTCCACCCTCCCTCGTCGCCTTCGCACTGATCGCCTGCGTACTCGGGGTGGGCACCCCATCACCGGCGCGGTCGCAGACCACCGCGCCGACGGCCATGGCCGCGGTGGCACCGGAGATGATGCCGCGCCTCCTCCCGGCGCCGCGCGAACTCGTGAGCATCGCGGCGCCGCAGCGCTTTCAGACGACGATCGGCTTCGAGGGGCTCCGCACCGACACCGACCGGAGCGCGGCCCGCGAGTTCGTCGAGACGATGCGCGAACGCGGCGTCCGCGCCGAGCTCGTTGCCTCGGGACGGCACTGGCCGGTGGAGATCCTCCGCCGCGACACGCGCGAGGCGCAGACCTTCCTCACGCGGCAGCGCCTCGTCTTCGAGCCCGCGATGGAAACCGAGGGATACATCCTCGTCACCACCGCCGATGGGGCGCACCTCATCGCCGACAGCGATGCTGGGGTCTTCTACGGCTTGCAGACGCTCAAGCAACTCTTCGCTGGCGCAGGAGAGCAGCGACGTCTCCACTTCGTGACCATCCGCGATTGGCCCGCGATGCGCTGGCGCGGCGTGCACGACGACCTCTCCCGTGGTCCCGTGCCGACGCTCGAGTATCAGAAGCGGCAGATCCGTCTCTTCGCCGCGTACAAGATCAACGTCTTCTCGCCGTACTTCGAGCATACGCTTCAGTTCGCCTCGCATCCACTGATCGCCCCGCCCGGGGGGGCGATGTCGCGCGAGGACGTCAAGGAGCTCGTCGCCTACGCCAAGCGCTACCATGTGACGATCATCCCGGAGCAGCAGACCTTCGGACATCTGCATCACGCCCTCAAGCAGGAGCTCTACGCGCCGCTCGCGGAGACCCCGCATGGCCACGTGCTCGCCCCGGGACAGCCGGAGTCGCTCACCCTCACCCGCGAGATCTTCGCCGAGATCGACTCCCTCTTTCCCGGACCCTTCCTCCACCTCGGCGCCGATGAGACCTTTGAGCTGGGGAAGGGCCAGACCAAGGCGCGCGTCGATCGCGATGGGATCGGTCCGGTCTATCTGACCTATCTCGCGAATATCGAGGCCGCCCTCCGGCGCCCCGGGCGTCGCTTCCTCTTCTGGGGCGATATCGCGATGAACCATCCCGCGCTGGTGAAGTCGCTCCCCAAGGATCTCATCGCGGTCGCCTGGTCGTACGAGCGCGCCTCGGGGTTCGAGCGCTTCCTCAAGCCATACACCGAGGCGGGGATGGAGACCTGGGTCGCGCCGGGCGTCAACAACTGGAATCGCGTCTGGCCCAACTACGCGATGACCCTCCCGAACATCCAGGGCTTCGCGCGCGAAGGGCAGGCCGCAGGATCGACGGGATTGCTCAACACGTCGTGGGACGACAACGGCGATGCGCTCTTCGAGCAGACCTGGTATGGGATACTCTTCGGCGCTGCCGTCGCCTGGCAGCCGGGCGAGTCGAGCATTCCCGTCTTCGAACGGAGCTTCGGCCAGCTCTTCCATGGCGATACCACGGGGCTGATCGACGCGGCCCAGCGGCATCTCACCCAGGCGCAGCGCCTCTTGCAGTCGACGCGGGCCGGCGACGCCTCGAGCTATCTCTTCTTCGTCGATCCCTTCTCTGCCGAAGGCGTGGTGGATCTGCAGCGCCTCCGGCCCCAACTCACCGCCGTTCGCGTGCAGGCAGAGTCGGCCCTCGTGAAGATCCTCCAAGCGCGCCAGCAGCAGCGGCACCTCCGTGAGCTCACCGCGCTCGACGCCATGGAGCTCGGGGCGCGGCGCATCGATTGGATCGGGGCCAAGTTCCAGACCGCGGATGAGATCGTCACCGCCTACGCCAAGGCCACGGAGCCTGGGCGCACCAACGTCTCATGGATCGATCTCGCCGAATTGTCCGGGATCAACGGACGGCTGCAGGACATGCGCGACGGGTTCGTGCTCACGCGAGAGCTCTTCGAGCGGAGCTGGCGCGCCGAGAACCGGCCCTACTGGCTCCAGAACAATCTGGCCCGCTATGACGCCGAGATCCTGACCTGGATCCAGCGGATCAACGCGATGGACCAGGCGCGGCGGCGGTTCAGTCGGGACCGGGTCCTCCCGACCCCGGAGGAGCTGGGGATCCCCCGAGCCCTCCTCCCCGCCCCCCCGACCCCCCCGGAGCCCCCGAAACCGGCGAGCAGCCCGTCCTCTGCGCGCCCCTCAACGGGGCCCCGCCCTCCAGCGTAGGTTTTTCGTAGGTCGCAGTCCGCAGGTTCACCCTTTTCCAGAGTTCGTTTCCCTATGCGTCTCACCCGGTTCCTGTCCGTGGTCGGCGGGGCGGCCCTCGCGGCCGCGCCGCTCGCCGCACAGACCATCGATCCGACCGTCATCGACGGTCTGCGATGGCGCAACATCGGTCCCGCCAACATGGCTGGCCGTATCGCCGACGTGGAGGGTATCCCCTCGCCGTCGAAGACCTTCTTCGTCGCCGCGGCAGCGGGTGGCGTCTGGAAGACGACCAACAATGGCACGACCTTCCGTCCCGTCTTCGACAACTACGGCGTCGCCTCCCTTGGCGATCTCGCGATCGCCCCGAGCGACACGAACATCCTCTACCTCGGGACCGGTGAGCCGAACTCACGCAACTCGATCTCCCCAGGTGGTGGCGTCTTCAAGTCGACCGATGGCGGGCTGACCTGGACCTTCGTTGGGCTCAAGGAGACGCAGCACATCGGGCGCATCATCGTCCATCCGACCAACCCGAACGTGGCCTGGGTCGCGGCCCTCGGCGCGGCCTGGGCGACGAACCCGGAGCGCGGGCTCTACAAGACCGTCGATGGCGGCAAGAACTGGCAGCTCAAGAAGTTCATCAATGATTCGACGGGCTTCGTCGACATCGACATCCACCCGCGCGACCCGAACGTCCTCTACGCCGCGAGCTATCAGCGCATCCGGCAGCCCTGGTTCTACCGCTCCGGTGGCGCGGGCTCCGCGCTCTGGAAGTCGACCGATGGTGGCGAGAGCTGGACCGAGGTGAAGGGCGGCGGCTTCCCCGCGACCACCAAGGGCCGCATCGAGGTCGCCATTGCGCAGTCCAACCCCGACTACATCTACGCGATGGTCGAGGCGGATTCGGTGAAGGGCGTCAAGCCGCAGGAGCTCCTCAACGGGCTCTACCAGTCCAAGGATGGCGGCAAGACCTGGGAGCGGACGGCGAAGGACAACGTCCGCCCCTTCTACTACTCGCAGGTCCGCGTCCATCCGACCAACCCGGAGCGGGTCTGGTTCTCGTCGACCCCGGTGAAGGTCTCCGATGAGGGCGGGAAGAACGCGCGCAACGCGACCGTCGGGATCCACGTGGACCATCACGCGATGTGGATCGATCCGAACGACCCGCAGCGGCACATCGTCGGGAACGACGGTGGCATCGGGGTCTCCAATGACAACGGTGGCAACTACATCTTCCCGAATACCTTCGCGATCGGACAGCCGTACAACGTCTCGTTCGACATGGCGATCCCGTACAACGTCTGCGGCGGACTTCAGGACAACGGGTCGTGGTGTGGCCCCTCGCGCCGCCGGCAGGGACCGATCACCAACGCGATGTGGTTCACCTACAACGGCGGTGACGGTTTCGTCACGCAGCAGGATCCGACCAACGCCGACATCATCTACGGGGAGTCACAGGGCGGGAACATCGGCCGGTACATCGTCTCCACGGGGACGCGCACCGCGCTCCAGAAGCCGAACTACCGGCCGCAGTACATGAAGTGGGAGGACAGCATCATGGTGGTCCGCGGCGATACCACGAAGCCCGCGACCCCCGCCCTGACACGCCAGATCGCCGCGCTCCGCGTGCAACAGCGGGCGGATTCCATCGGCCTCTCGCTCCGCTGGAACTGGAACACGCCGTTCTTCCTCTCCCCGCACAACCCGTCGGTGATCTACTTCGGCGCCAACCGCGTCCTGAAGAGCGTCCAGCGCGGGGATGCGATGTATCCGATCTCTCCCGACCTCACCTACGCCGACACGATGAAGCTCCGCGTCTCGACGACGACCACGGGCGGGATCACGATCGACGCGACCGGCGCCGAGACTTTCGGCACGATCGTCTCGCTCAATGAGTCGCCGGTGAAGCCGGGCTATCTCTAC
Organism: Gemmatimonadota bacterium; assembly: GCA_041178365.1. GTDB lineage: Bacteria > Gemmatimonadota > Gemmatimonadetes > Gemmatimonadales > Gemmatimonadaceae > Pseudogemmatithrix. Next base: position 5,322 of record JBEGVM010000061.1, on the reverse strand, counting down.
GCCGGTACCGATGACGGACGTCTCTGGAAGTCGGAGAATGACGGGGGCAACTGGACGGAGCTCACCGCGAATGTGCGCGGCGTCCCCTCGGGCACCTATGTCTCCCGCATCGATCCCTCACACTTCGATGCGAACCGCTTCTATGTGAGCTACGACAATCACCGGCGTGGGGATTTCCGTCCCTACGTGTATGTGACGGACGATGCCGGCCGCACCTTCCGCTCCCTCGCCGGCAACCTCCCCATGGGGGGCCCGGACTTCGTGCACGTGGTGCGCGAGGATCTCAAGAACCCTGATCTCCTCTTCGTCGGCACCGATGTGGGCGCCTACGCCTCGGGGGATCGCGGACAGAGCTGGCAGAAGTTCATGACCGGCCTGCCGAACGTCCCGGTGCATGACCTCGCGATCCACCCGCGTGAGGGGGAGCTCGTCGCCGCGACGCATGGACGTGCCTTCTGGATCGTCGACATCGCGCCGCTGCAACAGCTCACCACGGACGTTGCCAGCAAGCCGGCGCATCTCTTCGCCCCGCGCCCCGCCTTCCAGTGGGGGGATCGTCCGATGAATGGTGAGTCCACGGGGAACATGATCTTCCAGGCGCCGAGCCCGACGTATGGGGCCGATATCTGGTATCGCGTCACGAAGCCGGTCGGTCCGGTCCGCGTCGTGGTGCAAGACGCGAAGGGCGACACTCTGCAGACCCTCACGGGGATGGGGCAGCCCGGACTACACAAGGTGACCTGGAGCTTCCAAGGTCGCGCAGCGCCTCGCCCCGGTCTCACCGGTGCGGCACTCCGGGATTCGATCCTGCAGTCGCGGAAGGTCCGCGCGGCACTCGACTCCGTCGAGAAGGCGGGCGAGGTCCCCAAGCCGGCGATCGAGATGATTCGCCGGAACATCGAAGGGGGAGCGCAGGGGATGCAGGCGATGGCCCGCGCCTTCGGCTTCGGTGGTGGCGGCGGTGGTGGTGGTGGTGGTGGTGGCTTCGGTGGGGGTCAGCCCGCGCGTTGGGTGGACCGTCCGGCCGAGGGGCCGGCCGCTCCGGCCGGTGGTGCTGGTGGCCGCGGCGGCGCTGGGGCGGCCGGCGGGGCGGCTGGTGGCGCAGCTGGCATGGCGGCGCAGATGATGGGCGGGCTCGATCAGAACCAGCTCTTCGATATCATGCGCGCCATCGGCGTGACTGGCGGAGGGGGTGGTGGTGGATTCGGTGGCGGGGGGATCCCGATCGCCGACACTGGCGACTACCTCGTCTCGATCACCATCGATGGCCAGACGATGAAGCAGCCGCTGCGCGTCGAGCGGCGGGCGGGAGGTGCCTCGAGCGGCTTCCCCTTCGAGCTGGAGGAGATGATGACCGCCTACGAGAAGTGGCTCAAGCGCCAGCGCTGATGCTGGTGGACTAGCAGAACGACAAACGCGGGGGCGGACCACCTGGTCCGCCCCCGCGTTTCATTTCATACCACGCCACGAGCGAAGCGGAGGACTCAGGGCGCCGCGACCCGCATCGCAACGGCAGGACCCTCGATCCCACGCCGATCCACCGGACGGACGACGAGCCGATCCACCGGAGCGGTGAGGGCGATCTCCGTAGCGCTCCCATGCACCAACTGACTGCGCCAACCCCCACCCACGGCGCGCATCTGCACCACCCACCACTGCGGCCGCTCCCCATCGATGGTCCGCAACCGGGCCACGACCTCACGCGACCCCGTCCGGCGCACCTCCACCCGTGTCGCACCGACAGCCGGGGCCTGCAACCAGGGCGAGGCCGGCACCAACGCCGTCCCCGCATACGCCTCGCGACGTAACCGGGTCGCGACCGAATCGCGATCATCCAAGAAGGCGATCGCCGAGAAGTGGATGTTCCCCGACGCCCCACTGTCCGCCCGCGTGAGCGTCACCTGCTGCAACATCTCCTCCGCGGCCCACGGGACCCGCGATCTGTCCGCCACCCGATTGGTGTGATTCCCAGGCCAGAGATGCCGCCCAAAGGCGTTCTGCTCTGCCCACCAGCGGAGAAGCACCGTGTACGGCTGCGCCGGTGCGGCATGCGGCCAGTAGAGCTGCGGTGCGAAATAATCGACCCACCCCTCCTGTAGCCACTTCCGCGCATCCGCATAGAGCTCACTGTAGGCATCGAACCCCTTCACGACCTCCGGGCTTCCCGGTCGCCAGATGCCGAAGGGACTCACCCCGAACTTCACCCAGGGCTTCACCACATGGATGCTGTCGTGCAGCGCATGCACCAGCCGATCGACATTGTCACGACGCCAATCATCACGCACGAGCAGACCGCCACCCACCTGATACCGCGCATAACTCGCATCGTCGGGGAACGGGATCACCTGCCCCCGACGATCACGCTCCTTGTACGGATAGAAGTAGTCGTCGACATGTACGCCATCGATGTCATACCGACGTACCACATCCATCACGACGCGCACCGTGTGCGCGAGTACCGCAGGCTCACCCGGGTCCATCCAGAGATGCGTCCCGTAGCGCTTCACCAGCGCCGGCTGCCGATTCGTGAGATGCGAGCGGGCCAATGGCCCCTTCGCTGAGGGATGCCGCGCCCGATAGGGATTGAACCAGGCATGCAGTTCGAGCCCGCGCTGATGCGCTGCCTCGACCGCGTACGCGAGCGGATCCCAGCGCGGCGACGGCGCGCGACCCTGCCGCCCGGTCAGGTATTCCGACCAGGGCTCAAGGGACGACCGATAGAGCGCATCACCCGCAGGGCGCACCTGCAGGATCACGGCATTCAACCCACTCCCCTGCGCCCGATCGAGGATCGCCTCGAGCTCACGCTTTGCCTCCGCCACAGAGAGGCCAGGCTTCGACGGCCAATCGATGTTGCTCACCGCAGCGACCCAGAGTCCGCGGAACTCGCGCGCCACCGGTGGGGCGATACAGGTGGTGTCCGCCACGTGGCACGGCTCGGTCGTGATGAGCGTCGCTGTTTGACGGCTAACGGTCGGCGTAGTCGTCCGCTGCGCATCGACGGAGATCGCTGTCCAAGACCCCAACACCGCGAGACGACGCATGATCACCGACCAGCGACCGACGGACATACACGACCTCCTATCGCACGACGTAGACGAGATTCCCACTGGGATGCGTCGAACACGCCCCACCATACGTTCCCGGGGTGCTGATCGTGTACTCCATGGTCGACTGCGGTTCGGCACTGAAGAGCGCCAAGGCATGACGCGAGGTATCGGCATTCACCACCCGGATCACCGTCTGACGCCCACGCGCCGCGACGAAAAGCGTCTCGGGGAGCGGACGGCCATCGACGGTAGCCACACCACCCGCTGTGATATCGATCTGCACCGCTGGGCGCGGCCAGAGGACCCACGCCGCGAGCCCCGTCCCGATCACGATGACGAGTCCCGTGATCCCACGCGAGACCATCCTCGACGAGCCCACGCTCATGCGTGCCCCCTCATGGGGTACGCACCCCCGCCCGCACATCGACCGACCGTCCCGATGTGAAGTCGAAGGTGATCTGGACCGTATCCCCCGGCACGAGTGGGTCACGAAGCCTCAGAAGCATCACATGGGTCCCCATCGGGCGGAGCTCGAGGCGACCACCGGATGGCAGGGCGATACCGACGACGGGTCGCATCCGCATCATCTCCCCCTCCAGCACCGACGCATGCAACTCCGCCCGCTCCGCGGCCGCGCTCCGGACCCCCGTGAGTGAGTCTCCCTCCGGCAGCGCATTCTCCAGTCGCACATAGACGGCGGTGTTCTTCCCGGCATCCGCAGGACGAGCCCACGGCTCCACGATGTTGATCCCGCCTGACACCGTCGCGGACGTCGCCACCGCGTCGGTGTCGACCGCGCCAGCATCAGGGGTCGCTCGATCGGAAGCACCACCACACCCGGCGGTGAGCAACAACCCGCTAGCGCAGGCGGCGCAGATCGTCCGCGATATCATCGGCACGCACTCCAGGTGGGATCATGAGTCGGAAACGCCCCTGCGCATCCACCACGAACGCATGCGCCGGATGGGCGACGGTGTAATCAGGGGTCCGCGGATCCCCTTCGGGATAAGCCGCGATCGACCAATCGACGAGCAAGCGCGCAAGCTCCGCATCGGTCGGTGCCGTCCCGATGAAGGCCGGATCGAATTGGCGCGCATACCCATGCGCCTCCGCTGGTGTGTCACGCGTCGGATCCACACTCACGAAGATCCATCGGATCCCCGTCGTATCGGCGCCGAGCACACGCTTGGCGCGGCCCCAATCGGCGAGCGTCGTGGGACAGACGTCTGGGCAATGCGTGTAGCCGAAGTAGAGGAGCACGACGTTACCCCGCAGGGAGTCGAGCCGAACGCGGGTCACCGGAAGATCAGCGGCACCCGCGAGTTCGAGTGACGGTGCCTGATCGGCCGGTGCACGCACGATCCCATGCCAGGGTCGATCGACACATCCGACACCCAAGCCGAGAATGCCGCACAGGGCAATGACCGCAAGCTGGCGCATCACCGAAAACTAGTCAGCGGCCTCGGCGTGGTGGCCATGGGACGAAGGCGCTCACCTCGCGCTGGTAGCGCCGATACGCCTCCCCGCGCGACTGCACCGCATGCGCCTCGGTGGCGGCGATCCCCGTCACCTTCAATAAGAAGTAGAGCATCAGGAGCGGGCTTCCGATCGTCGCCCACCCGTACGGCGAGGCGAGTGCGAGCAACACGAAAGCACACCAGCTCAGCCAATCGAAGAAATAGTTCGGATGGCGCGACCAACCCCAGAGCCCCACGCGACAGACCTGTCCGCGGCTCGATGGATCGGCCATGAAGTGTCGCAACTGGACATCCGCGATCCCCTCCCCCACGACCGCGATCACACTCAGCGCCACACCCGACCAGAACACCAGATGCAGGTGCGGTGAGGGATCCATCGCCGCGACGAAGAAGGGCGAGGCCAGCGCCGTCGCGAGGATCCCCTGAAAGAGGAAGAACGCCAACATCTTCCCCTCGACGTTCCCACCCCAGCGCCCCCGAAGCTCAGCGTAGCGCGGATCCTCTGGCTTCCCCGCCACTCGAACGATCAGATGCGACGCGAGCCGCAGACTCCACACCCCCCCGATCACCCCGACGATCACCCGTCGTGTGGGATCCCCACTGCCGAGCAGCGCCGCCGCGATCGCCTGCATCCCGATCGCGAGGGTCCACCCGATGTCGACCACTCCCGCATTCCGCCAGCGGCGATGCAACACCCAGAGCGTGAAGAGGAGCGCCACCGCCCCCCCAAGCCCCACCCCGACCATCGAAACCCATACCATGCTCGGCAAACCCATGGAGGCACCCCGCAGTTC
>JBEGVM010000060.1:0-4608 GCA_041178365.1 Gemmatimonadota bacterium | reverse complement strand
TGGTCCTCCAAGGGGTCCTCACCGTCGGGACCTTCGTCGCCTTCGGGCTCTACCTCAGCAATCTCACCTGGCCCTTGATCGCCCTTGGCTGGGTCACCAATCTCTTCCAGCGTGGGGCGGCCTCCTGGGGCCGCATCCTCGAGATCCTCGACGCGCGTCCCACCATCAGCGATCCCGTGGCGCCACGCGCAGCGGCGGCACTGCCCGTGGCGACCGCCGGCCGCACGATCACCTTCGAAGACGTGCACTTCGCCTATCCCGATGCGTCGGGGGGCACCGGTCGGACCGTCCTGCACGAGATCTCCCTCACCATCCCCGCAGGGACCACGCTCGGCGTGGTCGGGGCGACCGGTAGCGGCAAGTCGGCGCTGCTCGAACTCCTCCCCCGCCTCACCGACCCGACCCAGGGCACCATCCGGCTCGATGGCGTGGATCTCCGGGATCTGCCCCTCGCCACGCTGCGCGCGGAGATCGGCTTCGTCCCGCAAGAAAGCCTGCTCTTCAGCGAGACGATCCTCGACAACCTGCGGTATGGCAGCGACGATGCGATGGCGGTCCGTGAGGCCACGCGCGTCGCACAGCTCACCGACACCATCGACGCCTTCCCCCAGCAATGGGAGACGATGCTCGGTGAGCGCGGCGTCAATCTCTCGGGGGGGCAACGCCAGCGCGCCGCCCTCGCGCGCGCCCTCGCGCGTCGACCCAGCGTCGTGATCCTCGACGACGCCTTGGCGGCGGTGGACACGCAGACGGAGGCCGCGATCCTCCAGGAGCTCCGCTCCGCACTGCAGGGCCGCACCGCCATCATCGCCTCACACCGCATCACCGCCGTGCGCGAGGCGCAGTGGATCATCGTGCTCGATGAGGGCCGCCTCGTCGAGCAGGGGCGTCATGAGGATCTGGTGGCCGCCGGTGGCCGGTATGCCGCGCTCTTGGAGCGTCAGCGCCTCGAGGAATCCCTCGCGGCGGCGTGACCGCCACTAGATCCGGTTGGCGATGAAGTCAGGCGTGAGCGCCTGCAACCAGGTCGAGAGGATCGTGAAGCGGTTCGTCACCATCAGCACCCCGACGCTCACCAGCATCACCCCGGCGATGCGATTCACCCAGATCATGCGGTGACGGACCTTGGCGAAGAGCTCGAGGAAGCGATCGACCGCGAGCGCCGCGGCCAAGAAGGGCACCGCGAGCCCCATCGAATACGCCGCGAGCAACACGAGCCCCCGCTGCAGGTCGGCCTCGTTCGCCGCCATCGTCATGATCGCGCCGAGGATCGGCCCGATGCACGGAGACCACCCCGCCCCAAAGGCGATCCCCACGAGCAACGTCCCGAAGTACCCGAGCGGCTTGTTCGCGAGATGCACCCGCGTGTCACGCGCCAGGAGCCCAAGATTCAGGATCCCGAGGAGATACAACCCGAAGAGGATGATCAGTACCCCCCCCACGCGACTGATCACCTCACGCGAGCGCAGCATCAGCTGCCCGAACATCGTCGCCCCCGCGCCGAGCGCGAGGAAGATCAGCGAGAAGCCGATGACGAAGACCACCGCATGCTGCAGCGCCTCGCGCCGCGAATGCTGGAGATCCTCGAGCGACATGCCGGTGATGAAGGTGACGTAACTCGGCACCAACGGAAGCACGCAGGGGCTCAGGAAGCTGAGCAGCCCCGCGCCGAACGCCACCACGATCCCCGCCGGTCCATAGATCCCCTCGGTCATGCGCCCCCTCGGATGCGGGCCGAGGCATCGGCCCCACGTTGACAGCTCCCACAGATCCCATGAATCACCAGCCGGTGCCGCTGCCGCGCGAATCCACGCGACTCGGCGACGATCGTCGTCATCCGCTCCAGCCGTTCGTCGCGGAACTCCTCGACCTGACCACACTGCGTGCAGACCAGATGCTCATGGTGCGGGATGTCGCGCGCCGGCTCGAACCGCCGGAACCCCTCACCGAAGTCGCGCTCCACGACGAGCCCACTCTCGAGCAAGGTATCGATCGTCCGATACACCGTGGCCGTTCCCACCGCCGTCCCATGCGCCGCGACCACCTGCGCGATCTCCTCCGCCGAGAGATGCCGATCGGAGCTGAGCACCGCCTCCGCGATGGCGAGCCGCTGCGCGGTCACCGGGAGATTGTGGTCGCGCAGATACGCGACGAACCGCTCGACTACGCTTCGGTCCGACATCGCGCATCGGCCAAGAGGGCCCGCACCGCGTCCCCCTCGAGCCGCTCCGGCTCCGCTGCCTCGTTCGCGCGGGCCTTCACCCCAGCGACCACCGCCTCGACGGTCACCAAGGGGGCGTCGGCCTCCGCCGTCACCTCGTGCGTCCACCGCCCGCGGTCGGGCCCCTTCCGCGTCCACCGATACCGCGCACTGAGGACCACCAGGCGCGCCTGGGCCGGATCCTCATGGGTCGCCGCGATCACCGCGACCCCCGTCTCGATCGGTCCCTGCCGAATCGGCGGAAAGAGATGGATCTCCACGATCCGATCGTCGGGGACCACATCGGCGATCACCAGGAGGAACCGCTCGCGGGCATCCGCGGCGAGGGCCAGCGTCTCATGTGCCATCGGGGAAAGATCGCCCGAGAGCGCCCCCTACAGCAATGCGACAGGGTCGCGGTCGATGGCGAGCCGCAGCCCCCCCGCCGCGGGCACCTCGAGCCCATCGGCGAGCCCCCGCAGGATCCGCGTGAGCGGCCCCACCCGTTCCGATTTGAGGATCACATGCCAGCGCCACCGTGTCTTGATCCGATCGACCGCGCAGGGCGCTGGCCCCAGGACGACCACACCAAGGGAGAACCGCGTCTCCGCCTCCACGCACCACCGCGCCACAGCCCCCGCGAAGGTCGCGACGCCCACCTCATCGAGTCCGCTGATGATCAGATTCGCCAGCCGGAGCGTCGGCGGATAGGGCGGACTCTCGCGCAGCGCGAGCTCCTCCACCACGAAGGCCAGGAAATCATGCGTCGCCGCATGTCGCACCGCGTGGTGCCCAGGGGTCCGCGTCTGGATCACCACCTCCCCCCCCTTCGGCCCGCGCCCCGCCCGCCCCGCCACCTGACTCAACAACTGGAAGATCCGCTCACTCGCGCGGAAGTCAGGGAGATGGATCCCGATGTCGGCATCGATCACCCCGACCAGCGTCACATTCGGGAAGTCGAGCCCCTTCGCGATCATCTGCGTGCCGAGCAGGATGTCGATCTCGCCACGCGCCACACGCTCGAGGATCTCCGCATGCGCCCACTTCCCACTCGTGGTGTCGGCATCCATCCGCGCGATGCGCGCCGCGGGGAAGCGCTCAGCGAGCAAGCGCTCCACCTGTTGCGTCCCCAGGCCGCGCTGCCGCTCCATCGCCCCACCACAGTCCGCGCAGGTGGGGCTCGCGCCCTCCTGATGTTGGCAGTAGTGGCAGACCAAGCGCTCCGGCGTGCGATGGTACGTCAGCGAGATCGAACAGTGCGGACAGATCGCGACATGCCCGTCCGCACACTGGACGAACGGCGCGTACCCCCGCCGATTCAGCATGAGGATCGTCTGTTCCCCGCGCGCGAGCCGATCATGGATCGCCGCTTCGAGCGGCGCCGAGAGGACCTGCCGCCGCGCCCGTTCGTCGGGAAGCGAGACCTTCAGCTCCTGCCGAAGGTCGATCACGCGCACCGCGGGGAGCGCGCCACCGCCGACGCGAGCTGGCAACGAGAGCAAATGCAGTCGGCCCTCCTGCGCGTTCCGCCAACTCTCGAGGCTCGGCGTCGCGCTCCCCAAGACGCACCGCGCCCCCGCGTCACGCGCACGGATCAGCGCCACCTCGCGCGCATGGTACCGTGGGGCCTCCGCCTGCTTGTAGCTCCCTTCATGCTCCTCGTCGACGATGATCGCCCCGAGGTCGGTGAGTGGGGCGAAGATCGCCGAGCGCGCCCCGACGGCGATTCGTTTCTCCCCGCGTCGCAACGCGCGCCACGCATCGAGCCGCTCACCATCGGAGAGCCCCGAGTGCAACACCGCGACGAGGTCACCGAAGCGCGCACGGAAGCGCTCCACCGTCTGCGGCGTGAGGGCGATCTCCGGCACGAGGACGATCGCACTCCGCCCCTCGCGCCGCACCACCTGCTCCAACACCTCGAGGTAGACCAGGGTCTTCCCGCTCCCCGTGATCCCGTGCAAGAGGAAGGCCGCGCCGGGCGCCCCCGCGACGATCGCATCGATCGCGGCACGCTGAGGCGCGGTCGGCTGTAGCGCAGGCACGGGAGGCGCGGCCCCGCGCGCGGCCTCGCGCGCTGCCTCGCGCGCCGCGAAGGGATCACGCACCACCGTGGCCGACTCGATCCGCGCGAATCCCTTCCGCACGAGTCCATCGACGACGGCACTCGAGCACCCAAGCTGCCGCATGAGATGTGGGACCGCGGCCTGCCCCCCGAGGGACTCGAGCAGCTCGTAGAGCGTTCGCTGTTGGGGGGCACGCCGGAAGGCGGCATCGCGCGCCTGGAGCGTCGGCAGCGCGCGATCGATCACGAGCAGACGCTCGGTACGTCCCCGTGGCGCGGGATTCCCCGCCTGGCCGAGCGCCATGGGGAGCGCCCCTCGGCAGACGAGCCCCAGCGAGACCACATG
>JBEGVM010000059.1:0-13077 GCA_041178365.1 Gemmatimonadota bacterium | reverse complement strand
GCGCTCTCGATGATCATCTTCGGCCTCGGGATGGCGAACGGCGTCTTCGCCGTGGGAGCGATCGGCGCGATGATGGCGATGACCGCTGCCGATGCCACCCGTGGCACGGGGATCCGGCTCGGTGTCTATGGTGCGGCGCAGGCGATCGCCTATGCCGTAGGGTCGCTCGGCGGCGGGGTCGCGAGCGACCTCACCATCGCCGGCCTCGGGGATGTCACCCGTGGGTACACGGTGATCTTCGCGGCCGAGGCGGTGCTGTTCGTGGTGGCGGCAGGGATGGCGCTCGCGAGCACCCCGACGGTGCGTGCCGGGATCTTCCAGCGGCACGATGCCGGTGACGCGATCCTCGGAGCGATGCGCTGATGGCCGTGGCCATGCTCCCCGTGCTCGAGGCGACCCCGTCCTTCGCGGCGGCGCCACACCGTGACCTCTGCACCGATTGCGGCGTCTCGCGCTCCTCACACGCGCAGGACTGCGGGAAGGTCTGTCAGTTCATCCATCCTCGGTACGACGCACTGGAGCAGCAGGTGCATGGCCGCACGCGCGCGACGGAGGGAGATGAGGCGTTCTTCGGCCCGTTCCGCGCGATGTACCGCGCCTCACTGCGCGCGCCGCGTGCCGGTGCGCAGTGGACCGGGATCACGACGCGGGTGGCTGAGCGGTTGTTGGAGACGGGGGCGGTCGATGCCGTGCTCGCGATGGCGAGTGATCCGGCGGATCGCTGGCGTCCACGCCCGGTGATCGTGACCGAGGCGGCGGAGATGGCACAGTGCCGAGGGATGAAGATGGGGTACGCCCCGATCCTCGCGCTCTTGGATACCTGCGCCGAGCGTGGGTTGCGCCGGCTCGCGGTGATCGGCGTGGCGTGCCAGGTGCATGCGCTCCGCGCGCTCGAGGCGCAGCTCGGTCTGGAGCGCCTCTATGTGATCGGGACCCCGTGCAGTGACAACACGACGACCGAGCACTTCCATCACTTCCTCTCGCTGCTGACGCCGAACCCGGAGGAGGTCACGTATCTGGAGTTCCTCGCCGACTTCCGGGTCGAGCTCCGGTTCGCCGATGGGTCGCATCGGTACATCCCTTTTCTCCAGCTCCCGATCCGGCAGCTCCCCAAGGATTTCTTCCCGACCACCTGCCGAGCCTGCTTCGACTATACGAACAGCCTGAGCGATCTCACGGTCGGCTACATGGGGGGCGAAGGGGATCAGTGGTTACTCGTGCGCAACGCGCGCGGCGAAGAGCTGGTGGCGCTGCTGGGCGACGAGGTGGCGCTCAGTGCGCCGGGCTCCCGCGGGGACCGGACGAGTGCGGTACGGGGTTTCGTACAGCTGCTCGAGAAGTCGGTGGGTGGGTTGCCGGTGCGTGGTGCCCCGGATTGGGTGCGGCCGCTGATCGGATGGGCGCAACGGCGATTCGGCCCCAAGGGGCTGGAGTTCGCGCGGACGCGCGTGGAGATGAAGGCGGCGGAGGGCGTCCTCACGCTGCGACATGAACGTCCGCATCGGATGAAGCGGATGATCCCGGATTTCGCCTGGCGTCTCGTGGCCCCCTATGGGCTCACGCCGCAGACCGGCGAGACCGCACAGGAGATCGCATGACCGAGACGACCTACGATGTGGTGGTGGTGGGTGGGGGCCCAGCGGGGGCGACGGCCGCACATGAGCTCTCGCGGCGCGGGCGCTCCGTGTTGCTGCTCGATCGCGCCTGGCGCGTGAAGCCCTGCGGGGGCGCGGTACCGCCGCAGCTCCTCACCGACTTCGAGGTCCCGGAGTCGCTCCTCGTGGCACGGATCAACGAGGCGCGCATGATCTCCCCCAAGGGAAAGAACGTCGACATCCCCGTGGGGCAGGGATTCGTCGGGATGGTGGACCGCGATGTGTTCGATGAGTGGCTCCGCGTCCGCGCGGCGGCCGCTGGGACCGTCCGTCGCACGGGAGCGTTCGTGCGCCGCGAGCACGACGCCGACGGGGTGGCCCGCGTGGTCTTCACCGATGGCCGGTCACGGCATGGCGAGGAGCACTCGGTGCGGGCGCGCTACATCATCGGGGCCGATGGCGCACTCTCGCAGGTGGCGCGTCAGTGCATCCCGCGCTCGGATGAGGGGAAGTTCGTCTTCGCCTATCATGAGATCGTCGAGTCGCCCACGGTCGACTCCGAGGCCTTCGCGCACGACCGCTGTGATGTGTACTACCAGAGCCCCCTCTCCCCGGACTTCTATGCCTGGATCTTCCCGCATGGGAAGACCACGAGTATCGGGACAGGATCGTTGCAGAAGGGATTCAGTCTCAAGGGATCCGTCGCGCGGCTCCGTCAGGCGACGGGGCTCGATCAGGCTCGCACGATCCGCACCGAGGGGGCCCCGATCCCGCTGCATCCTCTTCCCATCTGGGATGATGGCAAGGAGGTCGTGCTCGCCGGCGATGCGGCGGGCGTGGTCGCTCCCGCGAGCGGCGAGGGGATCTTCTACGCGATGACCGGTGGGCGCCTCGCCGCCGACGCCGTGGAGGCCGCCCTCGCCACCGGGTCGGCGCGTGCCCTCGCTGGCGCGCGCAAGCGCTTCATGCGTGCCCACGGGCAGGTCTTCTGGGTGCTCGACATCATGCAGCGCTTCTGGTATACCGACGACAACCGGCGGGAGCGCTTCGTGGCGATCTGTCGGGACGAGGATGTGCAGCGCCTGACCTTCGATGCGTACATGCGAAAGCGCCTCGTGCGTGCCAAGCCGCTGAGTCATGTGCGGATCTTCTTCAAGAACATCGCCCACCTCACCGGACTTGCCACGACCTGATGCCGACACCGTTCTGGGTCCCCATCGCCACGGCGGTCGCCTTCTGGGCGAGCGTCGCGACGCTGGGTGGACTCGTCACCGACATCGGCCCCTGGTATCGGTCGCTGAAGCAGCCGTGGTGGAAACCACGGGATGCGCTCTTCGGTCCGATCTGGACGACGGTCTTCCTGACCGCCGGAACTGGGTGCGTGATCGCGTGGCGCGGCCCCGGGGGGACGCCAGAGGAGCGGCTCCTCTTCCAAGCAGCCTGCGTCCTGAACGGCGTCGGCAATGTCTGGTGGAGCTGGCTCTTCTTCCGGTCGCGCCGCCCCGATTGGGCGCTCTGGCAGGTGGGTCCCTTCTGGCTCTCGATCTTCTGGATGTACTGGACCTCACGACCACTGGCCTACGAGGCAGGGATCTGGTTCGCCCCCTATCTCATCTGGGTCACGATCGCGATCTACCTCAACTGGACCGTCGTGCAGGTGAACGGTCCCTTCCGCGGCCGGTGACCCGATGCTGATCTCCATGGCCGTCGACTTCCGGCACGCGAACGTCGCGACGCGCGAACGGTTCCATCTCACCGAGGCACGCATCGCGCGGCTCGAGGCGGGGAATCTGCATTCGGACGTCCGCGAGGTGGTCTGCCTCGCGACCTGCAACCGGAGCGAGATCTACGCCTGGACGGCGAGCCATGATCCCGCGACCCCCGCCGCGTTCGATCACGCCATCACCGCGATCGCCCGTGCCTGGATGGGGAACAAGACCGATGCCCGCGCCCTCTTGTCGATCGCACAGCGGCAGGCGGGGCTCGATGTCGCCCGTCGCGTGCTCCGCATCGCGACCGGACTCGACTCGCAGGTGATGGGGGATGGACAGATCCTGGGTCAGCTGCGCGAATCGTATCGCCGGGCCTCGGAGTCGGGAGCAGCGGGATCGGTGCTGCATCGCCTCTTCGATACCGCCCTCCGCACCGGGAAGCGCGTCCAGACTGAGACCTCACTCACCGGGGGCCGACGCTCCGTCGGCGCCGAGGCCGCCGCGACAGCGTGCGATCGCTTCGGGAATCTCGAGCATGCGCGACTCGTCGTGATCGGCTGCGGCAAGACCGGGCAGTCGGTCGCGCGTCAACTCAACAAGCTCGGTGCGCGGGACGTGGTCTGCATCAACCGCTCGGCCAAGCGCGCCGAGCAGCTCGCCGCTGAGGTGGGAGGACGCGCTGCGCCGTGGGAAGCCTTGCACGTGGAAGTCGCGATGGCCGATGTCGCGATTGCTGCGACCGGAGCGACCGAACCGGTCGTGATCACCAGCGCATTACGGCAGTCCCGCGAGAACTGTGGCACGTCGACCTATCCACTGCTCCTGATGGATCTCTCGATCCCGCGGAACATCGACCCCACGTTGCATGGGGTGCCGGGGATCACCGTCGCGGACCTGGATGCGTTGCATCTGCCGGTGTTGCAGGCGGAGGCGGCGCGGAAGGCGGCCGCGCCCGCAGCGGAGACGATCGTCGAGGCGGAGCTCGAGAGCTTCGTCGAGTGGGTCGCCGCCGCGGCCGCGCGCGAGGCGATCCGTCCCCTCGCGCAGGCGCTCACCGAGATCTGTCGGCGGGAGCTCACCTTCGCCGCCGGTGACGCGGTGGCGGATCATGCGACCGATCGCATCGTCGCCAAGCTCCTTGCCCGTCCGATGACCAAGCTCCGCACCGCCATCGCGCATGGCGAGGCACTGCAGGCCTTCAGTATGACCCTCGAATCGCTCTTCGCCGGTCCCCCGGTCCCGCCAGAACCTCCGCGCGCGACCCCCGGTGCTCGTCGTCTCCCCCGCACTTCTCGGAATCGCTGATGGCTTCTCCTGCGAACGATCTCTTCCTCCGCGCCTGCCGGCGTGAACCCACCGAGCGCCCGCCGGTCTGGATGATGCGCCAAGCGGGACGCTACCTCCCGGAGTACCGGGCCGTGCGCGCGAAGTCGGACTTCCTGACGATGTGTCACACGCCGGAGCTCGCCACCGAGGTGACGCTCCAGCCGGTCGATCTCATGGGCGTCGATGCCGCGATCATCTTCTCCGACATCCTCGTGATCCCCGCCGCGATGGGGATGTCCCTGACCGTGGATGAAGGAGTCGGGCCGCAGTTCGCCGATCCCGTGCGCACGATGGCCGACCTCAAGCGTCTGCATGATGTGGAGCCCGAGGAAGGGCTGCGCTTCCACTGCGACGCGCTCCGCATGACGCGGCGCGAACTCGATGGACGCGTCCCCCTCATCGGCTTCGCCGGCGCCCCCTGGACTCTCTTCGCCTACATGACCGAGGGGAAAGGAACCAAGTCGTTCAGCATCGCCAAGAAGCTCCTCTTCGCGGATCCCACCTTCTCGCATGCACTGATGGAGCGCCTGGCCGACAACGTCGGACGCTTCTTGGTGGCGCAAGCCGCCGCGGGCGCACAAGCGTTGCAGATCTTCGATTCCTGGTCCGGCTCGCTCGGGCCCCGCGAGTATCGCGAGTTCGCGCTCCCGTACATGGCACGCACGGCGGCGATCGCCAAGACGGCCGGCGTCCCGGTGATCTGCTTCGCCCCGGGCTCCGGGTGGGCCCTCGGCGAGATCGCTGAGGCGACCGGGTGTGAGGTGCTCGGCGTCGACTGGCACACCGATGCCGCCTGGGCGCGCGGCGTGGCTGACACGACCAAGCGTGCGATTCAGGGGAACCTCGATCCCACCACCCTCTACGCGCGTCCCGAGGTGATCCGCGAGCGAACCCTCCAGATGCTCGCGAAGATCGACGGGCCAGGCTACATCGCGAATCTCGGGCATGGGATCCTCCCCGATATCCCCGTCGCTCATGCGAAGGCGTTCATCGAGACGGTCCAGGGGTGGGATTCGCGCGCGCATGCCGCGTCGACGCAGGCCATGGAGGTGGGATCATGAAGGCGATGGACGGCAAGACGCGGACGGCGCGTCGTGAGACGATGGCGGCCTGGACCGCTCAGCTGCAGGATGAGATCACGGCCTTCTTCGAGCGGCTCGATGGGGGACGGTTCGAGGAGGCCTCGTGGGACCGTCAGGGTGGGGGCGGCGGGCGTTCCCGTCTCCTCGTGGACGGTGCGGTCTTCGAGAAGGCCGGGGTCAATCGGGCGCTCGTCGAAGGCATCCTCCCTCCAGAGGCGGCGAAGCGTCTTGGCGGGAATGTTCCCGTCGATACCACGCCGTACTTCTTCGCGACCGGGGTGAGTGTCGTCGTCCATCCCCGCTCCCCGATGATCCCCACCGTGCATCTCAATGTCCGGTACTTCGAGCTGACCGATGCCGATGGGCGCCTGCACGATGCCTGGTACGGCGGCGGCACCGATCTCACCCCGATGCATCCCTTCCCCGAGGATGCTCGGCACTTCCATCGCTCCCTCAAGTGGGCCTGCGATGCGCACGATCCGCGGTTGTATCCCGCGCACAAGGCGGGGTGCGACGAGTACTTCCGGAACCTCCATCGCGCCAATGAGGCCCGTGGCGTCGGCGGGGTCTTCTTCGACCATCTCCGGCCCGACGAAGGGCCGTTCGAGCTGGATGCGGAGGCGCTTCATAGGTACGTGACGAGCGTCGGCCGCGCGCTCGACGACGCGTACGGGCCGATCGTCCATGCGCGCCGGGACCTGCCATACACCGAGCGTGACAAGGCGCTCCAGCTCTTCCGTCGCGGGCGCTATGTGGAGTTCAACCTCGTGCACGACCGTGGGACGATCTTCGGCTTGCAGACCGGTGCGCGCACCGAGAGCGTGCTGATGTCGCTCCCTCCGCTCGCGTCTTGGCCGGCATCGATCGAGCAGGCGCCAGGGTCGATCGAAGCAGAACTCACGGCGATGCTCGCGCCACGCGACTGGGTGGCGGAGGCCTAAGCCGTGCGCGTCGCCGTCATCGGGGCCGGGATCACCGGCCTGAGTACCGCACTCGAGCTGCGGACTCGAGGGGTGGATGTCACCTGCTTCGAGGCCGGGAGCCGCGTCGGTGGTGTGATCACCACGATCGAACGTGACGGCTATCTCATCGAAGCGGGGCCGACCTCGCTCACCGCGACGACCGCGCTCGAAGGATTGATCGACCAACTCGGGCTCGGCGCGCAGCGCGTGATGCCCTCGGCTACCGCGAAGCGGCGCTTCATCGTCCGCGATGGGGTGCTCTGCCCCCTGCCCTCCGGCCCGGGCTCCCTCGTCTCCTCCAAGGCGCTCTCCGGTGCCGCGAAGTTCCGTCTCCTTCGCGAGCCCTTCGTGAGCGCGGTCCGTGACGTCGAAGATGAATCGATCGCCTCACTCGTCCGTCGGCGCCTCGGCGATGAGATCCTCGCCTATCTGGTGGGTCCGTTCGTCTCTGGCGTCTACGCCGGTGATCCAGAGCAGCTCTCGGCGCGCTATGCCATGCCGATGCTCTTCCATGCGGAGCGACGCCATGGGTCGCTGCTCGTCGGTGGGATGCGTGAAGCGAAAGCCAAACAGGGCGTCGTGCGCCAGAAGGGGATCACCAGCTTCCGCGATGGGCTGGCCACCCTGCCCAAGGCGATGCACGCTGCGCTCGGCTCTCGCGTGGTACTGAACACCCGTGTCGTCGCCGTGACGCGCGAGGGAGATCAGTGGCGATTGCAGCTCGATGCGGCTGGCCAGACCTCATCCATGCTCGTCGATGCCGTGATCTATGCCGGTCCGGCACATGCCATCGACGGACTCGGACTCCCCGCAGAGGCACACCAGACCCTCGCTCCCGTCGCGGCGATGCATCACCCACCCGTCGCGACGGTGGCGCTTGGCTTCCCACGGGCGAAGGTGGAACATGCGCTCGACGGCTTTGGGATGCTCTGTCCGGCGGTCGAGGGGCGCACGGCCCTTGGCGCGATCTTCTCCTCCTCGCTCTTCCCAGGTCGCGCACCGGAGGGCCAGGTGCTCATCACCTGCTTCTTGGGTGGCGCACGGGAACCGGGCACTGGGCGCGCGGAGACCTCCGAGGTGCTCCCCCTCGTCCTGCGCGATCTGCGAGAGTTGATCGGTGCCACCGGAGAACCCAGCTTCGTGCACCATCAGCGCTGGTTGCGGGCGATCCCGCAGTATCAGCTAGGGCATGAGGCGGTGGTGAGTGGCGCGGCACGGGCGGAGACGGCGTGCCCCGGGCTCTATCTCACCGGGCAGTGGCGCGCAGGTGTCTCGCTGGGCGAATGCATCGCGCAGGGCCAACAGATGGCGGCGCGCGTCGTCGCGGAACGCTGGATGTCAGGCGCCGCCTAGACCGAGCGAGTCCGGTCACGACGGCTCCGGCGATCAGGACCGACCTCGCGATCGATCGCTCCACCAGCGGACCGTGAGAGAGAGCACCAGGATCATCAACCCGAGAATCGGCACGAAGATATGCGGTGGAGCGCCAAGGAGCGCCTCCCATCCCTCCCTGGAACTCGGGCGATCGGTGAAGATGCTACTGCGGCGAAGCGGGATGGCCAATCCAAACGCCAAGAGGAGCCACAGGGCGAGGATGGATCGGCCAGAGGCTTGCTGGAGAGGTTGCATCCGCCTCATGGGAGATCCCTCGCAGATGGAGGTGGACTCAAGCCGAGCGCGTGTCGGTCTCCCCACGGGGGTTCCCCCCAAGGTCCTCAGGCGCCAGCCGCGCGAGGAGCGCGGAGAGCCGCACCGCATGCTGCGTCGCGGATTCCACCTCGTGCAAAAGCGGCGCGATCGATCCCACATCGGCGCTGTCCGCGATCTCACTGACCGCGACCCCTGCGTTCGCCCAGATGGCGGAGACCAACGCCTGCACTGATGGTGCCGGCGCCTCCTCGAGGCGCTGCGAGGAGAAGATCGTACGCTGCAACCGCTCCCGCGCCTCGTCCGCGGCGTGCCGCTGCGTGAGGTCGGTGAGCATGAGGATCACGCCGAAGAGCCCACCATCGAATCCGGGGATCGGATCGGCCCGGAGGGCGACCGGCGTCCCGAGCTCACCCCCGCGCGCCATCAGGCGCAATTCCCCACGCCAGGGCCGGCGATCGGTGAGGAGTTGCTGCAGGATCGCCGTGGTCCGTGGGACATCATCGAAACAGGCCGCGAGATCGGTGAGGCTCTCGATCGGGAGATGGGGACCGCCGATGAGCCAGTCGAGCGCACGCGTCGCGACGAGCACCTGTCCGCGATCATCCGCGATCACCACGGGATCATCCGAGGCTTCGATTGCTCGGCGCATGGCCGAGAGCTGATTCTCCGCGATGAGGACACGCACGGCGCGGAGCTGGAGCACCATGTCCGCGAGGGAGGCGCCGATCGCCTTGGCGATCGCGCATTCGCGCATCTTCCAGGTGAGCGCCGTATCCCGAACGAGTTCGTTCCACCCGACCGGCGCGGCGGTCTCCGCGGCTTTCGCGGCCGCCGATCGGTCGCGGCGCTCCGGCGCGGGGCCAGCGCCCCAGGTCACATCGCGTAGCTGCTCGCGGCGGAACCAGGCGAGATACTCCCCACGGACCCCACCGACCCGGACGGCGAGCACCCCGGCGGCGGTACGGGTGAGCCCCGCGAGCGGGGGATGCAACTTCGCGATCGACGCCGTGGCAAAGACGGGATTCACTTCTTGCGTGTCGAGCCAGCTGAAGAGCGCGCGAAGATCCCCGAGCGCTGGGACCTCTCCCGCCGAGGTGATCTCGCCGTCAAAGAGGAGGGCCGCGCCCGTCGCACCCAGGGGCTGCAGCAGCTGACGCGGCGTCTCGAAGAGCGCGCGACGCCAATCGCCATCCCCACCCGTCGCCTCGATCAATCGATGCTCGAGCCGCCGCACCAACACCTCGGCCTGCGCCTCAGCGTAGTGCTCCAGGGCGGAGATGCGTGTCGAGACCACCTCGGCGATGAGCTCGCACGCCGCGCGGACATCGAATGGGAGATGCCGCGCGGCATGGTGCTGACAGCTGATCACGCCCCAAAGTCGGCCTTCGTGCGTGAGCGCCGCCTCGAAGCTGGCGAGGACTCCCTCGCCTTGGAGACGCGCACGCACCCCATCGGAGACCGCCGCGAGCCCAGCCATCGCGAGATCGCGCGGCGCCTCGTCAGACGCCGCCTGCTCCGGATGGAAGTGCACGGGCCGCTGACTCGCATCACTGAGCAGGAAGATCTTCCGCCGGAGGAGACGATCGCCATCGATGATCGGCACCGCCGTCGATGGGAATCGGCGATGGAGATACGCCGTCAGTCCACGCCGGCGTGACTCCGCGATGACCTCCGCGTGCCCCGCCTCATCAAGCCGATGCACCGCGACGCGGTCATAGCCAGTCAGGGTGCGGATCTCCTCACTGACGATCTCCGCGAGCACCGGAAGGGAGCTGGCGGAGCCGAGGCGACCGACGATCCCCGAGAGACGCGCCGTGAGATCATCCCGTACGGGAATCGTGCGGCGCTGGAGATCATCGAGTTCGATGAGGAGTCGGCCCGCTGCGATGCGATGCACCTGCATCGTCGCGAGCAGTGGACCGGTCGCACCGGTCAGTCGGACGCGCATGGGCTGCGGCGCGACGAGACGTGTTTCAGACTGCATCGCCTGGACCGCGGCGGCGAGATCAGCGCCGAGTCGATCGATCGAGAAGCCGATGAGGGCCGAGGGATCCCACCCGATGCGATCGGCGACCTGTGCCGTGACCTGCAGGATGGTCAGACCGGGATCCGCAACGACGATCCCCACGCCGTGCGCCTGCAACCCGAACGGCGCCACATGGCCCGCATCGCGGAGCGTTCTATTGAAACCGATGGGGGGAAGATCGGTTGTGGACATCAGGGGGACGACTGGGGGGAACGCTGACCCGCCGATCTGGGTGGCCGCGTTCACCTATATATGTGCGGGACCAGAAAAAAGCACTAGTGAAAATCGGACCGATCCGTCCAGTCTCTCTGACGATCGGGAGGCGTGACAGATGGACGTTTTGGTCGTATCTTCGCGAAGAAGGGCCGAGTGGGCCCGATAAGTGGCGGGTGACCGGGACAATGTCTGTCCATGTTTCCCTCCCCTCCCCCGGGGGTGACGGTTGGCGGCTGGGATATCGACGGTGATCGGGACGCGCGCGAGCCAACTCGCGCTCTGGCAGTCCAACCATGTGAAGGACCGCCTCTGTGCTCTCCACCGAGGGCTGACGGTCACGCTCGAACGGATCAGCACGCGTGGCGATGAGATCCAGGATCGCCCCCTCGCGGCGATTGGGCGCAACTCCCTCTTCGTCGCCGAGATCGAAGAAGCGCTCCGCAGCCGGCGAGTACGTCTCGCGGTGCATAGCGCCAAGGATCTCCCCTCGACCCTCCCCGCCGAGTTCACGATCGTCGCCTACTCGGAACGGGTGGACCCTCGGGACGCCCTGATCTCGCGTACCGGTCAGCTTGCCGAACTTCCCCACGGAGCCCGCGTGGGGACCAGCAGTCCACGGCGCGCCTGTCAATTGAAGGCGCTCCGCCCCGACCTCATCTGCCTCGACATCCGCGGCAACGTCGACACCCGTCTCGCCAAGCTCGATCGCGGGGACTACGACGCGATCGTCCTCGCCGCCGCCGGTCTCACGCGACTCGGCTGGGACAACCGCGTCACGGAGTACCTGGAACCCGAGACGATGCTCCCCGCCGTCTCGCAGGGGATCCTCGCGATCGAAGCCCGTGCAGATGACGTCGAGGCCGCCGCACTCTGCGCCCCGCTCGATCACCTCCCGAGCCGGCGCCGCGCGGAAGCGGAGCGCGCCTTCCTCGCCGCGATGGGGGCCGGGTGCAATGCGCCCCTCGCCGGGTTTGCGACGCTGCACGGTGACCAACTGACGATGACAGCACTCGTCGGCGCACCGGACGGGCGGTTGGTGCGCGTGCAGGAGAGTGGGGCGATCACCGACGCCGTGCAGATCGGCGAGCGTGCCGCCGCGGCACTCGAGCGTGACGGTGGGGCGACGCTCCTCGCCGAGGCGCTCGCCCAGCAGGGGATCTCGATGCAGGCGCCATCGCATGGGTGAGCGACCGCTCCTCGGGCGACGGATCGTCATCACGCGGTCCGCACAGCAGAGCGCGGGGCTGCTCGAGACCCTGCGCACGCTTGGGGCGATCCCCGTCGCGGCACCGGCGATCCGTCTGTTGCCACCCGAGGATCTCGCCCCGCTCACCGACGCGGTCCGCACCCTCGACACCTTCGACTGGCTCGTCTGCACGAGTGGGAACGCGGTGCGCGCAGTGAACGAGGCGCGCCTCGCCCTCGGGCTCGACTGGCCGGCTCGGCTTCGCATCGCCGCCGTGGGATCAGGCACCGCGCGCGCACTCGAAGAGGCGGGGGCGGAGGTGGCCTTCGTCCCCTCGCGCGCACTCGGTGAGGTGCTCGGGCGCGAGCTCCCCATCGCCCCCGGCGAATCGGTGCTCTGGCCACATGGCGATCTCGCCGGCCCTGCGATGCAGGACGGGCTGATCGCGCGCGGCGCGACCGTCAGCGATCCGGTGGCCTACCGCACCGTCTCTGATGCCGGCTCCCTTGGCGTGGTCGAGATCCTGCGCGATGGGCACATCGATGCGATCACCTTCACGAGTGGCTCCACGGTGCGACATGTGGCCGAGGGGCTTGCCGCAGCAGGGATCAGCCTCGAATCGCTCGAGCCAGGAACTCGGCCGCTGATCATCTGCATCGGCCCCGTCACCGCTGAAGCGGCACGTAGCGCGGGACTCCCGGTCGATGCCGTCGCCGCCACGCATGATGATGCGGGGCTCGTCGATGCCCTGCTCCGTTCGCTCACGCCCTGCTCCCCCTTCGCATGACCGACCATCCCCCCGCTGATGTGCCACTCCCAGGCCTGCGGCCGCGCCGCACCCGCCGCACGCCGGCACTCCGCGCCTTCGTCCGCGAGACCACGCTCACGGTGTCGCAGCTGATCCACCCGCTCTTCATCGTCGAGGGGAGCGGGGTGCGCAAACCGATCGAGACGATGCCGGGGCATGCCCAGCTCTCGGTCGATCAGCTCGAAGCAGAGTTACGTGAGATCCTCCCGCTGGGGATCAGGAGTGTGTTGCTCTTCGGGATCCCGTCGCGCAAGGACGCCACCGGTGCGGGAGCCTGGGATCCACAGGGCCCAGTGCCGCAGGCCATTCGAGAATTGAAGCGGCTCGCGCCGGGACTACTCGTGATCGCCGATGTCTGCCTCTGCGAATACACGGCCCATGGCCACTGCGGGATCGTGCACGATCAGTCCGGAGTCGTGGACAATGATGCGACGCTCCCATTGCTCGGCCGCACCGCGGTGGCCTATGCCGCAGCGGGCGCCGATATCGTCGCGCCGAGCGCGATGATGGATGG
>JBEGVM010000058.1:0-5811 GCA_041178365.1 Gemmatimonadota bacterium | reverse complement strand
CGGCGAGCGGCGGGTCCACCACGCGCTGCGCATGTTGCAGGTGACAGGGGGCATCGTAGGCGACGGGGACGGGATCGGCGGTGGTTCGCGACGCCGGCGCGGGCCCTGCGGAGGCCAGCAGTTCACTCACATCTCGCACACGCGCCGAGAAGCGCGAGGCACGCGATGCCCACGCGGGATCGTCCGCGAGGAGATGCCCGTACTCCTTGCACATCGCACCGCAGCCCGCGGAGTTCATGACGATCGTCTCCGCCCCACTCGCTTCAAAGGCTTCGATGTTCGCCCGGGCGAGGTCGCGTGCCCCCTCCTGGTCGCCGGCATGCGCGTGCAACGCGCCGCAACAGCGTTGTCCCTCCGTCTCGCGCAGCACCCAGCCATTGCGGGCGAGGGTGCGCTCGGTGGCGCGATTCACCTCGGTGAAGAGCCCCTCCATCACACACCCAGTGAGGAGTGAGGCGGTCCCGCGGGGAGTCGGCGCCGTTGGTGCGCCGCCGAGCGGAGTGGTGCCTAGCGGTGCGGCGTGCGTCCGTTGTGCCTCCGATCGTGCCGCCGATCGTGCCGCCGATCGTGCCGTCGACGCCAGCATCGCGAAGGGCATCGCGAATCGTTCGGGAAGGACGCGCGCGAGCAAGCGGGCGACCCCGAGATCGCGCACGAGGCGCGCCACCACGAGTGCCGGACGGAGCACCCACTCGCGGGCGAAGCCCCAGAGGAGGAGTCGCCCGATGAACGGCAACGGACGATAGGTGGCGATGGTCGCGCGCGTCGCCTCGAGGAGCTGCCCGTAGGGGACACCGCTCGGGCAGGCCGTCTCACAGCCGCGACACCCGAGGCAGCGATCCAGGTGTTGGCCAATGATCGGATCATCGGGCGCGACCGTGCCATCGAGGAGCGCGCCCATCAGGAGGAGTCGCCCGCGGGGCGAGTCGTTCTCGTCTTCCAACGCGAGATAGGTCGGGCAGGCGGGGAGGCAGAACCCGCAGTGCACGCAGCTGTCCAGACCGGCGCGCGCCGCCGCGAGTGGCGAGCCGGGGAGCGCGCAGGGTACGGCAGCAGGGGTCAGTGAACCATGCGCCATCAGGGGGCTCCGAGGAGGCCGGGGTTCAGGAGGCCGGGGTTCAGGAGGCCGGGGTTCAGGAGCTGGTGCGGATCGAAGCGCTCGCGCAGTTGGCGCGAGATGGCATCCCATCGCCAGGTGCCGGGACCCGCATGGGGCGCGCCATGCCGTCGCACCGCGGACCAGATCGTCTCGCCCTCCAGTGTCGAGAGCGATCCCAACCGCTCCAGTGCGGCGCGGCTGGCCGCGACGAACGCGGCATTCCCACCGATTCGCACGAGCCAGTGTCGCACGGCGGGATCGTCGGTGACTGGTCGTGCGGTCACCCCGGCGGGCCACCAGTCAGCAGTGGGATCGAGCGGCATGAGGGCGAGCGGCGCATAGGGCCCACGCGCAAACACCGTCAGCGCCTCGGTCGCCGACGCCGGCGCCTCGAGCAGCACCGTGGCATCGATCACCGGGCGGGCGCGGAGACGGAGATGCAGCTGCGTGATCACCCCGAGCGTGCCCCACGCACCGATCATCAATCGGGTGAGATCGAATCCGGCGACGTTCTTCACCACGCGCCCACCGGCCTGGATCACACGCCCGGTGCCATCGACGCACTCGAGTCCGAGGACGAGTGTGCTGGGCCGTCCCAAGCGCGCCGCGACGGGTCCCTCCGTCGCGGTCGCAGCGGTCGCGCCCACGGTGCCGAGGTCATCGCCCCAGGGGAGCAAGGGGCACCACTGATCGTGGGCGCGCGTCGCCGCGTCGAGCTCGGCGAGTGTCGTCCCCGCGCCACAGCTGAGCGTGAGATCAGCCGGGGTGTAGTCGGTGATCCCCGCCATCGCCGTCGTCGTGATGTCATCGGTCGCGTCCACCGATGCACCGGCGGTGAGCCACCGACCCGCGCCCTGGATCCGGAGTCGCCGCCCCTCGGTGGCGGCCTCACGCACGAGGGTGGCAAGGGCGGTCGCATCGGCTGGGGCGTGGAGCGGTCGAGCGTCTGCGCCTGAGGGGCTCGTCATGCGATTCCTCCAGCCGCAACGACCGGTGCGCGCGCAGCGGGCGCTGCCAACCACTCTCGACAGCTGTGCACCGGGACCACCTTCCCGGGATTCGCCCGCCGCTCGGGATCGAAGACATCGCGCAGCGTGCACATCGCGTCGAGTGTATCCCCGCTGAAGAGCGTCGTCATGTAGTCGAGCTTGTCGAGCCCCACCCCATGCTCGCCGGTGATCGTCCCCCCGACCGCGATGCAGCGATGCATGATCTCCGACATCGCGCGCGCGACCCGCGCGGACTCGTCAGGATCATCGGCGTCATACGGGATGTTGGGATGGAGATTCCCATCCCCCGCGTGGAACACATTGCAGACCCGCACCTGATGACGGACGCCGATCGCCTGGATCTCCTCGAGGAGATCGGCGAGGCGTGTGCGCGGGACCACGGCATCCTGCACCACGAGATGTGGCGCCACGCGGCCCATCGCCCCGAACGCCTTCTTGCGTCCCTGCCAGAGGCGCGCACGCTCGGCGGCATCACGGGCCACACGGACCTCCCGCGCCCCCGCCTCACGGCAGAGTCGCTCGATCGCCGCGGCATCGTCGTCGAGACCGGCGGCGGCGCCGTCGACCTCCGCTAGGAGCACCGCCGCTGCGTCCCGTGGGTACCCCGCCGCGTAGACGCTCGACTCCACCGCCTCGATCGTCGCCTGGTCCATCAATTCGAGCGCCGCTGGGAGGATCCCTGCCGCGATGATCCGAGAGGTGGCATCGGCCGCCGCACGCACGCTGGTGAAATCGGCGAGCAGGGTGATCACCGACTCAGGGATCGGCGTGAGGCGCACCGTCACATCGAGGACCACGCCGAAGCATCCCTCGCTCCCGACGAAGGCACCGAGGAGGTCGTATCCAGTCCCCTCCCCACGATCGAGGGTCATGACCTCGCCGCTGGGGAGGACCACGGTCGCACGGACCACGTGATCGAGTGTGACACCGTATTTGAGGCAGTGCGGTCCGCCGGCGTTCTCCGCGATGTTCCCCCCGATCGTGCAGGCGCTCTGCGAGGAGGGATCGGGGGCGTAATGCAGCCCCAGCGGGGCGACCGCCTTGGAGAGGGTGGCATTGACCACGCCAGGCTCCACCGTAGCCGTGCCCGCCTCGGTGTCGATCGTGAGGATCCCTTTGAGGCGATGCAGCCCGAGGAGCACGATCCCGTCGGCCAGTGCGCCGCCGGAGAGCCCCGTCCCTGCGCCGCGGGCCACGAAGGGGGCTCCGGCGTCCGCCAGGACCCGCACCACACGAATCACCTCATCCCGAGAGCCGGGGAAGACGGCGAGGCTCGGGATCGCCCGGTGGCCCGGGAGCCCGTCCGAGCGATACACAAGGAGTGAGGGCGCCCGGGTGAGCAGGTGCGCAGCCCCCACGATCCCTTCGAGCGCGGTCGCCAGCGAGGTCATCGCTGGAACCGAGTGCGGCTCGCTCAGGTGATGGCCCAGAACCCCGCGAGATTCCGCCCTTCGGGGCAGGTGCGCAGCTTGTCGAAGGCGCGCTCACGGATCTGGCGGATCCGCTCCCGCGTCACCCCCATCAGCTCGCCGATCCGCTCGAGCGTCATCGCCTCGGCGCCACTGTCGAGACCGTAGTAGAGATTCAGGATCTTCCGTTCCCGTGGCGTGAGGTAGTGCCGGAAGACGCGATCGATGCACTCGCGCATCATCTTGAAATCCGTGGTCTCCTCGATCTCCACGCCGTCCGCGCCCGTGAAGCGCTCGCCGAGCGTGCTCGCGTCGCGATCGGAGCGATCGACCGGGGCATCGAGCGAGACCTCCGTCCCTGACATCGACTTGGACGACCGGATCGTCTCCGGGGACTCGTCGAGCATGCGCCCCAGCTCGGCATCGGTCGGGTCACGGCGTAGCACCTGCGCCAGCACCATCTCGGCGCGCGAGAGCTTGATCAGCTGCGAGTTCTGGTTGAGCGGGATGCGCACCGAGCGCGTCTGCTCGGCCAGCGCCTTGAGGACCGCCTGACGCACCCACCACACCGCGTAGGAGATGAACTTCACCCCCTGATCGGGATCGAACTTCCGGACCGCCTTGAGCAGTCCCTCATTCCCGATCGCCACGAGCTCGGAGAGATCGAGCCCATGGCCCTGATACTTCTTCACGTAGCTGATGACGAATCGGAGGTTCGCCGTGACGAGTCGCTCGGCAGCCGCCTCATCACCCTTCTGCGCGAGCCGGGCGAGGCGTCTCTCCTCGGCCACATCGGTGATCAACGGCAGCTTCTGGATGTCGAGGAGGTACTGATCGAAGGCCGATGATGGAGCCGACCGGAAGTACCCTTTCGCTCTCGTCTCGCTGGCGTGCATACCCACCCCATCAACCGCGTGTTGGAGGAACCGGCGCCGGGAGTCGCCTACTCGAACCGCTACTGGGACGTCGGACCGGTGCAGGGAGCCGCCGGGACGCTCAGGGTACTGACAAATAGGAAAGACGGTCAACAGCCAAAAAGCGTGCCACAACTGACGCGCCGCTGTCGTTATCGTGTAAGGCGTTATCAGGTAACGCCTTACGGTACCTCACATTTCTGTGAGGGTTTGGAGGACCGCGGCGTCCGCGACGGGAATCCCGAATCCCTGCTCAGCCCCGGCCATCCGTCCCACCATCTCAGGGAGGGCATATCGCACAAGCCCGCCGCGGGCCTTCTTGTCCTGCTGCGTCGCCGCCACGATCGCGGAGCGGTCCATCGTCGCCGGCATCGCCATCGGTAATCCGGCGGCGAGGAGCACCGCCGCGATGCGCGCGGGGAGATGCGCCTCGGCGAGGCCGAGCCGGACGGCGAGACGCGCCTCGACCATCATCCCCATCGCCACCGCATCGCCATGGGTGATGGCATAGGATGAGCACTGTTCGATGGCGTGACCGATGGTGTGACCGAAGTTGAGGATCTGTCGGCGGTTCGCTTCGCGCTCGTCCGCGGCGACGACGTCACACTTGATGCCGACCGATCGATCCACGAGTTCCTGCGCGATCGCCGGCGGGAGCGGTCCAGGGGTCACGAGGACCGGCATGGTCGCGAGCAGCCACTCGAGATACGCGCCATCGGCGATCACCCCGTGCTTGATCGCCTCGGCGAGCCCCTCGCGGCGTTGCGCCAGCGGCAGGGTGTCGAGGAAGGTCGGGTCGATCCAGACGATCCCTGGGTGGTAGAGCGCGCCGACGAGATTCTTCCCGGCGGCGGTGTCCACGCCGCACTTCCCACCGATCGCGGCATCGATCATCGCGAGGAGCGACGTTGGGCACTGCACGAAGGGGACGCCCCGCAGATAGGTGGCGGCGACGAACCCCGCGAGGTCCCCGGTCACCCCGCCCCCCAAGGCGACGAGCACCGTGTCGCGCCCACAACCGCGCGCGAGGAGCTGATCGGTGAGCTCGGCCCAGGTGGCTCGGGTCTTGGTGGCCTCCCCCGCGGGGAAGGTCAGGAGTGCCTCGGCACCAAGGGCCGCGCGCACGCGCTCGCCATGCAGCGCAGCGACGGTGGTATCGGCAATGAGCACCACGCGATGTGCGGGCCACTGCGCGGCGATCGCATGTCCGAGTGCCGACATCGGGTCCTGCGCGATGACGATCCGCGCGCCGTGCAGCGTGCGCGCCACGGGCACCTTACCAGGTCACCTCACCGGCACCAGCGCGCCGATTGGCGACCCGGGCCAGGACGAACAGGAGATCGGAGAGGCGATTGAGATAGACCACCACGATCTGCGGC
>JBEGVM010000057.1:0-3600 GCA_041178365.1 Gemmatimonadota bacterium | reverse complement strand
GCTCGCCAGGGCCTCCATCGCCGGCACCTCCTCGGTGCGGGACTTCTCCCATCGAGCGGTCCATCCCTCCACCTGCCGCGCCACATACCCCATCGGTTTCCCGAGACCGGCGATGATCGGATCGGCGGGGGTCGCACCATGGATCGCGACTAGGGTGTCGACGAAGCCATGCGAGAGGGCGGTGAAGTGCACCGGCGTCATCGTGGCGGGCGGGGTGGCGCCCCGCAGGATCAGCCCCGCCACATACCGCATGATGTAGAACGGCGCTCCGATCACCGCCGAGTCCTCGCAGACGGCGAGTGGCTCTGGGGCGGGGACGCCGCGTCGGAGAAGCGTGGCGAGGATCCGCGCCTCGCGCGGCATATCGTGCGCCGTCCCCCCAGGAAGGGTCCCGAGTGGTGGACGGCGCAGGACCACCTCCCCCCGCTCCGCGCGCAGGTGATAGGTGAGGTTGGAGAAGCCCCCGGGAAACTGCGTCAGCTCGACGATGCGCCCGAGCTCAGGGAGGGCGGTCGCGAGCCAGGCCTCGAGTGGAGCGCGGGGGACTGCGGCCTCGATCTCTCTATTCATCGCCCCTTCGGCTCGCGGCCTGGCATTCCCGCCGCGGCGAGGATGCGCTTCGCGACCGCGCTCTTATGCACCTCATCAGGACCATCATAGATCCGCGCGCCCCGCTCATGCCGATACCAGTAGGCGAGCGGGGTCTCATCGGTCATCCCGAGCGCTCCATGCACCTGGATGGCTCGGTCAAGGACACGCTGCAGCACCCCCGCGACATGGAACTTGATGAGCGAGATCCCGTCGCGCGCGGCAGACGCCCCCTCACGCTCAATCCGATGCGCCACGTCGAGCACGAGCAGCCGCGCCGCATCGATCTCGGCGCGGGACTCCGCAATCCAGTGCTGGACTACTTGCTGCCGACCGAGCGGCTCACCCGGCGCGAGCTCACGCGTGGCGGCGCGACGCACCATCAGCCCGAAGGCGCGCTCGCAGATCCCGATCCAGCGCATGCAGTGATGGATCCGCCCAGGGCCCAACCGCTCCTGCGCGAGCGCGAACCCCTCCCCTTCGGCGCCCAAACGATTTGTGACAGGGACGCGCACCCCCTCGAACCGGAGCTCCGCGTGACTCATGTAGTCAGACCCGGCCTCTCCCATCACGGGGATGTTCCGGACGAGGGTCAGCCCCGGGGCATCCATCGGGACGATGATCTGACTCGCCCGGCGATGCGGCGCGGCGTCGGGATCGGTCACCGCCATCACGATGGTGAAGGCGGCGCCATCGGCCGACGAGGTGAACCACTTGTGTCCGGTGATGACGTAGTCGTCTCCGTCACGTACGGCGCGCGTCTCCATCCAGACGGGGTTCGAGCCGGCGAACTCCGGCTCCGTCATCGCGAAGCAGCTGCGGATCTCCCCGCGCACGAGGGGGTCGAGCCAGGTCGCGCGTTGCGCCGGGGTCCCGTGGGCTAAGAGAAGCTCCTGATTCCCGACATCAGGCGCCTGACAGTTGAAGAGATAGTGCCCGATCGGCGATTCCCCGAGCACCGCGCTCACCTCCGCGAAGGCGGGAAGGGAGAGGCCTAGGCCCCCCTGCTCGCGCGGGAGGTGCGGGGCCCAGAGACCCTTCCGGCGGACCTCCTCGCGGAGCCCTTCGAGGGTAGGGAGGAGCTCGCGGAAGGGGCGAGCCAGGAACTCTGGCTCGAGCGGGATCACGTGCTCCGCGATGAAGGCGCGGATGGCGTCGAGCGGGGGAGCAGCCGTCATGGGTAGAACGTTACGCATCGCCGAGGGGGAAGGCGACCGCGTGGGAAGGCGACCGCGCGGCCAAGGGGCCGCAGCGCGATGCATACATTTCAGGGATGGCCACGTTCGACGTGATCGTGATCGGCGGCGGGCACGCCGGGACCGAAGCCGCCACGGCGGCGGCGCGCCGTGGCGCACGCGTGGCGCTCCTCACCACCTCGCTGGAGACGATCGGTCAACTCTCCTGCAATCCTGCCATGGGTGGGGTCGCCAAGGGGACGGTGATCCGCGAGATCGATGCGCTGGGTGGGGTGATGGGGCGCGCGACCGATCTGGCGACCATCCAATTCCGGATGCTGAACCGCGGGAAGGGCCCCGCCGTCTGGGCCCCGCGCGCGCAGGCCGATCGGGGGCTCTACCGCCGCGCGGTGCGGCGACTCATCGAGGCGCAGCCGAATCTCGTCACCCTGCAGGGGACCGCCGCGCGTCTCGACCTCGATGCGAACGGCGCCATCACCGGGGTCGTCACCACCGATGGACAGCGCGTTGGCGCGCGCGCGGTGGTGATCACTACGGGGACCTTCCTCCGTGGGCGCATCCATGTGGGAACCACCATGAGTGTGAGTGGTGGACGCGCCGGCGAGGCCGCGACCGAGACGCTCGCCGAGCAGTTCGCCGAGCTGGGATTGGAGACGGCGCGCTTCAAGACGGGGACCCCGCCGCGCATCGATGGACGCTCGGTGGATCTTGCGCGTCTCGAAGCACAGGAGAGTGAGATCGAGGCCTTCGATTTCTCTTGGTCTGCCTTCTGGCCTGAGCCGCGGCGCACCGCGCGTGGGACGCGGCACCCCGAACAGGTCTCGTGCTGGATCACCTATGTCGAGGCCGCGGCGAAGGCGATCGTGCAAGAACGCTTGCACGAATCCGCGATGTACGGTGGCGCCATCGGGGCGCGTGGGCCCCGCTACTGCCCCAGCATCGAGGACAAGATCGTGCGTTTCGCCGAGGCGGAGCGGCATCAGTTGTATCTCGAGCCGGAGGGGTTGGATACGCACGAGCTCTATGTGAACGGGCTCTCGACGTCGTTGCCGGTCGATGCGCAGCTCGCGTTGTTGCAGGCGATCCCAGGGCTCGAGCGCGCGGTGATGACGCGCGCGGGGTATGCAATCGAGTACGACTATGTGCCCCCGACGCAGTTGCATCCGACGCTCGCGACACGTGCCTGTGCGGGGCTCTTCCTCGCGGGCCAGATCAACGGCACCACGGGGTACGAGGAGGCGGGGGGGCAGGGGGTCGTCGCGGGGCTCAACGCCGCGGCGCACGCCCTGGGCATCGCGCCGGTGGTGCTCGGGCGCGAAGGCTCGTACATCGGCGTGTTGATCGATGATCTCGTCACCCGCGGAGTGGATGAGCCCTATCGCTTGTTCACCTCGCGCTCGGAGTTCCGACTCACCGTGCGACAGGACAATGCGCTCCAGCGGCTCTATCCCATCGGTGCGCCACTGGGGCTCTTCACGGCGGAGGAGCGTGATCGTGCGGAGCGGCGCCTCGCCGATGAACAGGCGGCACTGACCTTGGCGCGCTCGACGAGCATCACGCCGGCGCAGGCGGATCCCGTGCTCACAGCAGTTGGTGAGCGGGAGCTCCTCCATGCGGTACCGATCGTCGAAGTGGCGAAACGGCAGAAGGTCGCGCTCACCGCGTTGCTCCGTGCGGCAGAGGTGGGTGAGGCGCTCGACGCTGAGGCGGTGCGCACCGCGGATCTCGAGATCAAATACGCCGGGTACTTTGCGAAGGAGCGGGTGGCCGCGGATCGGTTGCGTCGCTTGGGGGATATCACCCTGCCGGAGGATGC
>JBEGVM010000056.1:0-17862 GCA_041178365.1 Gemmatimonadota bacterium | reverse complement strand
CGCGCCGCGGTCTTGCTCACCCCGAATCCCTGCTCGAGGAGCGCCACCAGGTCGATCATCCCGTCGACCGCCGTCATCTGCACCGACGGCATCTCCGCCGCGAGCATGGTGAACACCGCGTCCGAGAGCGCCTGCGCATCGGCCTTCTTGTCGAAGACCGTCTGTGAGACCTGTGCCGCCGTCTCCGTCGCCGCGGCACCATGGATCAACGTCGTCACCTCAGCGGCGAGCCGACGCTGCGCCCCGCGCAGGTGCGGCGCCCCCGCCTGCTCGGCTTCGATCCCTTCGATCGTCGCGCGATCCAAGAAGGTGAAGGTGCGCAGGAGCCGCCCCACATCGGCGTCCTCGGTGTTGATCCAGAACTGATAGAACTGGTACGGGCTCGTCCGTGCGGCATCGAGCCAGACCGCGCCCGCCTCTGTCTTCCCGAACTTCTTTCCTGCCGCATCGGTCAAGAGCGGGAAGGTCAGCCCATGCGCCTCCCCGCGCGTCGCCTTGCGGATCAGCTCGGTACCCGCGGTGATGTTCCCCCACTGATCGCTCCCGCCCAGCTGCAGCGTGACGCCGTCATGCTGGAACAGATGCAGGAAGTCGTGCGCCTGCAGGAGCATGTAGGTGAACTCCGTGAAGGAGATCCCCGTGGTCATGCGCGACTGCACCGAGTCCTTCTGGAGCATGAGGTTCACGGTGAAGTGCTTCCCCGTGTCGCGCAGGAAGGGGATCAATCCCTGGCTCCCGAGCCAGCTCGCATTGTCACGGAAGTGGATCCGCGCCGCCGCGCTCTCCCCTAACGCCTGCAGCACCACACGGCGGATCTGCGCCTCGATCGCCCGCGCATGGTCGGCGATCTCCTCGGCCGCACGGAGCGGGCGCTCCTCCGACTTCCCGCTTGGGTCGCCGATCATCGCCGTCCCCCCGCCGATCAGCGCCACCCCCTCATGCCCCGCGCGCACCAAGCGCACGAGCCCCAAGATCGAGACGAGGTTCCCCACATGGAGGGAGTCGGCGGTGGGGTCGAACCCGCAGTACCCATGCACACGCCCCTTGGCGAGCGCCGCCGCACACCCCTCGGTCTGCTGAAAGAGCAAGCCACGCCACTCGAGCTCCTCGAGCAGCGGCAACGATCCAGGCATCGGGGTCACGGCCATGCGGGGAAGCTACGTGCGTTGCCCCCCTCTCGGGAGCACCCTAGCTTCCCTCCATCGCGATGCGCCGCTTTCTCCTCCTCCTCGTCCTGGGGCTCGCCGGGCTCGGCCTCATCGGCGCGGCCGCTGGCGGCGTCTATTGGACCTGGTTCCTCTGTGCGGACGATACCTGTCCCTCCGTCGAGCAGTTCGACGAGTTTCGCCCCGCGCAGCCCGCGCGCCTCTATACCGTGGATGGGCGCTTCCTCTCTGAGGTCGGACTCGAGCGCCGGTCGGTCGTCCCCCTCACCGATGTCCCGGCACATGTGGTGCAGGCCTTCATCGCCACCGAGGACAAGCGCTTCTACCAGCACAGCGGGATCGACTACCGCCGCATCGTCGGCGCCGTCTGGGCCAATGTGAAGGCGCGCGGCTTCGCCGAGGGCTTCTCGACCATCACCATGCAGCTCGCGCGCAACATCTTCCCCGAGCGGCTCTCGCGCGAGAAGACCATCCTGCGCAAGCTCCGCGAGGCCAAGGTCGCGCGCGAGATCGAGCAGCGCTTCCCCAAGCGCCGCATCCTCGAGCTCTATCTCAATCAGATCGCCTTCGGCTCCGGCGCCTATGGGGTGGAGGCCGCGGCGCAGCGCTACTTCGGGCGCTCGGTCAAGGAACTCAATGTGTCTGAGGCGGCGATGCTCGCCGCCCTCCCCAAGGCCCCCTCGCGCTACAACCCGCGCCGCTTCCCAGATCGCGCCATCCAGCGACGCAATGCGGTGTTGGAGCTGATGCGCCAGCAGGACGTCCTCTCCGACGCCGATGCCTCGGTGGCCAAGGCCTATCCGCTCCGGTTGGCCCGCGCCTCACGCACCTCAGGCGATGTCGCCCCCTACTTCGTCGAGTGGGTGCGCCGCGAACTCACGCAGCGCTTCGGGCGCCGCACCTACGAGCAGGGGCTCCGCGTCGTCACCACCTTGGATCTCGAGCTGCAGGGCGCCGCCGAGCGGGCGATCGAGCGGCAGCTGCGCGCCATCGAGGCGGGGACCTTCGGGCGATTCCCGCACCTCACCTACGAGCAGTACCTCGCGCGCGCCGCCGGTGGCGAGGGTGAGCCCGGTCGCGGGGACTCTCCCTATCTGCAGGGGGCCTTCGTTGCCCTCGATCCGCGCACGGGGGGCGTGCGCGCCCTCGTCGGCGGCCGCGATTTCGACGACTCCAAGTTCGATCGCGCCACCAGCGCCCTCCGCCAACCCGGCTCGACCTTCAAGCCGATCGTCTACGCCACCGCGGTGCAGGCGGGGCGAGGCGCCGATTACATGCTCGACGATGCCCCCATCGAGGTCCCGCAGGTGGATGGCTCGATGTGGTCCCCCAAGAACTTCGACAACACCTACGAAGGCCCGATGTCGATGCGCCAGGCCCTCGCCATCTCGCGCAACGTCCCTGCGGTGCGGCTCGCCATGGAGCTCGGTGAGGGATCGGTCGTCGAGATGGCCCAGCGCTTCGGGATCACCACCCCGGTCCCTCCCTATCCCTCCATCGCCCTCGGCTCCGCCGATGTCTACCCCCTCGAGATGATCGCGTCGTACAGCGTCTTCGCGAACCTCGGGTGGCGCGTCCCCCCGACGCCGATCGTCCGCGTCGAGACCCTCGATGGGCGACGCCTCTATGAGGCCGATCCGGCGCGCGTGCAGGTCCTCTCCCAGCAGGAGGCGTCGACCATGGTCGATCTCCTCAAGGGGGTCGTGAACTACGGCTCCGGCACCGCGGTGCGACGCGGCGGCTTCACCTATCCCACCGCCGGGAAGACGGGGACCACCAACGAATACTCCGACGTCTGGTTCATCGGCTTCACCACCGATCTCGTCGCCGGTGTCTGGATGGGGTTCGATCAACCCAAGCGGATCAAGGACAATGCGCAGGGCGGGACCCTGGCCGCCCCCGCCTGGACCTCCTTCATGCGCGAGGTCTACGCGCGGAAGCCCGCCCCACGTGATTGGCCCGGCCCGCGCACCCTCGGCGACTCCCTCCCGCCCACCTGATCCCGCTGGCGAGGGGCCACACCCGGCCGTTAGACTACCCGGGAACCCCGGAGGATCGAGTGACGGCAGGGTGTCTCGCCCTCAATGCGTCGTACGAACCCCTCACGATGGTCCCGCTCAAGCGGGCCCTTCGTCTTGTCATCGACGGCAAAGCCGAGATCGTCGAGGCCGATGCCGATCGCGCGGTGCGCGCCGAACGCGTCGCCGTCCCGCGCCCCCTCGTCATCCGCCTCCGCAAATTCGTCCATGTGCCGCGCCGGTTCCGCCGGCAGGTGACGAACACCTTCCTCTTCGCGCGCGACGGCTATCGCTGCATGTACTGCGGGCGCGCCCAGTATGAGTTGCGTCCACGCGAGTCCCTCACGCGCGACCATGTGATCCCCATCTCGCGCGGCGGGCTCAACGTCTGGACCAACGTCGTCACCGCCTGCTCCCCCTGCAACACGCGCAAGTCCAACCATCTCCTGCACGAGAGCGGGATGCATCTCCTCCACGAGCCCACCGAGCCGCACTTCGTGCATCTCGCCTGGGCAGTGCGTCGCCTCACCCCCACGCAGGCGCGCTACATCAAGCTCTTCTACGGCGAAGGGGTCGTGCGCGAGCTCGCGCGGAACCCCGCGCTGCGCGCTTCGTAGCTCCGGCGTTCGCCGCCGAGGAGGCGCGTCGCCACCGTCCGGATCCCGCGCGTGAGGGCGGTGCCGGCATTCCGCTCCCCGCGCACCGCGGGCTGTAACTCCCCGCGCAACCAGCGATTCACCTCGTCCAAGTCGGTCACAGAGAGCGCGGCCACCTCGACGCGCGCCAGGTAGTAGCGCCGACGTCCATCGGGGCCCGGTTCGATCGGCGCACGGACCGGACGCGCTACCGTCGCATCGGCCTCCTCGAGCCGCGCGAAGGCGCCAAGGGAGAGGGGACGTCCACCGACGATCTGCAGCACTTCGTAGCGATCGTCCGAGCCACGCGGCCGCACCAACACCTCCCACTCCACCGCGCGCTGCAGCGCATCCACGAAGCGCGCCTCCGCCCAGAGCTCCACGCGAAAGCGCAGGCGGGCAGGGAAGCCGTTGCGCACGAGTTCGCTCAGGTATCGGTCACTGAAGATCCCGCGCGCTGAGACGAGCGGCCCCTCATCGGTGAGGCGCGCGGCGGCGGGGAGTTGGATCTCGATCGACTGCGCGCGGGCCATCGCCGTGCTCCCCGCGAGGAGGAGCGCGGCGGTGATCACCCGTGACGCGCGACCGAGCGTGGCCACGTCAGAAGCGGCGTCCCACGCGCAGGAGGAGGTTCATCGGCTCGCTGCCGGAGGAGACCGCCTTCGCGGCGTAGAGCCCGAACGACCCGAAGTCGATCCCCGCGCCGAGGGTGGTGCGGAAGCTCGAGAGGGGCGGGAGCTGCCCCTGCTCCCACCCACGACCCGCATCGGCGAAGAGCACCCAGCTCGGCCGGTCATTCACCCCGATTCGCCAATCATCCCCCGCGAGCTTCCATTTGAATCCGATCGGCTGTCGCAGCTCCACCTGCGCGAGCGCCATCCGCTCACACAGCGCCGGACGACCATACCACTCGTCGGTCACCCCCCCACAGGTGAAGACATCGTCCTCGCCGGTCGGCACGCGACGGAAGTCATACCCCTCCACCGCCCCTGGCCCGCCGATCGAGAGCCGCCGCTGCATCGGGAGCGCATCCCCGCCGATCCATCCCCCCGCCACGATCCGCACCGAGAGCTCGGTTCCTGGCGAGAGCCGTGTGCGGCGCCGCGCATCGAGGAAGGCGCGCTGGTAGCGCGTCGGCGTCGGCGGCACGATCACTTGGATCGTCGGCCAGGGCGGGGGCGGGGCGGTCAGGTCCCCGCGTCCCGATTCGATCTCCCCCTGCACATACCACCCACCGAGCCAGGGCGCCTTCACCCGCTCGCGCGTGTCGATCTTCAGTCGCAGCGTCGTGAGATCCACCACCCCACGATGCATCAGGGGATTCGGCCGCCACGGTTCGCGCGCACGATTCACCGTGATCGGATCGCGCGCCGCCACATTCCCCCACCGCTCACTCCCCACGATCAGATCGAGGGCCACCTCCTCGCCGATTCGTCCGCCGATCGATCCCGCCATCCCATGCCGGCCGTAATAGTCCCGCAGATCACGGTGCGCCACAAAGGTCCCCAGCCCATTCTCCTGATCACTCACCTGCCACGCCTCCACCGGCGCGATCAGATCAAAGGCCTGCACCCCAAGCGTGAGCCCGGCATCACGCCCGAGTCGCACCGCGAGCTGCGCATCATGCCCCAACGTCCCACGTTCCCACGCCACCGGCCCCGCCGTGCGCACCACGCCGAAAGCATCGAGATCCACGCGCCCCCACGCCGTCGTGCGCCGGAGCCGCGGCCCCAACGAGATGGGGAGCCCTTCCACGCGATTGTACGACCCCGCCGAGAAATGCAGGAGATCGGTGTAGCTCTTCGCCGGCGCGACACTCCGCTCCCGCATCCGACTCGGCCGCCAATCGCTCCACCGCCCCTCATCGGGGACGAGCCGCCCCTCCTCGATCTCATAGCGAAGCACCTCAGACTGCGCGCGGATCTCCCCACCCACCACCGCCCCCTCCGCACGCGTCAACGTCCCGCCGAGGATCAGGAGATCCCCGCGGATCACCGCACTCGCCGCGAGCTCCACGGTCGCATTGATCGCGACAAGCGTCCCGGAGACCTCCCCGGCGATGACCACCGGACCGACCAACACCGCGACATCACCAGCCACCCGCTGGCTGCTCTCGATGCGGTAGGCTCCCGTCGCGCGCGTCGTCGCGGAGGCATTGTAGAGGTTGACCGCGCTCCAGAGCGTGCTCGAGCCACGCGCGGGCCGCGCGTCAGCAGGCCGCTCCTGCGCGGCGATGCCCGTGGTGCAGGTCAGAAGAAGTGCGACGAGACGAAAGACCACGTGCATTACGACTCCGAGATGCCCAGCCGCTTCATGCGGCGGTAAAGGTTCGGTCGATCGGTCTGCAATCGGCGTGCCGCCTCCGCCACCACGCCATCGGCCGCGGAGAGAGCCCGTACGATCAGTACCCGCTCATACGCGTCGAGTGCCTCGCTGAGTTTCACATCGAGCCCCTCGCGATTTGGGAGCTCCGGAGGGAGCACCATCCCCTCCCCACGCGTCGCCCCCGCCGTCAGCGGGAGCACCCCGCGCACCTCGGCCTCGCCCACGGGCTGCCCCGCATGGAGGATGCTCAACCGCTCGATGATGTTCGCGAGCTCGCGCACATTCCCCGGCCACCCATGCCGCGCGAGCGCCGCGATCCCCTCCGGTTGCCACTGTGGCGCCGGCTGCCCCGAGCGCCGCCTGAGCTGCGTCGCGAAGTGCGCCGCGAGGGCAGGGATGTCCCCCGGATGCTCGCGCAACGGCGGCACATGGATCGGGATCACATTCAAGCGGAAGTAGAGATCCTCGCGGAACCGCCCCTCGCGCACCTCGCGCACCAGATCACGATTCGTCGCCGCGATCACCCGCAGATCCACGCGGATCGTGCGGCTCCCACCCACGCGCTCGATCTCCCGCGCCTCGATCGCACGCAACAACTTGGCCTGCGCCTCGAGCGAGAGCTCTCCGACCTCATCGAGGAGGAGGGTCCCGGTGTGCGCCATCTCGAAACGTCCGATCCGTCGCTCCGTAGCCCCGGTGAAGGCCCCGCGCTCATGCCCGAACATCTCGCTCTCCACCAAGTCCCGCGGGATCGCCGCACAGTTCACGCGCACGAACGGCTTGTCGCGCCGCCCACTCTGCGCATGGATCGCCGCCGCGACGAGCTCCTTCCCCGTCCCCGATTCTCCCGTGATCAGCACCCGCGCATCGGTCGGAGCCACACGCGCGATCTCGTCGCGCACCCGCTGCATCGCCGAGCTCGCGCCCACGAGGTCGCCGCCGAGTCCCGCCTCGAGGCGCAGCGCGGAGCGTTCGCGCCGCGCCTGTCGGAGCTCCAGCGCATTGGTGAGCGCGAGCAGCAACCCCTCCGGGCTCAACGGCTTCTCGAGGAAGTTCACCGCGCCGAGCTTCGCCGCCTGCACCGCATCGGCGAGCCCCGCGCGCCCCGACATCATGATCACCGGGAGGTCAGGGAAGTGCGCGCGCAACTTCTCCAAAAGCTCCAGCCCATCGGTCGCGCCAGGCATCATGAGGTCGAGCAGCGCGAGATCGGGCTCTACCTCGAGCGCCGCCTTCAACCCTGAGGCCACATCGCGCGCCTCATGCACTTCATACGACTCTGAATCCAGCAACGCCCCCACCATCCGGCGGAGGTTCGGTTCGTCGTCGACGATCAGGATCGAGGGCATCGGCTAGTGCGCAGCAGGGGCAGGGGCCATCGTCGTTGGCTCTGCGCGTGGGAACCAGAGTCGGATCTCCGTCCCCGCGCCAGGCACACTGCTCGCCTCCACTCGCCCCCCATGCGCGAGCACCGTCTGCTTCACGATCGCGAGCCCGAGCCCCGTGCCCCCCGTCTTCGCCGTCACATAGGGCTCGAAGATCCGTGGCAACGCCTCCGTGCCGACCCCGCACCCGGTATCCCGCACCGCGAGGAGCGCCTCACCACCCACCAGCGCAGCCCGCACGGTGATCCGCGCCTCGGCGCCCTCGGGCCGCGCGCGCACCGCATCGATTGCATTGAGCAGGAGATTCGTCAACGCGCGCTGCAGCGCATCATGCCGGCCAGGCACCACGAGCTCCGCATCCGTCTCGAGCTCGAGCGTGATCTCCGGTGGCACCGTCATCGGCGCCGTCGTTCGTACGAGCGCAGCGAGATCCACCGGCGCCACTGGGCCCTCGGGCAACCGCCCGAACTGCGCGAAGTGCTTCGCCATCGCATCGAGCCGCGCCGTCTCCACGTCGAGTACCTCCACCGCCTCGCGCTCCTTCGCCGTGAGCGCGGCCGACTGCCGGAGACTCGCGATCGCGAAGCGGATCGGGGTGAGCGGGTTCTTGATCTCATGCGCCACCTGCCGCGCCGATTCCCGGAACGCCGCGAGCCGCTCCGCCTCGATCGCCGCCGCGCGTCCCCCTTCGATCTCAATCGCCATCCGCCGCATCCCCTCACGCAGCACCCCGAACTCCGGCGCGCCACGCCCCTCCTCGTCCCCCGGCTTCGGCAACGGCTCCCCCTGCGCGATCGTCGTCGTCCAACGCACGAGTTCATCGACCGGGCGCGAGAGCTGTCGGCTCAGGTGTCCCGCGATCCGTGAGGCGATCCCGGTGAGTACTACCAAGAGCACGAGCCCCACGATCACCACCGCCTGGACCGAGCGCTGCGCGAGGAACCCCACCCGTCGCGCCTGCACCCGAGACTCGGCGAGTAACGCCGCATGCGCCGCGAGCGCCGAATCGGCGGCCGCCGAGCCCGGTTGGGTGCGGGCCAGCGTGATCGCCGAGTCCCCGCTCGCCACCACCTGCTCCCAGGCCCCGACCCCCCCCACCA
This sequence comes from Gemmatimonadota bacterium, assembly GCA_041178365.1. Lineage (GTDB taxonomy): Bacteria > Gemmatimonadota > Gemmatimonadetes > Gemmatimonadales > Gemmatimonadaceae > Pseudogemmatithrix. The sequence goes on along the minus strand of JBEGVM010000056.1, from coordinate 9,233 downwards.
AAGGGAGCACCCGCGCCGCCATCCCGCTCCACGCCGCCGTCAACACGATCGACGGCACCAGCGCCAGGAGCGCCAGGAGCACGAAGAGTCGGGTCCGGAAGCGGGGGAGTCTCACCCGGCGAAGTCTAGGGACGTGCCTCCGCACCTGCCATTTACCCCCCGGTCCGGGTTATCTTGCAGGGGCAGGACGCGCGGTGGGTCTGCGCCAGTGGCGTCTTCCGGTACCTCAAGGGTCCGGACGAGCGGCTGACGCGATCACGGTGTCGCCCTGCGAGAGCCCCCATGCGAGCAGCACCCGGTCGGGTGCGGTGTGGGGTGCGATTTCATCGGCGCACCGCGCCAGGATAGCAATGCCACCACGTTCGTCCCACCCGTCGGCGCGCCCCGTGCGCGCGGCGGTCGCCCCCATCCATCGGGGGCCGCAGGCCGAGTCCGCGGGTCACCCCCACGCTCCCAACGCCGCCCTCCTCATCGACTTCGACAACGTCACGATGGGGATCCGCTCCGATCTACAGACGGAGCTCCGCAATCTCCTCAGCAGCGCCATCATCTCCGGCAAGGTCGCCGTACAGCGCGCCTACGCCGACTGGCGCCGCTACCCGCAGTACATCGTCCCACTCAGCGAGTCGTCGATCGATCTCATCTTCGCCCCCGCCTACGGGTCGGCCAAGAAGAACGCGACCGATATCCGTCTCGCGGTCGATGCCATCGAACTCGTCTTCACCCGCCCGGAGATCGGGACCTTCATCCTCCTCTCCGGCGATTCCGATTTCTCCTCGCTCGTGCTCAAGCTCAAGGAGTACGGCAAGTATGTGATCGGCGTCGGCATCAAGGAGAGCTCGAGTGATCTCCTCGTCCAGAACTGCGACGAGTACTACTCGTACAATGCCCTCGCCGGCCTCATGAAGGCGGGCGATGAGCCCAGCACCAAGAAGTGGGATCCCTGGGAGCTCGTGACCGAGGCCATCGGCCGCATGCAGCGCAACGGCGATGTGATGCGCTCCGATCGCTTGAAGCAGGTGATGGTCGAGATCGATCCCTCCTTCGACGAGAAGGACCTCGGGATGTCCAAGTTCTCGCGCTTCTGCCTCGAGGCGGCGAGCAAGGGACGTCTGCAGGTCACCAAGCTCGAGAACGGGCAGTTCGAGGTCGGGCTCCCGTCGGGCGGGGCCCCGGCGCCCGTCGCGACCGAGTCGAATGGGGAGCGTTCGCCGCGTGCTGAGGGTGAGCGTGAGGGGCGTGGGCGTCGCGGCCGTCGGGGTCGTGGCGGGCGTGGGCGTGGTGGGGATCGTGAGGAGCGCGCGGCTGGTGAGAACGGCGCGGAGTCCTCGACCGCGACCGCGGTGTCGACGCCCGCCGAGTCCGGGGCACGTCGGTCCTCGTCGCGTCCCCCACGTGGTGGGGCCACCGCGAAGGTCGACGCCTCGAAGGTCGATGCGTCGATCGGCACCGAGGGGATCCGTCTCACCCGTGATGAGGCCTTCGATATCGTCCGGCAGGCGATCAACGCCGTCGGGTCGGAAGACTCTCCGGTGAGCGCGGAGCTGGTGCGCGCGAAGGCGCGTGAGATCTTGGGGCGGGACTCCGAGTCGCTCGCGGTGCGCTTCTTCGAGCGGATCCTCAAGGATGCGCACGACGCGGGGATCGTCGATCTCCGGAAGCGTGGCGATTCGTTCGAGGTGATGATCGGGAGCGGGGTGGCGAGCATCGCCGACCAGCTCGCGGTGGCCGAGGCGGCGGCGACGCCGAAGCGAGTCGCGTCGGCCCCTGCGCCGCGTGGCATGGGCGTGCGGTCGGCGCCGGGCCGTGGTGGGCGTCCGAACGGGAAGCCGGCGGTGCCGACGAATCTCTTCATCGGCATGATCGACGAGCCGGTGGTCGAGGCACCTGTCGTGAAGTCCGAGAAGGCGCCGGCCAAGAAGGCGGCCGCCAAGAAGGCGGCAGTGGCGAAGGCGCCGGCGAAGAAGGCGGCGGCCAAGAAGACGCCGGCGAAGAAGGCTGCGAAGAAGTCGTAAGGCGTAGGCCTGCCTGGCAGGCCCGATCACGAGAGGGGCCGCGTTGCCGACGCAGAACACCAGCGTCGGCGCTGCGGCCCCTCTCGCGCTCAGGCCAATCGGCGTGGGAGCCAACGCGATCGCTGCAATGAAATGATCGTTGACAGGCCCGTACTCATTTGCATCTTGGAGCGCATGGCTGACGCCTCCGATGGGCCGGATTCAGACGACATCGCCCCCGAGTACGACTTCACCGATGCCGTGCGGAACCCGTATGCCAAGCACTTCACGCCCGGCTCGGTCGTCGTGACCCTCGACCCCGACGTCGCCGAGCACTTCCCGACGGCGGAAGCAGTCAATGCCGCGCTGCGGTCACTGATCACAGGGAAGTAGCCCGCCGCACGGGCGAGCCTGAGCGCAAGAGGGGCCGCAACGCCGACGCTGGTGTTCTGCGTCGGCACGCGGCCCCTCGCGTGATCAGGCCTGCGACGCAGAGACCAGACTCAACCGGCCCTGCGAATCAGCAGCCTACTTCAGCACCCCGGCCTTCACCCCGACTCGCGTGATCGCCTCCACCGCGAACGCGAGATCCTCACGCGTATGCGCGGCCGAGATCTGACAGCGCAACCGCGCCGTCCCCTGCGGCACCACCGGGAACCCGAACCCCGTCACGAAGATCCCCTCGTCGAGCAGGAGCTCGCTCATCCGGATCGCATCCGCCGTCTCCCCGATGATGATCGGGACGATCGGCGTCTCACCGGGGAGCGGATTGAACCCCGCCTCGGTGATCGCCTGGCGGAACCACTGCGCATTCTCGCGCAGCGCCCGCACCCGCTCAGGGTGCTGCTCGATGAATTCAATGGACGCCAGCGCACTCGCCGCGACCGTCGGCGGCAACGCATTGGAGAAGAGCTGCGGGCGCGAGCGCTGCGTGAGCGTATCGCAGAGCGCCGCAGGGCCGGCGACGAACCCACCCGCCGCTCCGCCCAGCGCCTTCCCTAGGGTCGAGGTGATCACATCCACCTCACCGAGCACACCGAAGTGCTCCGCGGTGCCACGCCCCGTCTCGCCGAGCACCCCGGTCGCATGCGAGTCATCCATCACGAGGATCGCATCATGGTCCTTCGCGATCTGCAGCAGCTGCGGGAGCTTCGCCACGCTCCCTTCCATGGAGAAGACCCCATCGGTCCAGATGATCCGTCGCCGCGCACCGGCATTGGCTCGCAACTTCGCCACGAGATCATCGAGATCCGAGTGCGCATAGACCGCGGTGGTGCACTTATTGATCGCCTTCGCGAGTCGAATGGAGTCGATGATCGACGCATGGTTGAGGGCGTCGGAGATCACGAAGTCCCCCGACTCGACGATCGAGGCGGTGAGCCCCTCATTCGCATTCCACGCAGAGACGAAGCTCATCGAGGCCTCGGTCCCTACGAAGCGCGCGATCGCGGTCTCCAGCTCACGGTGCACGGTGAAGGTCCCGCAGATGAAGCGCACACTCCCGGTCCCCGCGCCGAACTTGTGCAACCCGTCGATCCCCGCCTGCACCACACTGGGCTCATCGCAGAGCCCGAGGTAGTTGTTCGAGGAGAGGATCAACACCTCACCGCGCCCCTCCATCTGCACCCGCGCCGCCTGCGGCGAGTCGAGATGATTGAGCCGCTTGTACGTCCCCGCCGCCTTGAGCGCATCGATCCCCGCCTGCAGCGCATTCACGAATGACTGATTCATCAATCCCTCGAGATCTCGAAGATCACTTTGCCTGCTTCACCCGACTGGATCGCCGCGATGGCCTCCGCGTGCGCTTCCAACGGGAACCGATGCGTGATCACCGGCCGCGGATCGAACTGCCCCGCCCGCAAGAACTGCTGCATCGCGATCCAGGTGTCATACATCCGGCGTCCCACCACCCCGTACACGGTGATCCCCTTGAAGATCACCTCCGTCGCGAGGTCGATCTCCATCGGCTTCGCTGGGATCCCGAGGATCTGCACCCGCCCACCGACGCGCACGAGCGCGAAGGCCTGATGCACCGCCGCCGGCACCCCACTCATCTCGAGCACCACATCCACGCCCAACCCATGCGTCGCCGTCCGCACCGCCTCGGCGGCCTTCTCCGGCGTCACCGCACTATGCGCCCCCATCTGCGTCGCGAGCGCCAACCGCTTGGGGTTCACATCACTCGCCACGATATGCGAGGCCCCCGCCGCCTTCGCGATCCCCACCGCGAAGATCCCGATCGGCCCACACCCCGTCACCAACACCGTCGCCCCGGGGAGCTCCGTCCCATGCAGCGCCGTATGGAAGGCGTTCCCCATCGGGTCGTGGATCCCCCCCACGTCGAACCCGATGTCATCGTCTAAATGCCAGACATTGCTCGCCGGCATCGCGATGTAATCGGCGAAGCACCCGTCGCGATCCACCCCGATGATCTTGGTCTGCGGGCAGACATGCGCATTCCCCGTCCGGCAGAGATGGCAGGTCCCGCAGACGATATGCCCTTCGGCGGTCACCCGGTCCCCGATCTTCACGCTCGTCACGAGCGACCCGATCTGCTCGACCACGCCGGCGAACTCATGCCCCACCGTGAACGGGGGCTTGCACCGCCCCTGCGCCCAGGCGTCCCAACTATGGATATGCACATCGGTCCCGCAGACCCCCGCGGCTCGCACGCGGATTAGGACCTCATCGTCGCGGATGGTGGGGACGGGGACGTCCCGGAGGACGAATCCAGGGGCGGCTGAGGCTTTGACGAGTGCGCGCACGCAATAGCTCGGGGTCGAAGTGAATCAGTGCCCCGAAAGATCGCCTTCTTCCTAGACTGATGAAAGCGCCGAGATCCGCACCGCGCACACCTTGAACTCCGGGATCCCTGAGGGCCCGTCGAGCGCCGGGTTGGTGAGCAGGTTCGCCGCCGCCTCCCGGTAGTGCATCGGCAGGAACACCTGCCCCCGCGCCACCCGCCCCGAGCATCGCACATGCACCCGCACACTGCTGCGGCGCGAGGTCACCTCCACCTCATCCCCATCCCCGACGCCCAACGCCGCCGCATCGGCCGGGTTGAGCTCCAACGTCGGCGTACTCTCCCGCGCGTCGAGCGCCGTGCTCCGCCGCGTCATCGTCCCCGTATGCCAGTGGTACATCTGCCGGCCCGTATTCAAGAAGAACGGATACTCGGCGTCCGGCAGCTCCGCCGGCGGCAGATAACTCACCGGATGGAACCGCGCCCGGCCATCTGCGGTGGGGAAGTGATCGGCGAAGAGGAACGCCGTCCCCTCATGCTGCGCATCAGGCACCGGGTACTGCAGCCCCCCCACCCGCTCCGCCAATCGCGCATGGCTCACCCCACGCCAACTCGGCGTCACCCGCGCGATCTCCTCAAAGACCTCGGCCGCCGTACCGTAGGGCGTCGGCACCCCCACCCGGCGCGAGAGCTCGAGGACGATGTCGAGATCGCCCCGCGCCTCCCCCGGCGGCTCCACCGCCTTCCGCGAGAGCTGGATCCGGCGCTCGGTGTTCACGAAGGTCCCGTCCTTCTCGGCGAAGCTCGACCCCGGGAGCACCACATCGGCGCACCGCGCCGACTCGGTGAGGAAGAGATCCTGCACCGCCAGGAACTCAAGTCCCAGGAACCAGTCTTCCGCATGCGCCACGTCGGGATCGGAGATGATCGGGTTCTCCCCCATGATGTAGAGCCCGCGCACCGGGGAATCCTGCCCGACGATCTCCGTCACCTTCCGCCCGACCGTCGGGTCGAGTCGCTCCACCGGGATCCCCCACGCCGCCGCCATCTCCGCCCGCACCGCCGGATCGTCCACCCGCCGGTAATCGGTGAAGGCGAAGGGGATCGCCCCCATATCGCTCGACCCCTGCACATTGTTCTGCCCGCGGATCGGGATCATCGGCGCCCCCCACCGCCCGATCATCCCGCAGGCGAGCATCAGGTTGAGGAGCGAGGTGACGATATCGGTCCCCGTATGGTGCTGCGTGAGCCCCATCGCCCAGAGGGTCGCCGAGCGTGGGCCGCGCGCGTAGAGCTCGGCGGCGCGGCGGATGGTGTCGGCGGGGATCCCCGTGATCTGCGCCGCGAGCTCCGGGGTGTAGGGGCGGACCGCCTCGCGCACGGCGTCGAAGTCATGCGTGCGCTGGGCGATGAATGCGCGGTTCTCGAGCCCTGCGGCGAGCACATGGTTGAGCATCGCGTTGAGGAGGGCCACATCGGTGCCTGGGACCATCTGGAGGTGGATCTCCGCCCGGGCCGCGAGCTCGATCCGCCGCGGGTCGGCCACGATGAGGCGGGCGCCCCGCTTGAGGGCGCGCTTGATCGCCGCCCCGAAGACGGGGTGGCTCTCCGTCGTGTTCGCCCCCAGGACGAAGATCACCTCGGACTCATGTTCCACCTCGCGCATCGACCCTGAGGCCGCGCTCGTGGCGAGGGCGCGCTGCATCGCGCTCACCGAGGAGGCGTGGCAGAGGCGGGTGCAGTGGTCGACGTTGTTGGTGCCGAGTCCGGCGCGGAAGAGCTTTTGGAGGACGTAGTTCTCCTCGTTCGCGCACTTGGCACTCGCGAAGACCGCGAGGGAGCCCCCGCCATGGGTGTCGCGGAGGCGCAGGAGTTGGTACGCGGTGAGATCGAGCGCTTCCTCCCAGGTCGCTTCGCGGAAGGGGGCGAACCAGTCAGGGGGCGTGGCGATCCGGTCGCGCGGGTCGCCGAGGGCGGCGTCGGCGCCTCCATCGATCCGTCGCAGGGGGTTGGTGCGCGGGCGGTGGTCCTTGGCTTCGCGGCTCTCGGTCTCGACCGTGGCCCAGGGCCCCTCGCGCCGGCCCCAGGCGGGATCGATCGTCGCGTCGCTGCTCGGGTCGAAGTGCCATTGGCCCTTCGCGTCGCGCATCCACCCGCGGCGGATCAGTGGACGGGTGAGCCGGTCGCGGTGCAGGACGAAGTCCGTCCCGAATCGTCCTTTGACGCAGGTCGACCCCTGGTTCGGCGTCGCCTCTTCGATCCAGGGGGAGGTCACCCGCGCCACCTGATTGTCGCGGACCTCGAGATCGAGCTGGCACCCCACCGCGCAGTAGGGGCAGACCGAGCGCACTTTGGTCGCCGGCGCGGCCATCGTCCCCGCTTTGAGTTTCGCGAGCGGGAGGATGTCGTGGATCGCCCCCGTGGGGCAGACGCGCACACACTCCCCGCACCAGGTGCAGCCGGCGTGTTCGGGGTTCCCGTCCGCCCCGACGATGATCTCGGCATGCTCCCCACGCTCCGCCACCTCCAGCACCCCCACGACTTGGATGTCCTCGCACGCCCGCACGCACCGGGTGCAGAGGATGCAGGTGCTCATATCATGCGTGATGATCGGGTCGGTCGGGCGTTCGTCACCGGTGCGGAGCGGGAGTTCGCCCGAGCGCGTCAGTGGCACCTCGTAGCGGTGGACCAGCTGCTCGAACTCGTTGCGGCCCTGGTCCGCGGGGATCTCATCGACGGGGTAGCGCTCCAGCAGCATCGCCAGGACCGCTTGGCGGTTCTTCACCGCCCCCTGCGATTCCGTGGTGACGATCATCCCGTCGGCGGCGGGCGTCGCGCAGGCCGGGAGGAGTTTGTTGGTCCCCTCGACCGAGACGAGGCAGATGCGGCAGTTCCCGACGGTGGGGAGCTTGGGATACCAGCAGAGCGTCGGGATGTCGACGCCGATCGCGCGTGCGGTGTCGAGGATCGTCGCGCCCTCGGGCGCGGCGCAGGAGCGCCCATCGATCGTGAGTTCCGTCATCAAACGGAATGTCGCGCGCGTTCAAATGACACGCAACCATCGGGCGCATCGTGTGGCCTTTCAGAGTGACGCCGTGACGGACCGGTCGTCTCTTGTACGGAATCTCTTGACAGATTCCGAAGAATGTCGTATTCAAGAGGCACCACGGAGTGTCCGCATTTCGTGGAACCCACCGATTCACCGGGGAATCGGCCGGGAGACGATCACTCCTTTAAGGAGCGAACAATGGCTGCGAAGAAGAAGAAGGTTGCCAAGAAGGCGACCAAGAAGAAGGCCGCGAAGAAGAAGTAAGCGGTCCGCTGCATGAACAAAGGGATCGGCGAAAGCCGATCCCTTTGTGTTTGTGGGGCTCTTTTTTTTACGCCGCGCGGTGCGAGCCGGTCGTCGTCAGATCAGGCTCGTCCGGGACCGGGCCCCAGACATATTCCGCGACCCGCGGGGTCGGCTCCGCCCGCGACCCGCTGGAGATCACGATCCCGATCGGCTCGCTGAAGTACTCCTCCACGAGGGCGTCGAGGGACTCGTCGAGGGACTCGTCGAGCGAGGCGTGGAGTAGGGCGGGGGTGGCGGTCTGGATCATGGCAGGCTCCTGGATTCTCTCTACTGAGGGCGTTTTTGCCCACGTTTCTATATAGAAAGAACGGTGCACGGGGCATGCCAGTCACCTGCTGGGTGTAAGTCGTTGTAGGGCAGCGGTTTGTGGCGCCATGAAAGGCGCCAAAAACGGGGTATGTCGCACTTCGACACACCCAGGAACCGCGACAGACGTCGCAAAATGGTACGAATGCCCACCCGGCCTTTTCCATCCGGCTCATCCACACCGGTCGGCGCGTGCATACGATTCTGGCCGCGCGCGTAGGATGACGGTGCACCTCGAGTTCGCGGTAATCCTCCCCGAACCCCGCCCTCAGCCCGCCCTCGGTCGTCCCTCAGCCGTCCCTCAGCCCTCCCTCAGCCCGCCCTCGACCTTACCTCCACCCTACCTCGAAAGGGATTCAATTCCTCCGTTGTATGTCAAATGACATACAACGGCAAACGAGGGTACCACCTCGCCCCTCGCTCGTCGCGCGCATGAGACGTTCAGTGATGCTCAACGTCCGGATGGACGACGAACTCAAGCAGGAGGCGACCGCGGTGCTCAATTCGCTCGGGCTCTCGGCCTCCGACGCGGTGCGCATCCTCTTCACGCGGATCGTGCGCCAGCGGGCCTTCCCGATGGAACTTCAGGCCCCCGTCAGGGCGCCGACGCAGGCGGCCCCTGAGGACGGGGCGCAGGCCCTCATGGCACAGCTCGACGAGCTGGCCAAACAGTCGATTATGGCGCGAGCCGCCAACCTCAGGCCACCAACTTCTTCGCCATGAAGGTGCTCGACGCCCCCGGCTCCGGCACCAGCGTGATCGTCCATCCGTCGTAGCGCGACCGCAGCTCTTCCTCGCTGAGCACCGCCTGCCCCGCGACGAGCGTCTCGATCAG
>JBEGVM010000055.1:0-3912 GCA_041178365.1 Gemmatimonadota bacterium | reverse complement strand
ATCGACAACGCCAACGATCTCGACCTCCTCGCCATGGTCGCGCAGGACCAATTCCAGCTCACAGAGCAGGTGATGGCGATCGCGGGGGTGCGGTGGGAGCGTTTCGCCCTCGCCTTTGACGATCGTCGCGCTGGGACGCGCGACTTTGACCGCACCGACGATATCCTCTCGCCGCGGCTCGGTCTCGTCTGGGAGGCACAACCGCGCCTCTCCTTCTACGGTGGATGGACGACCTCTGCGCTCCCCCAGTCGGGGGAGCAGTTCAACTCGCTCGATCTCACCCGCGCTGGTCTCGAGCCAGAGCGATTCGAGAATATCGAAGTCGGTCTGCGGTGGCAGCCGACCGCCGGCCTGCTCGTGAGCGGCGCGTTGTATCGACTTGATCGCACCAACACCACCGCACCGGGAGCGGCCGCTGGCACCGTGGTGCAGACGGGGGCCCAGCGCGCCGAGGGACTCGAGCTTGCGGCGCAGGGGGAAGTGACCAGGCGCTGGCGGACGATCGCGGCCCTCGCGGTACAGGAGGCCTACATCTCCGCCACGACGAGTGCGGCACCGGCCGGTCGTCGCGCACCGCTCGCCCCGCGCGTCAGCGCCTCACTCTGGAATCGCGTGATGCTTCTCCCTCGCCTGAGCGTCGCACTCGGCCTGGTCCATCAAGGGGAACAGTTCGCGTCCATCACCAACGCGGTGACCCTTCCGGCGTACACCCGCGTGGATGGGGGGCTCTTCTTCACCCTCTCCGATGCGGTTCGTTTACAACTCAATGCCGAGAATCTCACCGGCGCGCGCTACTGGTTCTCCGCACACAACGACAACAATCTCTCGCCCGGAGCGCCATGGCTCCTCCGGACGAGTGTCATGCTCCGATTCTGAACACCTCTCCTTACTCGGGGAGGAGGCTCTGCGCGACGTCGTCGAAACGCACGCCGAGCGCGATCTTCCGCGCCTGCGCGATCAATGAATCCGCCGCGGCGCGCTGTCCCGCACGGTTGAGCGCCTCCGCGGTCATGATCCCCGTGTTGATCACGAGGAAGGGGATCCCGCGCGACGGCGCATCGACCCAGTCCCCGCGCGTGCTGAGCGAAACAGGGGCACGGAATTCCTTCCAGAGCGCGGTGCTCCGTGCGAGGTCGACGAATCCTTCGCCGGGCATCGGGATGAGGTTCTCTGAGGCGACGAGCGAATCGGGATAGACCTTCCGCACATGGCCCTGCATCGCGACGTAGGCACCGAGCCCCAGCTCCTCTGCGAGCGTCGCGGAGGTGCGGGAGAAGTGCATCGCCCGCCCATCATTGTCATTGAGCATCCGGAGCACGAGCGCCTCGGAACGCTGGAGGAAGCGTGGCTGGATCACCGCGCGGATGTTCCCCTTCTGGAAGACCACGGGGCGGGTGATCTCCTGCCCGAGCGGGACGGCATCGGCCTCCTCGAACGACATCTTGAGCACCGAGCCCGTGGGCTTGACCCAGGTCTGCCCGCGGAAGACCGCGGGTCCCTTCGCCTCGTCGTAGTCGAAGACGGGACGGCGGATCAACTGCCGCGTGTACCACTCGGTGTTGAGGAGTGAGGTGTTGGCGATCACGACATCCTGTCGCACCCCGAGCACCTCCTGTGCGTACCAGAGCGGGAAGGTGTCGTTGTCGCCCACGGTCACGAGGATCCCGTACGGCTCCACCGAGTTCAGCATATCGATCGCGAAGTCGGCGGTGTCGGTCTCACCGGCACGCGAGGCGGCGTCCCAGTTCCCCCACATGGGGATGAAGGCGAGGGCCAGCACCGGGGAGGCCAAGAGCCACCCACGCCGGGTGGGGAGCTCGAGACGTTCGGTACCGACGGTCACGCTCTGACGGCCGATGACCGCCGCGATCGTCTCCCACACATACACGAGCCCCAACGCGGCCCAGACGCTCCACGCCGAGAAGCTCCAGAGGAAGAAGTAGTCGCGGTCACGCACCTCACGATCCACCGTCTGCCCAAGTTCCGGCGCCTGCGAGGCCCCGTACTTGAAGTTCAGGTAATAGATGAGGAGCATCGTCAGGGTCAGCATCAACGGACCGAAGAAGGCGAAGCTGCGCGGGTCGCGTCGCCAATGCACCCAGCCGCCCAAGAGTCCCAGCAGGAAGAAGAGACTCGCGAGCGCGCCCTGCAACGCCGGCCGCTCCGCATGTGCATCACGGATCCACTGCCACTTGAAGTAGAGCCACCACATCCCGATCTGCGCGGAGAAGGGGGCCATGCGCTCCGTGACCGGGGGCTTCTGATACTGCCCACGATCGAAGTTGTACTTGAACGCCTTCCACGTCCCCTCGGAGAGAGTGCAGGAGAGCTCGAGCTTCTCGCGGCAGGCGGTGGGTTCTCCCTCATTGATCGCAGGGAAGTGCGCGGCCCGGATCGGCTGGGTCACAAAGGGGGTCGCGCCGAGCATCAGGGCACCCACCGCGGCCAGGATCAGGCGCCACCGCGTGAAGGTCGCGGGCTTGCGGATCAACACGGCGAGCCCCGCGGCGGGGAGCACGAGCATCCCCGCCATGTGATTCGCGTAGCCGAGGCCGCAGAGATACGCGACGAGGACGAGGAGACGATCGGCCTTGCGACCGTCGGGCTCATCGCACCACCGGACGATCAACCACGAGCAGATCGCCATCCCGACGAGCGAGACGGTGTAGACCTTCTCGTTGACGACCGAATTGCTCCAGACCGTGAACGCCGTCGCCCCGATCACCACCGCCACCGCGCCACCGACGATCCGCTGCCAGCGCTCGGCGAACCACCCGACGAGCACGCGCTCCGTGATCAAGAACCACATCCCCGCACTCACCGCGCTCGAGAACGCGGCGAGGAGGTTCACCCGCATCGCGATGCTCGGGGCGATCGGGAGGATCGAGAAGACCCGACCGACGAGGACGAAGAACGGATTCCCCGGCGGGTGGGGGAGTCCCATCGTATACGCCGCCGCGATGTACTCGCTGGTGTCCCACATCGCCGTCTCGGGCGAGAGGGTGACGAGGTACAGGAGGAAGGTCAGCCCCGCCGCGATGGTGGCGGCGAGGTAGGAGGGGCGCGTGTCGAGAGACGTCATGAGGTGTGCGGCTCGGGGAATCGCAGAACGCTGAAGAAACCTAGTGGCGGAAGATGCGTCGACCAGTGAATACCATCGCCATCCCATGTTCGTTCGCGGCGGCGATCACCTCGGGGTCCCGTACCGACCCACCGGGCTGGACGATCGCGGTGACCCCAGCGGCCGCGGCCTGATCGATCCCGTCGCGGAAGGGGAAGAAGGCATCCGAGCCGAGGGCGGCGCCCGCCGTGGCATGGCCCGCGCTCTGGGCTTTGTGGACCGCGAGGAACGACGCGTCGACGCGCGACATCTGCCCTGCACCGATCCCGATGGTCGCACCGGCACGGGCGAGGACGATCGCGTTGGACTTCACGCTCGCCACCGCACGCCAGGCGAAGAGGAGGTCGTGGCGTTCCGCCTCGCTGGGGCGGCGCGTGCTCACCACGGTCCAGTCGGTCGCGTCGATCACGGGACGGCTGCGCTCCTGGACGAGGACGCCACCGCGCACTCCCTTCACATCGAGAGAGGGGGCTGCCTCGCGGGCACTGCCTTGCAGGAGGCGCACATTCTTCTTGGCCGAGAGCACGGCGATCGCCTCCGGCGTGAAGGCGGGTGCCACGACACACTCGACGAAGAGCGAGGCGATGGCTTGGGCGCAGGGCTCATCGACTGGTGTCGAGAACGCGATGATCCCACCGAAGGCGGAGACCGGATCGCAGGCTAACGCCTGCTGATAGGACTCCAGCGCGGTGCGCCCCGTGGCGAGGCCACAGGGGGTGGTGTGCTTCACGATCGCGCAGGCGACCTCGGTGCCGAAGGGATCGATCGCGAGCATTGCCCCCTCGAGGTCG
>JBEGVM010000054.1:0-31444 GCA_041178365.1 Gemmatimonadota bacterium | reverse complement strand
ACCACGACTGGTGCGCGCTGGCAAACCCGACGCCCACCCGCGGCTGCAGAATCCCGAATCCTTTCACGACGCGCTGTCGCCGTGGATCGTAGACCGCCTGGTTGAGCGGATGCGCCATCGTCCCGACGAGCGCGACGGCGGCCTCGGGTGGCAACACCGTGTCGGAGTCGAGCGTGATGACGTAGCGGACGCCCTGGAGCACCCCGACCGCTCCCTCGATGACGGAGAACGCGTCGAGTCCCGCACCGCGGAGGACGCGGTTGAACGCAGCGAGCTTGCCGCGTTTCCGTTCCCAGCCCATCCAGACGCCCTGCTGCGGGTTCCAGCGCCGAGGGCGGTGCAGGAGATGGAAGGGGGCACCGTTCGCGTCAGCGTACTGTGCGTTGAGGGAGCGGATCCCGCTGATGGCGGCGGCCACAATCTCGGCGTCTCCGTCACGCGTCGGGGCGGCGTGGTCGGTGAAGTCCGTCAGCAACGCGAAGTGCAACTGTGGCCCGCGATTCGCCAGGAACTGCACCTCCAAGTGGGAGAGCGCGTTCTCCAGGGCTTCGACGCTCGCGAGGAGCGTCGGGATGACGACGACGGTGCGGTGCTCCGGCGGGAGGCCGGAGCGGCGGAAGTCCAGCTTGGGAAGGATCCGCGGCGGCAGGATGGACGAGACGAGTTGGCCGACCGCCTGCACGGCGATGTCGAATGCCGGTAGGAACGTGATCGCCAGCACCAGGGGCCATCTGGCGCGGGGGTCTGCACCAGCCAAGGCGAGGACCAGCACCAGCGCCGCGGTCGTGGCCATCCCGACGCTGACGGCGTAGATGCTGAGGGGGTGGCGGAGCACCCAGCGTTGCAGGCGCAACGGTGCGGGCGCACGATAGCCGAGCGAGGTCTCGAGTTCCGACAGTCCGTCATCGACGAGCCAATGACCGACGTGCGCCTTGCGCGGATCGGCCGGATGCGCGGCGGCAAGGGCGATGGCCCGATGCGCGACCGCCTCCTCGGCGATTTGCGCGCCCCGGGCGATGCGTTCCACGGCGTGGCGGTATGCGTCGCGCGTGGCGAAGGTCATCCTCGCGTGGATCCCGGCGGGATCGGTCCGGAGGATCCGTTCGATCGCGCTTTGGGCCTCGACGAACTCCTGCCAATCGCGTTGCCCGATGTCACGCAGGCTGGTGATGCTGTTGGCCATCATGTGCGCGGTCAGCGCGAGGTGTTCGGCGGCACGGGTCGCGGCGACGGTGGGGGCGAGTCCCTCGTCAGCAAGCCAGCGTTCGAGGCCGACGAGCGGCGGGACGGCGCCGGTGGCGGCGCGCAGTTGCTGGACGAGTCGCGAGATGAACGCTGGGGTCACCGGCGGATGCGCCCCGATGAAGGCGGCGAGCGCGTCGCGCATGCCGCCGGGCGCACCGGCCGAGTCACGCAGGATCCGCCGGGCCCAGGCATCGGCGGACTCGATCTCATCGAGGCGCTGGAGGGTGCGCAGGGCCATCCGGCGGACGCTCTCGAGCAACCCCAGTCGGAGCATGGCCGGGAAGGCCCAGAGTTCGCCGATGGTGAGGGGACGCGACTCCTGGAATGCGCCGACGAAGCTGTTGGCATCGACGAGGTCGATCCGTCCCTCGGTATGGGAGATCAGGACGATTGCAACGTCATAGATGCGGGGGTACTCGGCGAGGGGCCCGGTGACGAGCACCGGGAGCTGGCGGAAGTAGTCGCGGGGGAGGCTCTCGTGGACCTGTTGCGAGTGCTGGCGGAGCAGGTGGATGTTGTCGAGGAGCCAGTCGCCAGCCGGTCCGACGTCGGTCCCGCGCGTGGCGGCGGCAGCGAGTCGCGCATGGATCGATTCGAGCAGGTCCCGGGTGTGCGCGAGGCGGACCAGCAGGCGGGCGGGTGGGGGGCGGAAACCCGGCCGTCGGCGCTCGGACTCCGCCTGCTGGACGTGCGCGAGGGTGCGGGCGCGATCGGCGAGTTGATCGGTCCCGAGCAGCTCGCCTCGGATGGGACCCGCCCACACGTCTTCCGCCGTCGGTGGGCGACGGGGGATCGTATGGGCGCTGCGCCAGGGAATGCGGGGCTCGTGGCGGGGGACGGAAGGACGGACGAGAGCGGTATTATACCCGTCGTGCACCCCGTAAGGTCTCCCCTTTACAGGGGTCGTAATGTCGCCTAAGTTTCAGTGCTACCACACATTAGGCACTCACAGCACTGCGCAGCGCAGGCAAGGACAGATCGGATGGCGTTCGACAAGACGGCGGCGATGAGCTCGCATCAGAAGCATGGGACCGACACCGGGTCCTCTCAGGTCCAGGTCGCGGTCCTCACGGACCGGATCAACTTCCTGACCGATCACTTCCGCCAGCACAAGAAGGATCACCACGGCCGCCGTGGGCTCCTCAAGATGGTCGGCAAGCGGCGTCGTCACCTTGACTATCTCAAGCGGACCGACGTCGACGCCTACCGCAAGATCATCGCCGATCTCGGCCTCCGCTACTAAGCGCCCCACGTCACGAGCGCGCGACCGCACTGCTGCGGATCGCGCGCTTCGTGCAATCGTCAGGATTCAACCCACATGATGCAACGTATCGAGCGGACCTTCGCGGGCCGCCCCCTGATCATCGAGACCGGGCGGATGGCCAAGCAGGCCGCCGGCTCCGCGCTCATCACCTACGGGGAGACCGTCCTCCTCGCGGCGGTGACCGTGAGCGACCGGAAGAGCCCCCTCCCGTTCTTCCCGCTGACCGTCGAGTACAAGGAGAAGATGTACGCCTCGGGGAAGATCCCCGGCGGCTTCATCAAGCGCGAGGGACGCCCCCGCGACGAAGAGATCCTCTCCTGCCGGATCATCGACCGCTCCATTCGCCCGCTCTTCCCCGAGGGGTTCCAGAATGAGGTGCAGGTCGTCATCTACGTCCTCTCGGCGGACCAGGAGAACGACCATGACGTCCTCGGCCTGATCGCGACCTCGTTCGCGCTGAGCGCGAGCAAGATCCCGTGGGCGGGCCCGATCGCCGGCGTGCGCGTTGGTCGCATCGAAGGGAAGTGGGTGCTCA
Organism: Gemmatimonadota bacterium; assembly: GCA_041178365.1. Lineage (GTDB taxonomy): Bacteria > Gemmatimonadota > Gemmatimonadetes > Gemmatimonadales > Gemmatimonadaceae > Pseudogemmatithrix. The sequence goes on along the minus strand of JBEGVM010000054.1, from coordinate 28,400 downwards.
ATCCCACCTTCCAGGCGCTCGAGGTCTCCGACATGGACATGATCGTCGCCGGCTCGGCCGACTCGATCATGATGGTCGAGGGGGGGGCGCTCGAAGTCTCCGAGGCGGAGATCGTCGAGGCGCTCAAGGTCGCGCAGAAGGGGATCGGCGAGCTCGTCACCATGCAGGAGGAGCTCCTCAAGAAGGTCGATCGGCCAGAGAAGATGACGTGGACCGGGACCGAGATCCCCGAGGACGTGAAGAAGACGGTGACGAAGGCCGCCGAGAAGCGCATCGAGGCCGCGATCAACCAGAAGGACAAGGCGACCCGCATCCAGGCCGTCGAGAAGGTGAAGGAGGAGGTCAAGGCGGAGATGGCGACCGTCCTCGACCCAGCACATATGGGTCTCGTCGGCCACATCCTCGGCGACCTCGAGTACAACATCCTGCGCGCGCAGGTGCTCGACACCGGGCTCCGCGTCGACGGCCGCAAGCCGAACGTCGTGCGGAACATCTCGGTCGACACCTCGTTGCTCCCGCGCGCGCACGGCTCAGCGCTCTTCACCCGCGGGCAGACGCAGGCCCTCGTGGTCGCGACGCTTGGCACCGCGAACGACGTGCAGCGCATGGACAACATCGACGACGCGAAGGAGACCACCAAGTCGTTCATGTTGCACTACAACTTCCCGCCCTTCTCCACTGGCGAGGCCAAGCCGATGCGTGGCACCGGCCGTCGCGAGATCGGGCACGGGATGCTCGCGGAGCGCGCCATCCAGGCGGTCCTCCCGGCGTTCGAGGAGTTCCCGTACACGATCCGCATCGTCTCGGAGATCCTCGAGTCGAACGGCTCGTCGTCGATGGCCTCGATCTGCGGCGGCTCGCTCGCCTGCTTCGATGCCGGTATCCCGCTCAAGGCGCCGGTCGCCGGCGTGGCGATGGGGCTCATCAAGGAAGGGAAGAAGTACGCGATCCTCACCGACATCCTCGGCACCGAGGATCACCTGGGCGACATGGACTTCAAGGTCGCCGGGACGGAGCAGGGGATCACGTCGATCCAGATGGACATCAAGATCCAGGGGCTCGACCTCAAGATCATGACCGAGGCGCTCGCGCAGGCGCGTGAGGGCCGGTTGCACATCCTTGGCGAGATGCAGAAGGCGCTCCCCGCGGCGCGCCCGGACCTCTCGCCGTACGCCCCGCGCATCGTCACGATGATGATCAACCCCGAGAAGATCGGCGATCTTATCGGGCCGAAGGGGAAGACCATCCGCGGCATCCAGGACGAGACCGGCGCCGAACTCAGCGTCGACGATTCGGGGCTCGTCACCATCGCGGCCGTCGGCGGCGAGGCGATGGAGCGCGCGCGGCAGATGGTCCAGGCGATCACCGCCGAGCCGGTGGTGGGCGAGACGTATCTTGGCACGGTCAAGTCGGTGACGGCGTTTGGCGCCTTCATCGAGATCATGCCGGGGACCGAAGCCCTCCTGCACGTCTCCGAGATGCGCCACACGCGCGTCGAGAAGCCTGAGGATGTGGTGAAGAAGGGGGAGCAGGTCTCGGTGAAGCTCATCGATCGCGACGAGCGTGGCCGCCTGCGCCTCTCGATGAAGGCGCTCCTGCCGAAGCCGGAGGGTGGTGCCGAGGCGCCGGCCGCGCCGAGCGAGTCCGGGAGCAGTGAGGGGAGCGAGGAGGGCGAGCGTCGCCCCCGCAGCGACCGTCCCCGCGGCGGTCGTGGAGGCCGTTCCCGCGAGTGACGCCGGCGTCCGCGACTGACGCCGCCGAGCGCGGCGTTCAGCGGACCGTCCTACCGAATGGACTGACCGTACTCTCGGAGCATATGCCGGGAGTGCGGTCGGTTGCATTGGGGGCCTGGGTCCGCTCGGCTTCGATTCATGAGCCGCGTGAGCTGATGGGGGTCTCGCACCTCTTGGAGCATCTCGTGTTCAAGGGGACGGAGACCCGTTCCGCGAAGGAGATCGCCCTGGCATTGGAATCGCTGGGAGGCTCGCTCGATGCGTACACCGGGCGCGAGCACACCTCGTATCAGGCGCGGGTGCTGGATGAGCATCTCCCGCAGGCCGCCGATGTCTTGCTCGATCTGATCTTCCGGCCGGCGCTCCGTCAGAGCGATCTCGACCTCGAGCGCGGGGTGGTGCTCGAGGAGATCGCGATGGTGCAGGACACCCCGGACGACATGATCTTCGAGCTCCACAACGAGCTCCTCTGGGGCGAGCACCCGCTCGGGTATTCGATCCTCGGGACGGAGGAATCCGTTGGGGCGCTCGAGCTCGCTGACCTACGGTCCCTGCATGACCATGCGTATCGCGCCAGCAATGTGGTGGTGGCGGCGTCGGGGAACTGTTCGCATGACCAGCTGATCGAGGTCTTGCTTGCCGCGGGGTGGGGCGACCTCCCTGGGGGCGGGGCGATGAAGGTGCCGGTGCCGCCGGCCCGTCCGGTCGCGCCCGGAGAGCATGCGGTCGAGCGCGACACCCAGCAGCTCCATCTCGTCTTCGGGAATCCGATCGTCCCGCATGGCGACCCGCGCCGATACCCGCTGATGCTCGTGAACACCCTCTTCGGCGGTGGGATGAGCTCGCGCCTCTTCCAGCGGGTCCGGGAGGAGTTGGGGCTCGCCTACTCGGTGCACTCCTATCAGCACTTCCTGGCAGGGAGCGGGGTGCAGGGGATCTACCTCGGGTGTGCGCCGGAACGTGCCGACGAGGCGGCGGCGGTGGTGCGCGCCGAGCTCGATACCCTCATGCGCGATGGCATCCCCGATGATGAGCTGGCGATGGGGAAGCAGCAGCTCAAGGGGCAGATCACCCTCTCGATGGAGAGTGTCTCGGCGCGGATGTATCGCGCGGCCGCGGTGGCGCTCTATAACGAACCGTACCGCCCGTTGGACGAGGTCCTGGCCCGCGTCGATGCCGTGACCTCTGGAGAAGTGGCCGCCGTTTGCCGAGACTTCTATGGCGCGGCGCGTCAGACGATTCTGCGGTTAGGACCCACCTAAGCCATTCATCGGACTTTATGAAGATCGGCATCCCGAAGGAGATCAAGACCAACGAGAATCGTGTCTCGATGGTCCCCGCTGGTGCGGAGGCGCTCGTCGCCGCTGGCCACACCGTCTATGTGGAGCAGGGGGCTGGTGACGGCTCTGGCTTCGGCGATGACCAGTACGTGGCGGTCGGCGCGAAGATCCTCCCGACCGCAGACGGGGTCTGGAAGGAGGCGGAGATGATCGTGAAGGTGAAGGAGCCGATCGCGGTCGAGTGGCCGCGGATGCGGAAGGGGCAGACGATCTTCACCTACTTCCACTTCGCCGCCGACGAGAAGCTGACCCGCGCGCATCTCGACTCCGGGGCCACCTGCATCGCCTACGAGACGGTCGAGTTGGCGACGCGGGAGCTCCCGCTCCTGACGCCGATGTCGGAGGTCGCGGGCCGCATGGCGGTGCAGGAGGGGGCCAAGTACCTCGAGAAGCTCTACGGGGGGCGTGGCGTGCTCCTGGGTGGCGTCCCGGGTGTCCCCCCGGCCAAGGTCGTGATCCTCGGTGGTGGCGTCGTGGGTGTGAACGCGGCCAAGATGGCCGCGGGCTTCGGGGCGAAGGTGACGATCATGGATACCTCGCTCCCGCGGCTGCGCTACCTCAGCGATGTGATGCCGGCGAATGTGCAGATGATCTTCTCCAATCGGCAGAACATCCTCGAGCAGATCGCGACGGCGGACCTCGTGGTCGGTGGTGTGCTCCTGCCGGGCGCCAAGGCGCCCAAGCTGATCCGCCGCGAGGACCTCAAGCTGATGCGTCCGGGGGCGGTGATCGTCGACGTGGCGATCGACCAGGGTGGGTGCGTCGAGACGATCAAGGCCACCACGCACGAGAACCCCGTCTATACGGTGGATGGGATCATCCACTACGGTGTGGCGAACATGCCGGGTGGGGTCCCGCGCACCTCGACGCTCGCGCTCACCAATGCCACGCTCCCCTACGCGCTCAAACTCGCGAACAAGGGGTGGAAGCAGGCGTTGCGTGAGGACGCCGCGCTCCTCAAGGGGCTGAATGTGGTCGACGGCAAGGTGACCTATCAGGGCGTCGCGGAGGCGTTCGGGATGGAGTACCACGCGCCGGAGCAGTTCGTCAAATAATCATGCGCGGCCTCGCATGGCGGATCCTGCTGGCGGTCGGGGTGCTGGGTACCTCGGCCGCCGGTGTGCTTCTGGCCCAGGGACCCGTGCGTAGCGGAGTGGTGCGCGATGAGTTGGGGCGCGCATTGGCTGGGGTGCGGATCGATCGGGTCGAGGTGCAGGTGGTTGGCGGCGCGCTGCTTCCGGCGGGCGCTGCCCTCGCCGAGTCCGATCTCGCTGGGCGCTTCCAGTGGCGTGATGTGCCAGGTGGCGATCAGGGGGCGCTCGTCTTTCGTCGCCTCGGATTCCGACCTGATACGGTGCGCCTGCTCTCGGGGTCGAGTGCCGAGCCGATCGAGGTGGTGCTCCGACGTCTTGCCCTGCCGCTCCCGGCCGTGACGGTCTCGGGTCGCCGAGAGGTGCGCGGCCCACTCGCTGGCTTCTACCAGCGGCGTGCGCAGGGGATGGGGCGCTTCTTCACCGCCGAGGAGATCGAGCGGCGGGGGCTCCGGCGCCCCTCCGACCTGATCCGCGCGGTGCCGGGCGTGCAGGTGGTCCCCCTGCGTGGGGGGCGAGTGGCCTATCGGATTCGTGGGTCGAACGTGCCCCCGTTAGTCTGGCTCGATGGGAACCCCATGACCGCGGCGGAGCTCGACCTCGACGCCTTCGACCTGCGGAGTTTCGCCGGGGTGGAGATCTATGCGGGGGCCGCGACGGTCCCGCCGCAGTTTACCGGGGGGCGGATGATGACCTCGAGCGGGGGCGCGATCGTGCTCTGGACCCGCGAGGGGGAGATACAGCCGCGGCGAGCCCGACGCGGGGAACCGACGCCGGCCGAGGTCCTCGCGCGACTGGTGGCGGAGGCCACCGTCTGGACGGCGGACGCGGTGGATATGCCGGCGCGTCTCCTCGCCCAAACGGGGACGGTCCCGCTCTATCCCGATTCACTCTTTGATGCGGGGATCCCCGGGGACGTGGAGGTGGAGTTCGTGGTGGATGCGACGGGGGAGGTCCGGATGGACACTTTTGGGGTGGTGGCGTCGACCGATCCCCTGCTCGTGGACGCGGTGCGCCGGAGCGTGGCGGGGCTGCGCTTTTTCCCAGCGCAGAAGGCCGGGGTCGCGGTCGCGCAACTCGTCCAGTATCCGGTCCGGTTCGAACTCCCCCTCCCCCTGTCACCCGCGCGCGTCCCACCAGCGTAAGCGGTTGTCGCCTCGGTGTTTCCTGAGGTAAGTTTCCTTTCCCGTAGTGCCCTGGACGCCCCCTTCCGGCCTCGTGCCGGCGTCAGACATCCATCATGCGTTGGCCCTCTTTCAATCCCGCTGGGTTCCTCACGGCGAATTCGATCGCCGTGGACCTCGGCACCGCGAACACCCTCGTCTTCGTGAAGGGCGAAGGGATCGTGCTCAATGAACCCTCGGTCGTCGCGATCGATCGCGAGACGAAGAAGATCAAGGGCGTGGGGCTCGAGGCCAAGCGGATGTTGGGTCGGACGCCGGAGGGGGTGCTCGCGGTGCGCCCGATGAAGGACGGGGTGATCGCGGATTTCGAGATCACCGAGAAGATGCTGCGCTTCTTCCTCGAGTTGATCATCAAGAACCATCCCTTCCGCGTGAAGCCGCGCGTGATCGTCTGCGTCCCCTCGGGGATCACCGAGGTGGAGCGACGCGCGGTGCGTGACTCGGCGCTCGGTGCCGGCGCGAAGGAGGTCTTCATGGTCGCGGAGCCGATGGCGGCCGCGATCGGGGTCGGGCTCCCCGTGGAGACCCCGACGGGGAACATGGTGATTGACATCGGGGGTGGGACGACGGAGATCGCCGTGATCGCGCTCTCCGGCATCGTCTCCGATACCTCCATCCGCACTGGGGGCGACGAGCTCGACGCGAGCATCGTGCAGTTCATGCGCAAGCAGTACAATCTGTTGATCGGCGAGCCGACGGCAGAGCAGATCAAGATCCAGATCGGATCGGCGGCGCCGCTCGGCGAGGAACGCGAGATGGAGGTGAAGGGACGTGACCTCGTCTCCGGGATCCCGAAGACGGTGCGTGTGCATTCGGTGGAGATCCGCGAGGCGGTGCAAGAGCCGATCCAGCAGATCGTGAACGCGGTGCGCCGGGCGCTCGAGATCACGCCACCGGAGCTTGCCTCCGACATCGTCGATCGTGGGATCGTGATGACGGGTGGGGGCGCCCTGATCCGTGGGCTCGACGTCCTGCTCATGCAGGAGACCGGGTTGCCGATCCACGTGGACGAGGACCCGCTGACCTGCGTGGTGCGAGGGACCGGTCGCATCCTCGATGACGAGGAGAAGTACTGGTCGGTGCTGACCACCTGACCTGGGGCGCCGGAGATGCGCGGCGCCGGTGAGGGCACAGGGACCGACCGAGTGATCGTCGGGGCATGCGTCGCGGCCGCGCTCGTCTTGCTCTCCCTGTCACCGCAGCGTCAGGACCGGGCGGCCAGTGCGGTGCGCGAGACGGTCGTCGCGCCACTCGCGGCGCTGCAGGTCCGAGCCCGCCTCGTGCAGCGGGCCGTGACGACCTACGACAGCCTGATCCGCCTCGCGGATAGCACCATCCGGCAGGCGCAGACGCTCCCGGCGGTGGAGGGGGAGAACGCGCAGCTCCGAGCGCTTCTCGGTCTCGGGAATGCGTTGCAGTGGGGGTTCGTCCCAGCGGAGGCGTTGCCTGGGCGGGCGACAGGGGATGCGTACACCGTGGTGCTCTCGGCGGGGACGCGACAGGGGGTCGCCGTCCTCAGCCCCGTGGTCGCCGCCGCAGGGGTGGTCGGCCTCATTGCCGCGGTCGAGGAGACCACCAGTTTGGCCCTCGTGTGGCCGCACCCGGATTTTCGGGTCAGTGCCACGGCGCGCGGGGGCGCGGGGTTCGGCATCGTCACCACGCATGAAGCCGATGGATCGGAGGCCTTCCTGCTCGAACTGCGCGGTGTCCCGTTCCGCGACTCGCTCGCGATCGGGACCGCGGTGGTGAGCGCTGGGGTGGGCGGGGTCTTCCCGCGTGGGATCCCGATCGGGACGGTCGTGGGGGAGATCTCGCAGGGGAGTGCTTGGTCGCGCACCTATCTGGTGCAGCCGGCCGTGCATCCTGCCGCTCTCTCCGCGGTGATGATCCTCACGCCGCCGCGTGTGGCGGCGGGGGTCGATAGCGTCTGGAAGGCGCCGTGACGCGCCCGGGTCGTCTCACCTTCGCACTCGGTTTCGTGCTGCTGCTGGTGCTGCATCACACCCTCCGGCCGTTGCTCGCGTGGCGCGTCGAGGTGGACTGGCAGCTCATCGCGCTGGTGCTGCTCGCCCTCCGCGTGCGGCCGGGTATCGCGGCGTTGACGGGGTTCGGGCTTGGGCTCGTGATGGATGCGATGGTCCCGGCCGCGTTCGGCGCGGAGGCACTCGCCCTCACGTTCGTCGGCTACGCGGGGGCGCGGTTCCGCACCGGATTCTTCGGCGAGTCGGTGATGGTGGGGACGGTGATCATCGGCCTCGGGAAGGTGGCGGCGGATCTTGCCGTGCTCGTGGCGGAGGGGCGGCTCCGCGGGTGGTCCCTCGTGGCACAGCTCGGGCTCTGGACACCGCTCTCCGCGCTCCTGACCGCGATCGTCGGGGCGGGCGTGCTGCAGCTGGCGCGGCGTGATGCTCCGCCGCCGAGGCGCCGGTGAACTTCCATCCGAACGAGGTCCAGCGACGCGCCCGCATCGCGACGACGATCGCGCGCGTGATCCTCCTGGTGCTCGTCCTCGCCTTCTTCCGCACCCAGCTCGTGCAGCATGACCGGTACGCGCTGGCGGCCGAGGACAATCGACTCCGGCAGATCCCGCTCCCAGCGGCCCGCGCGATCATCTATGATCGCCACGGCGAGATCATCGCCGAGAATGTCCCCGGATATTCCATCTCGGTGCTGGCACGCAGCGAGCGCGCCATCCGTGCGCTCATGGAGCGGATCGCGGGGCTCGTGCCGATCACCCCAGAGCAGGTGGGGTCGGCCATTCGACGCTACCGGACCGATCCGTCGCGTCCCACCGTGTTGTTCACCGATGCGCCCCCCGCGCTCGTCGCGATGCTCGAGGAGCGACGAGTCGAGTTCCCGGAGTTGATCATCCAGTCCGCGCCGAAGCGCTTTTACCCGGACGGCCCTGTGGTCTCGGCGCTGGTGGGGTACACGGGTGAGGTGAATGATCGTGAGCTGACAGATACGAACTTCGTCGGCTATAAGCCCGGACAGTTGATCGGGAAGGATGGGATCGAGCGGCAGTACGAGGGACAGCTCCGAGGCCGGGAGGGGACGCGATTCATGGAGGTCGATGCCCGTGGTCGGATCGTGCGGCCGGTGGCGCGGACCGATCAGGAACCGGAGTCGCCGGAGCCGTTGCGGACCAACATCGATCTCGACCTCCAACGCTTCGTCGCCAGCATCTTCGGCGATTCGTTGATCGGTGGGGTGGTGGTGATGGAGCCGCAGTCGGGGGCGGTGCTCGCCCTGCATTCCGCGCCGACCTTCGATCCCAATCGGTTCACGGGCGGCATCCCGAAGAGCTACTGGGATGGGTTGCAGGCCGATCCACGACGTCCGCTCTACAACAAGGCGATCAAGGGGACGTATCCCCCGGGGTCGATCTGGAAGCTCGCGACGGCGATCATCGCGATGGAGGAGGGGCTCGTCGATATCGACGACCGTATGCCCGTCGCCTGTCGAGGGGGCTATCAGTTCGGGACGCGCTTCTTCGGGTGCTGGGATCCGAAGGGGCATGGGAATCCCACGCTGGCCCAGGCGATCGAACATTCGTGTGATACCTACTTCTATCAGCTCGGCCTGAAGATCGGACTGCAGCGGCTCATCGCCGGAGGGCTCGCGCTGGGATCACGAACGCGGACCGGGATCGACCTCCCGGCGGAGTCGCGGCCGCTCTTCCCGACGGATCCCGCCAAGGCGTACTACGACAAGCGCTTCGGGCCGCAGGGGTGGACGAATGCGGTCACGTTGAACCTGTCGATCGGGCAAGGGGAGAACTCGCAGACGGTGGTGAGCATGGCGCGTTTCTATACCGCGCTCGCCACCGATGGGATGGCGGCGCGGCCCGAGGTGGTACAGCGCACACCGGAGCGTGAGCGGCTCTTCACGCTCGCGCCGCGGCAGATGCAGGCGCTCCAGGGCGCCTTGACCAGCGTCGTGGGATCGGGGACGGCGGCGGCCTCTCGGCTGCAGGGCATCACGGTCGCGGGCAAGACGGGGACCGCGCAGAACGCGCAGTCACAGGATCAGTACCATGCGTGGTTCGTCGGATACGCGCCGGCGGAGGCGCCGCGGCTTGTCGTCGCGGTCATGCTCGAGTTCGGTGGGCATGGGTCGCGGGCGGCGCGCATCGCCACGCGCATCATGGAGCATTACCTGAAGGGCACCGTGGTCGCGATGCCGGAGATGGCGGGCGAGTGATGCGCGCATCGCGGCTGCCGGCGGATTGGCCGCTCGCGTTGGTCGCGGCAGTGCTCACCATGTTTGGGGTCGCCATGGTCTACTCGGCCGGGCAGACCGATGTGCCGACCTTCGTGGTCGGGCTCTGGCGGACGCAGCTCATGTGGGTCGTCGTCGGGGTGCTCTTCGGCTATGGCGTCTCACGCCTGAGTGTCCGGCTGATCGACGCGGTCACGATCCCCGTGTACGTCCTCTCCCTGGTGGTGCTCGCCGTCCTCTTGGTGATCGGGCAGGGGGCGGGGACCGCCGCGAGTACCAAGAGTTGGCTCGCGATCGGCGGTGTGCGACTCGGGCAGCCCTCAGAGCTCGCGAAGATCGCTGTCGTCGTGATGCTCGCTCGCGTGCTCTCGGCGACGCGGGCGGCGCCCTCCTCGCTGCGGCACCTGGTGCCATCGGCCCTGGTCGTCGGGGTGCCGTGGTTGCTGATCATGGCACAGCCCGACTTGGGTACGGGCATCGTCTTCATCGGCATCTACTTCGCGATGCTCTTTTGGGCGGGGGTGTCGTGGCCCCTGCTGTTGATGGCCGCGAGTCCCGCCTTGAGTCTCGTCCTCGCCTTCAGCACCGGCATCTGGGGGGGATGGTTCCTCCTGCTCTTGGCGGTGATCGCCTGGGTACGTCCCTCGCGGTGGGACGGCGTGGGGCTCGTGGTGGCGAATCTCGCGATGGGGGTGCTCGCGCCATTGCTCTGGGGACGGCTCGATCCCTATCAGCAACGGCGGATCTTGGTCTTCTTGGATCCCTCCGCCGATCCACGCGCCTCGGGGTACCATGTGATCCAGTCGCAGGTCGCGATCGGATCCGGTGGATTCTTCGGCAAGGGGTTCACGTTGGGGTCACAGAAGCGGCTCGCCTTCCTCCCTGAGCAGGAGACCGATTTCATCTTCCCGGTGGTGGCGGAGGAATTGGGATTCCTCGGCGTCCTCGTCGCGTTGGGCCTCTTCACCTTCCTGCTCCATCGCACGGTGCGCGTGGCGGCCCGGGCGACCTCCCCCTTCGCCTCGCTCGTGGCTTTCGGTCTCACCGCGGCGTGGTTCACGCATATCGTCGTCAATATCGGGATGACGGTCGGGCTCCTTCCCGTGACGGGGATCCCACTCCCGTTCTTTTCCTACGGTGGGTCCTTCATGCTGATGAGTTGGCTCTCGGTGGGCTTGCTCGTCCTGATCTCCTCGGAAGGGCGAGGACGCGCGGACGGCCTCGTCATCTGACGCGGGGTGGCTCGCCTTGCCGTCCCCTCTGGCCCCCCCCAGCTTTCGGCATGGCTTGGTTCCGTAAGGAGAAATCCCCCCGTCGCCCCCGCACCCAACGTCTCGAGATCCCCAAGGACGCCTGGGAGAAGTGTGAGGCGTGCGATCACACCGATATCCGGGAGAAGTTCGAGCGGAACCACAATGTCTGTCCGCAGTGCGATCACCATCGGCGGTTCCGCGCCCACGAATATCTCGCACTGCTCCTCGACTCGGGAACGATCGTCGAGAAGGATGAGGAACTCGCCTCCGTCGATCCTCTCCAGTTTCCCGACTATCCCGCCCGGCTCAAGAAGGCGATCGCGAATGCGGGGGACCACGATGCGATCCTGACCGCGTCCGGGAAGATGGATGGGATGCCGGTGAATCTCGGGGTGATGGACTTCGCCTTCATGGGGGGGTCGATGGGTTCCGTGGTCGGTGAGAAGATCGCGCGTCTCGGTCAGCGCTCCCTCGAGAAGAAGTGGCCACTGATCGTCACCTCCGCTTCCGGCGGCGCACGCATGCAGGAGGGCGTCCTCTCCCTCATGCAGATGGCGAAGACCTCGGCGGTCCTGTCACAGCTGGCGGAGCGGCGCATCCCGTACGTCTCGCTGCTCACGAATCCGACGACCGGTGGCGTCAGCGCCTCGTACGCGATGCTCGGGGATGCGATCCTCGCTGAGCCCGGCGCGGTGATCGGGTTCGCTGGGCCGCGCGTCATCAAGCAGACGCTCGGGCAGGATCTCCCCGAGGGGTTCCAGACGGCGGAGTTCCTCCTCACGCATGGGATGGTCGATCAGGTCGTGCATCGTCACCACCTCAAGCGGACCCTCGGGCAGCTACTACGCCACATGAGCGGGAAGCCGGCCGCGGCGGGGTGGACGTCGCCCTGAGTACCGGTGCGTATCGGGCCGCGCTGGAGGCGTTGTTCGCGCGAACCACGGGGCAATGGAAGCTGGGACTCGAGCGCGTCGAGGCCTTCCTTCGCGCGATCGGCGATCCCCATCGGCGCTTCCCGACCATCCATATCGCGGGCACCAACGGGAAGGGGAGCGTCTGTGCCTCGCTCGAGACCGTGCTGCGGCGGCAGGGATTCCGCGTCGGGACCTACACCTCCCCGCATCTCGTCGACTTCCGTGAGCGGTTTCGCATCGACGGGGCGCCAGTCGATGAAGCGCTCATCCTTGCATTCCTCGATCGGTGGACGCCGTGGGTCGAGTCGCATGGGGTGACGTTCTTCGAAGCGACGACGGCGATGGGATTCCAGCTCTTCGCCGACGCCCAGGTGGACATCGCGGTGATCGAGACGGGGCTCGGCGGGCGGCTCGATGCCACCAATGTGGTTCAGCCCCTGGTCGCTGGGGTCACGAGCATCGGTTTCGATCACATGGAGTGGCTGGGTGAGACGTTGCCGAAGATCGCTGGGGAGAAGGCGGGGATCTTCAAAGCGGGCGTGCCCGCGATCGTGGGAGAACCCGACCCGGTGGTACGACGCGTATTAGCGGAGGAGGCGGCCCGCCGGGGTGCCGCCCCCATCCGCATCGTCGCCGAGGAAGGTGAGGCGACGGCGATCCGCGTCACCGCCGCTGGGACGCGGTTCCGATGGCAGGGGATGGAGGTTGCGACGGGGCTAGCGGGGCGCCACCAGGTGGCCAATGCGCTCGTGGCCCTGACGATGCTCGACGCGCTCCCATCCCCCTTCCGGGTCGTGCGCGAATCGGCAGTGGCCGCCCTCGCCGAGGTTCGCCTCGCCGGCCGGTTCTCGCGGCAGGGGCGCTGGATCTTCGACGTGGCGCACAACCCCGCGGGAGCGGCGGTGACGGCTGAGACGCTCCAGGCGGTCGCCCCGCCGGGACCGGTGGTCGCCCTGGTCAGCGTCCTCGGGGATAAGGACTGGCGGGGGATCCTTCGTGCCCTCGCGCCGGTGGTGCAGGGGTTCCTGCTCACGACCGCGCCGACCGCCCCCGCCAGCCGAGCCTGGGTCGCCTCGGAGGCCCTCGAGTTCGCTCGAACCGAAGGGTGGCTGGCTGAGCTGGAGCCCGATTTCGACCGGGCCTTGGAGCGTGCCCAGACGATGGGGGAGACGGTGCTCGTGACGGGGTCCTTTCACACCGTAGGTGATGCCATGGCGCGGTTGCCGGGGTCTCTGGCCCCCGGGTAGATTCCCCGGATGAGTAGTGGGGCGTTACCCGGATTCCGTGATTTCTATCCCGACGAGCTGGCCCGCCGCGCCCATATCTTCCAGGCCTGGCGGGCCGTCGCGCGCCGATACGCCTTCGTCGAGTACGACGGCCCCCCCCTCGAGCCCCTCGACCTCTACACCCGGAAGAGTGGGGAGGAGATCATCGGCCAACTCTACAATTTCGTGGATAAGGGGGGACGGGAGGTCGCGCTCCGCCCGGAGATGACCCCGACCTTCGCCCGCATGGTCGGGGCGCGCGCCAACGCCCTCCGGAAGCCCGTCCGCTGGTTCTCGACGCCGCAGCTCTTCCGGTATGAGCGGGCGCAGCGTGGGCGACTCCGCGAGCACTACCAGTTGAACGTCGATATCGTCGGCGAGGCGAGCGAGGTCGCCGATGCGGAGCTCCTCGCGGTCGCCGTCGACATCATGCGCGAGCTCGGGCTCACGAGTGCTGACGTCCGCGCGCGGGTCAGCGACCGCCGGCTGCTGAACGGGATCCTCCTCGCGCTCGGCGTGACCGAGGGGCAGGTCCCGGCGGTCTACGCCGTCGTCGACAAGCTCGCGCGCCAGCCCCGGGAGGTTTCGTCGGAGAAGCTGGCGGCCGCGGGGCTCACGCCGGCGCTGATCGACGAGGTGCTCACGCTGGCGTCCGGGGTGACGCTCGAGACGCTCCGGTCCCGCTTCGGTGCGCATCCGGCGGCGGCGGAGTCGATCGAGCGCTTCGGGCGGTACCTCGAGCATTGCACGGCCCTCGGCATCGGTGACTGGGTCGACCTTGATCTCTCGATCGTGCGCGGGCTCGCGTATTACACCGGGATCGTGTTCGAGCTCTTTGATGCGAAGGGCGAGCTCCGCGCGATCTGCGGGGGCGGACGCTACGACACGCTCCTCAAGGCACTCGGGGGCGCCGATCTCCCAGCGCTCGGCTTCGGCATGGGGGATGTCGTGCTCGGGGAGCTGCTACAGGATCGTGGGCTCTTCCCCTCGACGGTGGGAACCACGGCGGATCTCTATCTCGTCGCGGGACATGGCGCGGTGGGGCGTCCCTATGCGGAGGCGCTGCAGCTGGTGAGTGCGTTGCGGCGGGCGGGGTTCCAGGTGGACCATGGGCTCAACGCTGAGCGCTTCCTCTCGCAGGCCACGCGCAATCAGGTGGACGGCGCCAAGAAGGCCGGGGCGGCCGCGGTCTTTGGTGTGCGAGAGGATGGGATGGTCGAGGTGACGTCGATCCTCGGCAAGATGAAGGACGCTCCGACCCATACGATGACGCTCGCGGCGATCCTCGCCGGCGAGGCGCCCACGATGCAATCCTTGCGCGAGTGGCTCCAGGCCCAGCGCGACCAGATGACGACCCCCCATGGCTGACGACAAGAAGCTGACGACCCGCGCCGAGGATTTCAGCGCGTGGTACAACGAACTCGTGTTGCGCTCCGAGCTGGCGGACTACTCGCCGGTGAAGGGATCAATGGTGATCCGGCCGAACGGCTATGGGATCTGGGAGCGGATGCAGCGCGCCTTAGACGACATGTTCAAGGCCACGGGTCATCAGAATGCGTATTTCCCGCTCTTCATCCCGCAGAGCTTCCTGAGCAAGGAGGCGCAGCATGTGGAGGGGTTCGCGCCGGAGACGGCGGTGGTGACCCATGGGGGCGGGAAGTTGCTCGAGGAGCCGCTCGTCGTCCGACCGACGTCGGAGACGATCATCTACCATATGTTCGCGAAGTGGACGCAGTCATATCGTGATCTGCCGATCAAGATCAATCAGTGGGCCAATGTCGTGCGGTGGGAGATGCGCACAAGGCTCTTCCTGCGGACGCTCGAGTTCCTCTGGCAGGAGGGCCATACCGCGCATGTCACCGAGGCGGAGGCGGAGACGGAGGCGCGGCTGATCCTCGGGTTGTATCGCGAGTTCATGGAAGGGTGGATCGCGATGCCGGTCATCACCGGACAGAAGACCGAGAGTGAGAAGTTCGCGGGGGCGCTCCGGACCTACTCCTGCGAAGCGATGATGCAGGATAACAAGGCGCTGCAGGCGGGGACGTCGCACAATCTCGGGCAGAACTTCGCCAAGGCGTTCGAACTGCAGTTCCAGGCCGAGAATGGGGAGATGGCATTCGCGTGGAACACCTCGTGGGGGGTCTCCACGCGGATGGTCGGTGGGCTCGTGATGACGCACTCCGATGACAATGGGCTCGTCACGCCGCCGCGCCTCGCGCCGATCGAGGTCGTGATCGTCCCGATCTGGAAGTCGGACGAGGAGCGCACGCGGGTGGTAGAGGCGGCGCAGAAGGTGCGGGAGGAGCTCACCTCATGGACGGGCCGCGGCGCGATCGATCGGCTGCGTGTCACCGTGGACGACCGCGAGGGGATCAAACCAGGCGCGAAGTACTATGAGTGGGAGATGCGCGGGATCCCGCTCCGTCTTGAGATCGGTCCCAAGGACCTCGAGAAGGGGTCGGTCTTCTCCGCGCGCCGTGACACGCGGGCGAAGGCGGCGCTCCCGATGGCGGGGCTCCCCGTGGCCGTGGCCGCCCTTCTTGAGACGATCCAAGCTGACCTCTTCGCGGCGGCCAAGGCGCGTCGTGAGGCGAACTCGCATCGGAACGTGACCTCGTATGCGCAGTTCAAGGAGATCATGGCGGGGCCAGGGGGGTTCGTCTATGCCGGGTGGAACGGCGACCCGGCGATCGAGGCCAAGGTGAAGGAGGAGACCAAGGCGACGATCCGTGTGATCCCTGATCCTGAGTTCCGATCCGCGGAGGCGCCGACGACCTGCTTAGTGACGGGCGAGCCGGCCAAGCACGAAGTGCTCTGGGCCAAGGCGTATTGATGGTGGGGTTCTCGCGGCGGGCGGGGGCGTTGGTCGTCGACGCGGTGCCGCTCACCGCGATCGCTGAGGCCATCGGCACGCCGGCCTATGTGTATTCCACCGCGATGATCCGTGAGCGGATCGCGCGGCTCCGCACGGTGCTCGACGGCATCGCGCACCAGCTCCACTACTCGCTCAAGGCGAATGCCTGTCGCGGGGTGCTCACCGCGATCCGCGAGGCAGGGTGCGGATGCGACGTGGTCTCCGGTGGAGAGTTGGCGAAGGCGCTGCAGGCGGGATTCGCGCCGTCGCAGATCATCTTCGGTGGGGTGGGGAAGCAGGCACATGAGCTGCGTGAGGCCCTGCGCGCTGGGATCAAGTTGATCAATGTGGAGTCGGCTGCTGAGGTGACGCTCCTGGCGTCGATCGCCGATGCGCTGGGTGTGGTGGCGTCTGTCGGTCTGCGGGTGAATCCCGAGGTGGACGTCACCAACGCGCACCGCTTCATCGCGACGGGAGAGAAGGGGCACAAATTCGGGATCCCGATCGGCGAGGTGGAGGCGGTAGGACGGCAGGTGCTTGCCTCGCCGCATCTCCGGCTGGTCGCCCTCGACATGCATGTAGGGTCCCAACTGCACTCGTTCGATGCGTATCGCCATGGGGCGGCTCGGTTGGTCGAGGTTGCCCAGCGGCTGCAGGGGCTCGGCGCCCCGCTCGCCTATCTCGACGTCGGCGGGGGATTGCCCGCGATCTACGAGTCGGAGGAGGCGCCCGATCTGGCGGCCTTCGCTACGATCGTGGGGGAAGCGGCGCGTACGCTTGGTGTGGAGCTCCTGCTCGAGCCGGGGCGATACGTCGTGGCGGAAGCCGGTGTGCTGCTGACCCAGGTGATCTATCGCAAGACGAATGGCGGCCGGACCACCCTCGTCTGTGATGCGGGAATGACGGAGCTGATCCGGCCGTCGCATTACGGAGCGTATCATCGGATCGAGCCGGTAGGACCGGCCGCGGGGCGCATGGTGGCCGATGTGGTCGGGCCGGTCTGTGAGACGGGGGATTTCCTCGCGCTCGAGCGTGAGCTCCCAGCGGTGGAGGCGGGGGCCTTGCTCGCGGTGCACACCGTCGGCGCCTACGGATCGGTGATGAGTTCGCAGTACAACGCCCGTCCGCGGGCTGCGGAGGTGATGGTGGATGGGGATCGCTGGGCGGTGGTCACCGCGCGCGAGAGCTATGCCGACCTCATGCGGCAGGATGTGGCGCACCCTGAGTGGAGAACGCACTGATGCGGATCGGTTTGCTGGCGGATACCCACGATCGCCTCCCGGCGGTCGAGGCGTTGGTGCGTGAGTTCCTCGCACGCGAGATCTCTTTCGTACTGCATGCGGGAGACTTCTGTGCGCCCTTCTCCCTCCGGCCCCTCATCGCGCACAACATGGCGCTCGCCGGGGTCTTTGGGGTGAACGACGGTGACCATGTCGGGTTGCGCGGGGCGGCAGCGAAGGGGATGGGGATGGAGATCTTCGAGGCCCCGCACAGTCTCACGATCGGGGAGAAGAAGTTGCTGCTGGTCCATGATCTCAGTGACACCCTCGACGGATCGATCTTGGCACACGATGTCGTGATTCATGGGCAGACCCATCGGGCCTCTGTAGCGACGCGCGAACAGACTCTCCTCGTGAACCCAGGTGAGGCGTGCGGGTGGCTGTTTGGGACCCCCTCGGCGGCAATCCTGGATCTCGACACACTCACGGTGGAGTCCGTGACTCTGCCCTCGGCGGAGTGGACCCGATGAGCTCGCGTGTCCTGATCCTCGACTGCGGGTCGCAGTTCACGCAGTTGATCGCGCGGCGTGTCCGTGAGGCGCGGGTCTTCTCTGAGATCCATCCTCCGACGCGTTCGCTCGCGTGGATTCGGGACTGGAAGCCGACGGCGATCATCCTCTCCGGTGGCCCCAGTTCGGTCACGGATGAGGGCGCGCCGACCTTCGATCCTGCCATCCTCGACCTCGCCCCGGTGCTCGGGGTCTGCTATGGGATGCAGTGGATCGCGCACACCGTCGGTGGGTCGGTGCGAGGGGGCGGCCGTCGCGAATACGGGCGGGCGGAGATGGTGGTGAAGGAGCCGGCGGGGCTCTTCGCCGGGTTCGATCCCGAGGAGCGCTCGGTGGTCTGGATGAGCCATGGCGACCATGTGGAGACGGTGCCGCCTGGGTACCTGCTCACGGCCTCGAGCGAGGGGAATCCCGTCGTCGCCTTCCGGCATGCGAGCAAGCCGATCCACGCGGTGCAGTTCCACGCGGAGGTGGCGCACTCGGTGCGTGGGGCCGAGATCATCCAGAATTTCCTCTTTGGCGTGGCGGGGTGCACGGCGGATTGGACACCAGGGCACTTCATCGAGCAGGAGGTCGCCAAGATCCGTGCGCGCGTGGGGTCGGCGCAGGTGATCTGTGGGCTCTCCGGTGGGGTGGACTCCTCCGTGGCGGCGGCGCTGGTGCACCGCGCCATCGGCGACCAACTCACCTGCATCTTCGTCGATACGGGGCTACTGCGTCTCCACGAGCGCGAGCAGGTCGAGCGGACGATGGGGCAGCACCTGGGGATCAAGCTCGTCACGGTGCGGGCCGAGGATCGCTTCCTCAGCGCGCTCAAGGGGCTGGATGATCCGGAGAGGAAGCGGAAGGCGATCGGGCACACCTTCATCGATGTCTTTGAGGATGCGTCGTCGGTGGCGGGGGAGATGGCGGAGTTCTTGGTGCAAGGGACGCTGTATCCCGATGTGATCGAGTCGGTGAGCGCGAAGGGTGGCCCGAGCGCGACGATCAAGACGCATCACAACGTCGGCGGACTCAAGCCCGACATGAAGTTCAAGCTGATCGAGCCGCTCCGGGAACTGTTCAAGGACGAGGTGCGGAACGTCGGCCGTGAGCTGGGGCTCCCTGAGGAGATGGTCGGCCGGCACCCGTTCCCGGGCCCTGGTCTGGCGATCCGCGTGCTCGGCGCCGTCGATCCGGTGAATGTCGAGACGCTCCGGCGTGCGGATGCGATCTATCTCGAGGAGATTCGGTCGGCCGGGCTCTACCATGACATCTGGCAGGCGTTCGCGGTCTTTCTCCCCATTCGCTCGGTCGGCGTGATGGGGGATGGGCGCACCTACGAGCACGTGATCGCCCTCCGAGCCGTGACGAGCACCGATGGGATGACCGCCGATTGGTTCGCCTTCCCGCCGGAGGTGCTGGCGCGGATCTCGAATCGGATCATCAACGAGGTCCCTGGCGTGAATCGGGTGGTGTACGATGTGAGCTCCAAGCCGCCGGCGACGATCGAGTGGGAGTAGGGTGATCCGGTTGGCGCGGCTGTGGCCGACGTCCACCGAGCTGCGAGAGATGCTGCGGCTCGCCACGCCGATCGTGGCGGTGAACGTCGGGATGATGTTCATGGGGGTCGTCGATTCGCTGATGCTGGGGCGGGTCTCCGGTGCGGCACTCGCGGCTGGCGTCCTCGGGAACTTCTACTTCTACCTCTGTGCGAGCTTCGGGCTCGGGTTCCTGCTCGCGATCGATCCAGTGGTCGCACAGGCGATCGGGGCCGAGGATCGGCAGGGCGCCGCGCTCGGCGTCCAGCGCGGGATCGTGCTGGCGATCAGCGTGGCACTCGTCATCGCACTCTGTCTCTGGCCGGCCCCACTGGTCTTCGACCTGTTGCGGCAGCCGGCGGACGTGGCACCCGATGCCGGGGCATTCGTGCGATGGAGCATTCCCGGCGTCCTCCCGTTCTTCCTCTTCGCGCTCAGTCGCCAGGCGCTGCAGGCGTTCGGCTCGGTCACACCGGTGCTGTGGGCCGCACTCGTCGGGAATGTCGTCAATGTGCTCGGGAACCTTGTCCTCGTCTTCGGGGCCTTCGGCCTCCCAGCCTACGGAGTGGTCGGTTCGGCGATCTCTACGACGATCTCGCGGTGGGTGATGTTCGCGGCGATCCTGCTGTTCGCCCATCGCCGGCTCAAGCAGCTCGTGCGCCCCTGGCATCCTGAGGCGTGGCACTGGGCACCGTTGCGTCGGCTCGCGGCCCTCGGCGCGCCGATCGGCCTGCAGTTCTTCGCCGAGGTGAATGCGTTCGGCTTGGTGACCATCATGATGGGATGGGTGGGGACCAGCGCCCTCGCGGGTCATGAGGTGGCGCTCAATTTGGCCTCCCTCACGTTCATGGTGCCGATGGGGGTCGCGGCGGCGGGGACGGTGATGGTGGGACGTGCGATCGGGCGCGGCGATCCTGCGGCGGCGCGGCGTGATGCCGTGGCCGCGCTCGTGGTGGGGATCGGGTTCATGTCCCTCACCGCCGCAGCCTTTCTCCTCGTGCCGGCGCTCTTCGCGCGAGCCTACACGACGGATGGTGAGGTCATCGCGGTGGCGACGGCGCTGATCCCCATCGCGGGGATCTTCCAAGTGTTCGATGGGATGCAGGTCTGCGCGACCGGTGTGCTGCGTGGGGCAGGCGACACCCGCGTCCCGATGGCGATTCATGCGGCGAGCTTCTGGCTCGTCGGAATCCCGCTTGGCTCGTGGCTCTGTTTTGGCCTAGGCGGCGGGCCGGCGGCGCTCTGGTGGGGGCTCACGGCGGGGTTGGCCGCGGCGGGGGTGCTTCAGCTCGTCAGGGTCCGGTCTCGGTTCGGCGGCCCGCTGGAGCGGCTACGAATCTGATCACGTAGGACGTCGCGCTAGACGCCCTTCTCCTGCAGCAGCGCCATGAAGGCCTCTGCACTCTGGATCTCAAGCAACCGTTGCGGCACGTCCGCCTCCTTGGCGAACTGCGCGATCTTCCCAAGCACGGGGAGGTACTGGTTGGAGACCTCGAGCGGCGGGGCGACGATCAGGAAGAAGCACCGCGCTGGCTGATCATCGATCGACTTGAAGTCGAGCCCATCGCGCTTGCGCCCAAAGGCGACCCGCAGCGTATCCACGACCAGGGAGCGGCAGTGAGGAATCGCGATCCCGCGTCCGATCCCGGTGGAGCCGAGGTTCTCTCGGCGCTTGAGCATCTTGAACAGCGTCGCCTCGTCCTTCGCGTCGAGCTTGAGCAGGGCGATGAGCTCGTGAAGGATCTCGTCCTTGCTGGTCCCCTTGAGATCGAGGGAGACGGCGTCCGGGCTGAAGAAGTCGCGGAGTTCCATCTTGCAATCCTAACCCGCGCGTGAAATCAAGTCAAACTCTGTCGTTGCAAGGAGTTGCGCCCACTTCTAGTTTTCCCGTCATGCGGTTTCCGTACCCGGCCGGCTCCTCAGCGGTCCCTCTCTTTTTGGCGCCGATGGCTGGCGTCTCCGAGGCCCCATTTCGTCGGCTCTGCCGGCTCTGGGGGGCGGATGTCGTCGTGACCGAATTCCTTTCCGCAGAGGGAATCCGGCGTGAGAATGAGGCGACCATCGCCAAGTTGCGCTTCGGTCCGGAGGAGCAGCCGATCGGGGTGCAGATCTTCGGGGCCGATCCTGTCGCGATGCGGGAGGCCGCATCGGCGGTGACCGATGTCTTTCAGCCCGACTACATCGACATCAACTTCGGCTGTCCGGTCAAGAAGGTCGTCCGGCGCAATGGCGGCTCGGGATGCCTGAAGGATCTCGATCTGGTGCAGGAGATCATCCGCGCCGTGGTGCAGGGGACCCATCTCCCGGTGACCTGTAAGATCCGCAGCGGGTGGAGCGAGGAGATGCGCGATCCGGTGGCAATCGGCTTGCGCTGTCAGGACGCTGGCGTGAAGGCGATCGCCCTGCATCCGCGCACCCGGACGCAGATGTACTCAGGCCATGCGCACTGGGATGAGATCGCGGCGCTCAAGAGTGCGCTCGAGATCCCGGTGATCGGCAATGGGGATATCAAGACGGCGGCCGATGCCCTGCGGATGCGCGAGCAGACGGGATGCGATGGCGTCATGATCGCGCGCGGGAGCTTCGGTCAGCCCTGGATCTTCACGCAGGCGCGTGCCCTCCTGGATGGGCGACCGATGCCGGAGACCCCCTCCACCGCGGAGCGGTTCGCCATCGCGCTGGAGCATGCGCGGATGGTGCAGTCGTATGAGATCGACCCGATCGGTGCCGCACTCGAGTTTCGCAAGCACCTCGGCTGGTATGTGAAGGGACTGCCGAACTCCGCCGAACTCCGCAAGCAGCTCCATGCGGTGAATTCGTTCGACGAGGTCGAGGGGATCTTCGCGCGGTATCTCGAGAGTGATTGGGCCCAGGAGCCGCATGCGGCGTGATCGGGTGAAGGGTCTCCTGCAGGAGGTGGCCAGCGGGGCGAGGTCGATCGACGAGGCGCTCGCCCAGCTGGATGCGGCGCCCGTGGAGGATCTCGGCTTCGCGACCGTCGATACGCATCGCGCCCTTCGGCAAGGGTATCCGGAGGTCATCTTCGGGCAGGGGAAGACCCCGGCACAGGTGGTGGCGATCGCGGCGCGGCTCGCGGAGTCAGGCGACGGCTTTCTCGTCACGCGTGCCGAGCCGGAGGCGCAGGAGGCCCTCGCCCAGCGGTTCCTGGCGGTGGAGGTCAACGCCCTGGGTCGCACCGTGCTCCTCCGCGCGCAGCACCCGCGTGCGGTCGGCACGCACCTGGTCGCGGTGGTCACCGCCGGGACGAGCGATCTCCCCGTCGCCGAGGAGTGCGCGGTGACCCTGGATGCGATGGGGCATCCGGTGCAGCGGATCACCGATGTGGGGGTCGCTGGGATCCACCGGGTGCTCGCGCGACGTGAGACGCTTTCCGATGCCGCGGTGGTCATCGTGGTCGCCGGGATGGACGGCGCGCTTCCGAGTGTCGTCGGCGGATTGGTGCGGCGCCCCGTGATCGCGGTCCCCACGAGCGTCGGCTACGGCGCAGCCTTTCAGGGGCTCGCCCCCCTCCTGACCATGCTGAATTCGTGTGCCGCGGGGGTCACCGTCTGCAACATCGACAACGGCTTCGGGGCGGCGGTGGCGGCGGGGCGGATCCTTGACGCATTGAACAATCCGGTCCAGACGGGTTAGTATTCGGTGTAGTTCAGGGGGCGACCGGTTTCGATTATGTAGGTGGCTTCATGGCTGCGCGCCCAGGTCCTCGGGTCCCTGGTAAAACACTCGGGAAACGTACAACTGCGAACAACAACTTCGCTCTCGCTGCGTAAGGCTTAGCCTTACCCCAGCAGTGCCCATGAGGTAGCCCGCCCGGGGCGACATATGGGTATCGCAAATCTGGGCTGGTCCGACGGTGCGTTCACCGCCGAAGGACGAGATCTGAGTGGACTCATCCGTGCGTGGGCGGCCCGCTGGCCAGCGCTCGGAAACATCAATCGGCGGGATACGCGCGTAGACGCTGTGGAAGATCTTATGTAAGACGGGAGTTCGAATCTCCCCGCCTCCACTCGATATGTGGACCCCTCGCATCATGTTGCTGTCTCTCCTCTGTTCGGCCGCTCCCGCGGTCATGCAGGGGCAGGGGCGTGCTCCTGCCCCTGCCGATGTCACATTCATCACCGGGATGATCGCCCACCACGCGCAGGCCGTGGAGATGGTGGCGCTCGTCCCGGCGCGGACCACGCGACGCGAGCTCCGCTTGATCGCTGAGCGGATCGATGTCTCGCAGCGGGATGAGATGGCCTGGATGCGCCAGTGGCTGGCCGATCATGGAGGCGCGCCGACTGCGGATCACGGCGCGCACGACCACGCGGCGATGGGTCATGCCAGCATGCCGAGGATGCTCTCGCCCGACGAGATGGCGGCGATGGCGCGCGCGACCGGTCCCGACTTCGAACGGCGGTTCCTCGAGGGGATGATCCGACACCATGAGGGGGCGCTGACGATGGTCGCCACCTTGCTGGGCTCGCAGGATGCGGCGCAGCGTTCGGAGATCTTCGCCTTCGCGAGCGATGTGGACGCCGATCAACGTGCGGAGATCGCACGAATGCGGCGTGTGCTGGCGGCGCTGCCTCCTCGCTAGCGGTCTCGGCGCTAGCGGTCTCGGCGCTAGCGGTCTCGCAGGCGAATCAGTCCTTCCTGCGCCACCGAGGCGACCAACGTCCCGTCGCGCGTGAAGACCTCGCCGCGCACGAAGCCCCGCGCCCCTTCCGCTGATGGCGCATCACAGACGTAGAGCAGCCACTCGTCCGCTCGGAAGGGGCGATGCATCCAGATCGTATGGTCGAGCGAGGCGATGAGGAGCCGTGGGTCTCGCGTGCCGATCCCGTGGGGACGGAGCGCCGTGGGGAGGAACCCGTAGTCCGAGGCATAGGCGAGCACGGCCTGATGAATAATCGGGGCATCGGGGATCGACTCGACCACGCGGAACCAGACCTGCCGGCGGGCCGACTCCGGTCCACTGACCGCCGGTCGCTCAAAGGGGTCACGCGGGGTAATCGAGCGGACATCGATCGGGCGATCCTGCGTCCAGATGGTGCGCAGCGGCGCGGGAAGC
Organism: Gemmatimonadota bacterium; assembly: GCA_041178365.1. Classification (GTDB taxonomy): domain Bacteria; phylum Gemmatimonadota; class Gemmatimonadetes; order Gemmatimonadales; family Gemmatimonadaceae; genus Pseudogemmatithrix. The sequence goes on along the minus strand of JBEGVM010000054.1, from coordinate 4,159 downwards.
TTCTCGGCCTGCGCGCGGATGAGATCGAGCTCCGGGGTGAGCGATTCCGGTGGGGGGACCTCCGGCATCGTCACCTGATGCGAGAGGCCCGGCTCCTCGACGTGGAACGAGGCCGAGAGGTGGAAGATCGCCTCGCCATGCTGGATGGCGGTCACGCGTCGGCTCGTGAAGCTCCGACCATCGCGCGGCCGATCGACGAAGTAGACGATCGGCGTGGAGAGATCTCCCTCGCGGAGGAAGTACCCGTGCACCGAATGCGCTTCACGCCCCTCCGGCACGGTCTTCCGCGCCGCCACGAGCGCCTGCGCGAAGACCTGCCCACCGAAGACCCGTCCCGTGCCAAGGTCGCGATTGCGTCCACGATAGATGTTGTGCTCGAGTGGTTCGAGCTCGAGCAGCGAGAGGAGTTCGTGGACGACGCTCATCGTGGGGGCGGGATCAGGGAGTTACGCGCCGACGGCTTGGGCCGCGGCCAGTCGGGCGATCGGGACGCGGTACGGGGAACAGCTCACGTAGTCGAGTCCCGTCTGGTGGCAGAACTTCACCGAGCGGGGTTCGCCGCCATGCTCGCCACAGATCCCGACCTTCAGCGAGGGCCGTGCCCCTCGGCCGTTGGTCGTCGCCATCGTGATGAGCTGACCCACCCCATCGATGTCGAGCACCTGGAAGGGATCCTCGGGGAAGATCCCCTGTTGCACGTAGAGGGGAAGGAAGCGGCCAGCATCGTCGCGACTGAGACCGAGGGTGGTCTGCGTGAGGTCGTTCGTCCCGAAGGAAAAGAACTCCGCCGCGCCGGCGATCTGCGCCGCCGTCAGTGCCGCCCGGGGGAGCTCGATCATCGTCCCCACGAGGTACTTCACATGGAGTCCGTGAGCCTGGAAGACCTCGGCCGCGACGCGGTCGACGATCGCCCGCTGATGCGTGAACTCCTTGACCGTCGAGACGAGGGGGATCATCACCTCGGGGAGGACGATCATCCCCTTCCGGACGCCGGCCACGGCGGCCTCGAAGATCGCCCGAGCCTGCATCTCCGTGATCTCAGGATAGGTGACGCCGAGGCGGCATCCCCGGTGCCCGAGCATCGGGTTCGTCTCGCGCAGATTCTCGACCACGCGCATGAGGTCGCGTCGTGTGACGCCGACACGCCGGGCCAAGAGCTTGGCCTCTTCACCACCGTGCGGAAGGAATTCGTGGAGCGGCGGGTCGAGCAGGCGGATGGTCACGGGGAAGCCATCCATCGCCTCAAAGATCCCCTCGAAGTCGCCCCGCTGCATCGGCAGGAGCTTGGCGAGGGCGCGGCGGCGACCCATCTCGTCGTGCGCGACGATCATCTCACGCATCGCGTGGATCCGGTCACCATCAAAGAACATGTGTTCCGTGCGGCAGAGGCCGATCCCCTCGGCGCCAAAGCCTCGTGCCACACGGGCATCGTGCGGCGTGTCGGCATTCGCGCGCACCTTGAGACGCCGGCGCGCATCGGCCCACCCCAGGAGCTCGGCAAACCCACGGTAGACCGGGGACTCGTCGACCTTTCGGGTCCCTGCGTTCACCTGCATCACTTCGCTGGGCATCGTCGGGAGGTCCCCGGCAAAGACCTCGCCGGTGCCGCCGTCGAGCGTGATCCAGTTCCCCTCGTGGATCTCGGTCTCGCCGACGAGGAATCGCTTATTGCTCAGGTCGAGCTTGATCGATGCGCACCCGACGATGGCACACTTGCCCATCCCACGCGCGACGACGGCGGCATGGCTCGTCATCCCGCCGCGGGCGGTCAGGATCGCCTTCGCCGCGACCATCCCGTGGAAGTCCTCTGGGGTGGTCTCATCGCGTACCAGGATCACGGCATCGCCCTGGGCCGCACGGGACTCGGCCGTATCCGCATCAAAGACGGCGATCCCACTGGCAGCCCCCGGACTCGCTGGAAGCCCGGTGCACAGCGCCAGCGGCTTCGTTGCTCGGTCAATCACCGGATGGAGGAGTTGGTCGAGCTGATGCGCAGGGACGCGCTGCAGCGCTTCGGGGCGTGAGATCAATCCCTCGCTCACGAGATCGCAGGCGATGCGCACCGCCGCCGCGGCGGTGCGCTTTCCCGTGCGGGTCTGGAGGAGGAAGAGCTTCCCGCGCTCCACGGTGAACTCCAGGTCCTGCATGTCGCGGAAGTGACGCTCGAGGAGCGACTGGGTGCGCAGGAGGTCCTGGTAGGCCTGCGGGAGCCGAGTCGCCATCTCCTCGATCGGGAGGGGGGTCCGGATGCCAGCGACCACGTCCTCGCCCTGCGCATTGACGAGGAATTCGCCATAGAAGCGGCGCGCCCCCGTCGACGGATCGCGCGTGAAAGCCACGCCGGTGCCCGAGTCATCGCCGAGATTGCCGAAGACCATCGCGACGATGTTCACGGCGGTCCCCGGGGTCTCGGCGATGCCGTTCACCCGGCGATAATCCACGGCCTTCTTGAGTGTCCAGGAGCGCCAGACCGCCTCGATCGCGCCCCAGAGCTGGACGCGCGGATCGGTGGGGAAGGGAGCGCCGGTGACGGCCTGAATGAGCTGCTGATACTCCGCGACGAGCGACTTGAGCGCATCCGCCGGGAGCTCGGCATCCGTCTTCACCCCATTCACCAGACGCTTCGCCGCCAGCAGATGCTCGAAGTCATGCATTGGCACGCCCAGCACCACATCGCCGTACATCTGAAGCAGGCGGCGATAGGAGTCGTAGGCGAAGCGGGCGTTGCCGCTCTGCTTCTCCAGCCCGAGCACGGTCTCGTCGTTGAGGCCGAGGTTGAGGATCGTCTCCATCATCCCTGGCATCGAGACGCGGGCACCGGAGCGCACCGAAACGAGCAGGGGGTTGTGACGGTCGCCGAACCGGCGCGTCGTTGCCTCTTCCAGCTGAGTGAGGGCGCGTTCCACCTCTTCTCGGAGCCCTTCGGGGGCGCGGCCGTGCTGGAGGTAGTGATCGCAGAGGGGGCAGCCGATGGTGAACCCCGGGGGCACGGGCACCCCGAGGTTGGTCATCTCGCCGAGATTCGCGCCCTTGCCGCCAAGGAGGTCCTTGTCGTCCTTGGTGCCCTCGGCGGCGCCATTCCCGAAGAAGAAGACGGATTGCTGCACGACGAATCTCCGCAACGTGTGAACGCGAGGCCGACCTTAGCCGAGGCGGAGCTTCTCGGAGACGGTCGGGGGCTGTGTGGGGTACTGGCCTGAGAAACAGGCGTGGCAGAAGCCGGACGGACCGTCGGGGACCGCATCCAACATCCCCTCGAGGGAGATGTAGCCAAGCGTATCCACCCCGATCCGACGAGCGATCTCCTCCACCGAATGATTGGCGGCGATCAGCTGTTCCCTGTCGGGGGTGTCGATCCCGTAATAACAGGGCCCGGTGATCGGGGGGGAGGAGACGCGCATGTGCACCTCGCGTGCCCCCGCCGCACGGACGAGGGCCACGAGGCCGCGGGTCGTCGTCCCACGGACGATGGAGTCGTCGACCATCACGACCGACTTGCCGGTGAGGATCTCACGGACGGCGTTGTATTTGACCTTCACCTTCTCATCGCGCCCCTGCTGGGTGGGTTGGATGAAGGTCCGGCCGACGTAGTGATTACGGATGAGCGCGAGTTCGAGGGGGAGCCCGCTCGCCTCCGCAAAGCCGAGGGCGGCGGAGTTGGAGGAATCGGGGACGGAGAAGACGAAGTCAGTGCCTGGCGCCGGGTGCTCCAAGGCGAGCCTCCGCCCGAGGGCGCGGCGTGCCCGGTCCACGGAGCCCCCAAAGACGCGAGAGTCCGGACGGGCGAAGTAGACGTACTCAAAGACGCATTTCCGCTGTTCCGCGGCCGCTGGGGTCTGCAGGGTGCGGATCGTCCCGTTCGGCTCGACGGCGATGATCTCCCCCGGCGCGACCTCGCGTTCCACCGTCGCCCCGACGATATCGAGGGCGCAGCTCTCCGAGGCGAAGACCGTGGCGCCGTTGAGGCGGCCCATCACGAGGGGACGCCACCCGAGCGGATCGCGCGCCGCGACGAGGGTGTCGCCGATGATGATGAGCACGGAGTAGGCCCCTTCGATCCCCTGCAAGGCCTCCGCGAGCTTCTCCTCAGGGCGCTCGGCCTGCGCCCGCGCCAGGCGGTGGACGATGACCTCGGAGTCCATGGTCGAACTAAAGATCG
>JBEGVM010000053.1:0-5765 GCA_041178365.1 Gemmatimonadota bacterium | reverse complement strand
GCGTGGAATATGTGCGTCCGGTCGGGAAGGCCCCGCCGCCAGGGTCTGCACCGATGACCTATCGCCTGCGGAACGATCTCACCTATCTCCTTCCCGCGCGGCGTGACAACGCGACGCAGCTTGCCCTCCGCTACAACCAGATCCATGATTTGATCATCCCGCTGGCGAACGAGCTCTCCCTCTCCGTGACCGCTGACCTCTTCGTCTTCCAAGGGAAGGTGGCGGCAACGCGTGGGGTTGGGACGAACTCGCAGCTGCGGGTGGGGTTGACGTACGACCGGATCTGGAAGCCGCGCTACCAGCCCTTCTTCTAGGCCACCCGGACCCCGTCAGGGAAAAGAGGCATCACTGCGCGCCAAGAGTCGGACCAGCTCGACGGTCGTCGGTACACCGAGGCGTTCCTTCATCCGGTCCTTGTGAAAGGCGACCGTCCGCTCAGTGATGCCAAGACGCTGACCGATCTCTCGGGCCGTCAACCCACTGGCAATCAGGGCGAGGACCTCACGCTCCCGCCGAGTGAGTCGTTCGATGTCGGAGTGGGCTCCATCCGGAGACGAGACGGTAGGATCGACCATGGCTGAGCGGTAGGACCCGCCTGAGGCGACGACGCGAATAGCCGTGCGCAGGTCGTCGACGGCACAGCCCTTCGAGACGAAGCCTCGCGCGCCCGCGTCGAACGCATCCCGCACATGCGCCGCCGAGCAATGGGCGGTCAGGATGATCACCTGTGGGGCCCCTGGCAGGGCGCGGATCCGGCGGATGCTCTCGAACCCGCCGGTGCGCGGCATGGCGAGATCGAAGACCACGAGGTCCGGTTTGAGCGTCTCGATCAGGGACAGGAGCTCTTGGCCGCAGGACGTCGCGCCGACCACCAGCGCTTCGCGGTCCACGAGATAGTCGAAGGACTCGAGGAACAAGCGGTAGCTGTCTCCGACCACGACCGTCGGGGCTCGCAACTGGCTCATATCCGCACTCCAAGTGATGAATGGAAGTGTCGAAATTCTCGCAGGTGAGTTGTGCGTTAGGAACTGTTATTTGTTTCAGTACATGTCCGACCTGCCTGAATTGTCAGTCCTGGTGCGTCAGTCGGTAGGCCAACGCTACAACCAGATCCACGATCTGGTGATCCCGTTGCCGAATGAGCTCTCCCTCTCCGTGACCGCTGATCTCTTCGTCTTCCAAGGCAAGGTCCCAGCGACGCGTGGGATCGGGACCAACTTGCAGCTCCGCGTCGGCTTGACCTACGATCGGATCTGGAAGCCGCGCTACCAGCCATTCTTGTGCGTGTTTGAGTCGAAGGGGGCGCTGAGGAGCTGGCGCATCGCTGGCACGAAGAACTGCCAATACCCGCCGCGACTGTCGAACTGGAGCGGGTCGCGTTCGCCCCAGGCTCGGTACCGCGCGAGCCCACGGAATCGGAACCAACCAGGCCGGAAGTCGGTGTCAGAGAGATCCCCCATCATGTAGATCCGGTGTGCCCCACCATCGGTGCGGCGTGTGAGCAGTGGAATGCGACGGGCAATCCCCAACGAATCAAGTCGGCGATGGAGGTCGGGTCGCTCCGGGAGCATCACGTACTCGGCGAGGACCTCGGTCGAATCCCGGGGCACATAGACCGGGAACCAGTAGAAGTAGCCGGCCCCGCTCCGAGCGCGCGGGATGACCTGTTCCCCCCGCGCCGTCACACTGATCTGCGGGGCGATCTTGGTCATCTTCCGGTCGGGGAAGAGCACGAGTCGCCCATCCCGATGTACGAGGGCCAGGGTCGGTCCTTTCGGCATCGGCGTCTGGCCGTACTGCGCGCGATGCAGTCTTGGGAGCCAGCGCGGGACGTCGGTCGTATCGTACAGATTGAGGAAGGCTCGGCCCGTCCATCCCGTCCAGGTGATCCCAAGGAGAGCCTCCAACGAGGCGCGCGCCGCACCGGAGGTCGGCTCTTCGAGCGAATTGAACTCGAGGTAGAGATGCTTTCCGCTCGACACGAAGGCCTCGATCGCGCGGGCATCGCTGTCGGAGATCCCCGCAAAGACGGGGACGGAGTAGTCCATATGGGCGATCTCGCGATCGATCCCGAGGAGGTCGTCTTCGTATACCCCGTACGAATCGGCCACGTAGAGCCAGTCGGTCTGCGAGAGATCAAGCGAGTCGATCCGGATGGGGTTGGGGCGATTCCTGGGGTCGTATCCGCTATACGTCCCGAGCCGCTCCCAGCGCTTCCCAACAGGCGGGCGATACTTCTCGTGATTCAGAAGCCAATTGGCTCCGCGGTGTTCCCGGGCATTCTCGAAGGGGACGGTGTAGTCCACCAGCAGGATGCGCTCCGCCTTCCACTTCTGCGCGCGCCAGAGGAGATGACTCACCCAGAGCGGGGAGGTGAGCAGGAGCAGAAAGAGGAGACCTGGGAGATAGCGGCGCAGGCCTTTCGGAGGGGGGGATGGCGGTTTGGGCACCCCATATGGTCACCTCGGTCGCCGAGAATCGGAAGGGGCATTACCCTCTGACCCGCGCTCGGCACGGACCCCGTGCAGCCGAGGTCACCCCGCGAAGATCCGCACGGCATCACTGAGATGCTTGAGTGGCGTCGCGGTCGGCATGAACTCATGCGCCACGACCCCACGGAACCCCGTGCCCGCGATCGCGCGCGCGATGCGACCGTAATTGAGCTCCTGCGTGTCGTCGAGCTCGTGCCGGCCGGGCACCCCGGCCGTATGGTAGTGGCCGATGTACGGCGCATAGCGCTCGATGGTTCGCACGACATCCCCCTCCATGATCTGCATATGGTAGATGTCGTACAACAGTTTGAACCGCTCACTCCCCAACGCCTCGGCGATCGCCACCCCGAAGGTGGTTCGGTCGGCTTGATAGTCAGCGTGATCGACCTTGCTATTCAGAAGCTCCATCACGACGGTGACACCAAGCCGCTCGGCGGTGGGGAGGATCCGTCGGAGCCCGCGCACACAGTGCCGGATCCCCTCCCCATCGCTCTGCCCGCGCCGGTTCCCGGAGAAGACGATCATCTGCGGGATCCCCGCCTTCGCGATCAGCGGCAGAAGCCGGTCACTCTCGGCGACCAAGGCATCATGGCGCTTGGGGTCATTCCACCCCTCGGTGATGGGCCCGGGGCCGTTCGCGATGGCGCAGCGGAGACCATGGCGGGCAGGGACCTCCCACTCCCCCTCACTGAGGAGATCGATCGCGTGGAGGCCGATGCGCTTGGCTTCGAGGCAGAGCTGGTCGAGTGGCATGCTGCTGAAACACCATCGGGCGACACTCTGCTGATAGGCGGGGGCGAAGGGAGGGAGGGCATCCCCCATGGCGTGCAGCACCGTGGGGAGACTGGTCGCCGCGAGGGCTGCGGCCCCACGCGTGATCGCGTCGCGTCGCGAGAGGGTCATAGCTCGCCTCGATTCATCCGCTCCACCGCGAGCGCGGCGGCGCGTGCGGTGAGCGCCATATAGGTGATGCTCGGATTCTGGCACGCCGAGCTCGCCATGCACGCACCATCGGTCACCATCACGTTCGGTACTTCCCAGAGCGCGTTGTTCGCATCGCAGACACTCACATCCGCTGAACGCCCCATGCGTGCCCCTCCCATTTCATGGATACAGAGCCCGGGCGGCACCTCGGGTCGGTTCTGATAGACGTTCGTGGCGCCAGCGGCCTCGAGCATCTCGGTGGCCGAGGTCACCATGTCGCGCATCATCGCGCGCTCGTTGTCGCCCCACTTGCAGGTGATCTTGAGCGCCGGGATCCCCCACTTGTCCTTGACCGCGGGATCGAGCGCGAGATGGTTCGCCTCATGCGGGAGCATCTCACCCCACCCGTTGATCCCGATCCCCCAGGGGCCGAGTTCGGTGAGGAGTTTCTGCTTGAAGTCGGCGCCGTAGCCAGGGCCGGACCAGCGCCCGCGACCCCCTGAGCCCCCTTGCATCCCGTACCCGCGGAGGAAATCCGTGCTGGGCTTGGCGCGATTCGTGTTGCGGAAGCGGGCGACGTACATCCCGTTCGGACGGCTCCCGGTGGTCTTGAAGTCGTCGAACCCGGGCATCTGCCCCCCGGCGCCATGGAGCATGTGGTGGTCCATGATGTACTTGCCGAGGGTGCCGCTCCCGTTGCCCATCCCCTGTGGGTGCGCGCTGCTCTTCGAGTGCATGAGGATGCGCACGGATTCAAAGGCGGAGGCGCAGAGGAAGATGACGCGCGCCTCGTAGACCGTCTCCTGCCTGGTGCGCGCGTCGATGACGCGGACGCCTTTGGCGCGGCCGGTCTTGGGATCGAGCACGACTTCGCTGACGACGCTCCAGGGGCGGAGGGTGAGCCGGCCGGTGCGGTCGGCGGCGGGGAGGGTCGAGCCGTTGCTCGAGAAATAGGAGTGCGTGATGCAGCCGCGTTCGCAGGGGCCACAGTAGTGGCAGGCTTTGCGACCGTTGTGGTCGCGTGTGAGGATCGCCGCGCGCCCGATGGTCCAGACCCGTTCGCCACCGAAGGCCTTGAGCACCTTCTCGCGGACCTGACGCTCGACGCAGGTCATCTCCATCGGGGGGAGGAACTCGCCATCGGGGAGTTGATCGAGTCCCTCGGCGGCACCCGAGACGCCGATGAAGCGCTCGACGTGGGAGTACCAGGGAGCGAGATCGGCGTAGCGGATCGGCCAATCGGTCCCGTGGCCATCCTTGGCGTTGGCCTCGAAGTCGAGGTCACTCCAGCGATAGACCTGACGGCCCCAGGTGATCGACCGGCCGCCGACCTGACGGCCGCGGATCCAGCGAAAGGGGGCGTCGTCCGGGGTGGTGTAGGGGTTCTCGAGATCGTTCACGAAGAACTTGGCCCCCCACTCGTCGCAGGCGTAGCACTCCTTCTGCACCGATTGCTCACGCGCCATGCGATCCCGCTCGCCGTAGCCGCGGTAGCGCAGCTGATGCGGCTGGACATGCTCCACGTAGTCGCGTGCGGGGTCGATCGGGCCGCCGGCCTCGAGCACGAGGGTGCGGAGTCCGCGCTCGGTGAGTTCCTTGGCGGCCCACCCGCCGCTGATCCCCGAGCCGACGACGATGGCATCGAACTGGCGCCCGGGTTGCGTGGCCCCGAAGAGGAGTTGGCGACGATCAGGCATGGGACATCCCTCCCTGCGTGGCGCGTGAGGGAGGCGCGATGGGGACGCAGCCACGGAAGGTCTCGTGGATGTAGTTCACCTGAAGGACATCGCGGCGGACGACCTCACTGGTGAGGTAGCCATGCAGGACGAGTCCCTTGAGCCGGCGATAGGCGCGCTTCGCCTCGGTGTTGGCATCCACGCCGCTCTCTCCCCATTGCAGCTCGCCATCGCGCTGGACGGGGTCGAGCGCGGGCCAGCGTGCGCCGTACATCGCGAGGGCGCGGGTGTCGAGCGCGGCAAGTCCGGCGCGGAAGGCGTCGCGATCCTTCGGTTCCATCCATTCCCCAGCGATGATCTCGACGAAGGCGGGGACGCCGACGTCGAGCGCGCCGGGGGTGTCGGTGCGGGGGAGGATCGCATCGGCGATGGTGCGCACGAGGGCGCGTTCGTCGGCGGTGAAGAAGCGCGGTGGGTCCTCGATGGCGCGGCGGAGGAGCGCCTCGGTCCACTGCGTGACCGCGTGCTCATCGGCGTGGACGAGGGCAGGGAGGGCCGCGAGGCCGGCGAGCTGCAGGAGGGAGCGGCGAGAGAGCGTCATGCCGAGGTGTGGCGAGGGACCAGGATGGGCAGGCCGGACTCCGCAATGTTGTCACTTGGGGCGGGAATGGGG
>JBEGVM010000052.1:0-5597 GCA_041178365.1 Gemmatimonadota bacterium | reverse complement strand
AAGTGACGCTCGACCAGGGCGCGCGCCTCAGCCGAATCAAAATCCCCGGCGATCGTCAGCACCGCGTTGTCGGGGGTGTAGTAGGTGCGGAAGAAGGTGGCGACATCTTCGAGCGAGGCCTCGGTCAGATCCTCCATCGACCCGATCAACGAGTGATGGAAGGGATGCTCCGGCGGGAAGCAGAGCGCGGGGAGCCGCTCCCACCAGGTGCCATAGGGCTGATTATCGACCGACCAGCGCCGCTCGTTCTTCACCACATCGCGCTGCGTGTCGAGCTTCTCTTGGGTCATCGCCGGGAGGAGCCGTGCCATCCGGTCCGCCTCGAGCCAGAGGGCGAGTTCCAACTGATGCGAGGGCAGCGTCTCGTAGTAGTTGGTGCGGTCGAGCCAGGTGGAGCCGTTGAGCGTGCCACCGGCGCGTTGGATCAGTTCGAAGTGTTCGTTCGCAGCGACCTGCGCACTCCCCTGAAAGAGCATGTGCTCAAAGAGATGCGCGAATCCCGTCCGCCCCACGCGCTCATTGGCCGAGCCCACGTGGTACCAGAGGTTCACCGCCACGATCGGGGTCGCGTGATCCTCAGAGAGGACGACACGGAGGCCGTTGGGGAGGGTGGAGGTCTCGATGGGGAGGTGCATCGAAAAGACAGGTGTCAGGTGTCAGGTATCAGGGACCAGGGAGATCCCTGGAATCAGTAGTTCAGGACCAGTGTCAGTGGCGCCTTGATCGACTCCTCCACCAGATACCGGGGTTGACTCAGGATCCAGGTCCGGAGGGGGAGCCGGTGTGCGGGGGAGGTGAGGGCATTGAACCCCAAGCGACGAGCGATCGTCCGAGCCCGGAGCAGATGAAAGGGATCGGAGACCACGATCACACGCCGGATCGCCAGTGACTCGGCGAAGGCGGCGACCGCTGTCAGCGAGGTGCGCGTCGTCGTCCCTTCCGTCTCCATCAACATCGCGGTGGCCGGGACCCCAGCGCGGCGGAGATAGCTTCGGCCCACCGCGGCCTCGCTCGTGCGGTCCCCCGGTGCCGTCCCACCGGTGAGGATCACCCGCGGTGCGAGTCCACGGCGGTAGAGCGCCAGCGCCTGATCGAGGCGCGCCTGCAAGACTGGGGAGGGGCGGCCGCTGTACTGCGCAGCGCCGAGGACGATTATCGCATCAGCGGGCGCGGCGTGGTCGCGTGCGCCGACCCAGAGGACCGCGAGTAGCGAACAGAGCCAGAGCCCCGCGAGGACACCCAGGGCAGTGGAAAGTCGGCGGAGCCTCAACGCGTGACCTGCGTGCCCGGGTGAGGCACCTGCACCCGAACCCCATGCTGCTCGAGCTGCGCGGCAAAGGCATCCTGCGCCGCCGCCTCCCCGTGCACGAGGAAGACCTCTTGGAATCGGGGCGAGGTCGCCCGCACCGCATCAAGCCAGGTCATGAGCTCGGTCCGGTCCGCATGCGCGCTATACCCGGTGAGGACCTCCACCTGGGCCCGCAACGGGATCTCCTCGCCGAACACCTTGATCACCTCGCGGCGCTCGACGATCCGACGCCCCAAGGTGTGCTCCGCCTGGAAGCCCACGATCAACACCGTGTTCCGTGGGTCACCGGCGGAGTGCGCCAGGTGATGGAGGATCCGCCCCGATTCCACCATCCCGGAGGCGGCGATGATCACCTTGGGACCCGGCTGCCGCATCACCGCCTTGGAGTCCTCGACATCTGGGGTGAACTGCACCAGCGGGAAGGTGAAGAGCTCACTCCGATTCGCCGCATGTGACCGGACCATCGGCTCTGACGCATCGAAGACCCGGACATGCTCCCGGAAGACCTCGGTGGCCTCCGACGCGAGCGGGCTATCGATGATCACCGGTACACGAGGGATCTCCCCCGCATGCGAGAGCGCGTGAAGATCGTAGACCAATTCCTGCGTACGCCCGACCGCGAACGAGGGGATCAACACGCGGCCACCTCGCCCCACCGTCTCCCGCACGATTCGCCCGAGCTCAGCCCGCGCCCCCTCGACAGTCGTATGATCGCGATTGCCGTATGTCGACTCGAGGATCAGCCAGTCCACGTCGCGAACCGGCTCGGGATCACGGATGATCGCGAGCCCGGACCGCCCGACATCTCCGCTGAACCCGAGGCGTCGAGTGCGCCCCCCCTCCTCCCACTCGAGCTCGACCGATGCCGAGCCGAGGATATGGCCCGCATCGGTGAAGCATCCCCACACGCCAGGGACCACCTCGAAGCGCTGCTGGTAGTCGTGTGGACGCATCTGCTGCATCATCGCGGAGACATCGCGGAGCGCATAGAGCGGCTCCGGCGCCGACTTCCGATGGCGGGCGAGGAACTCCGCGTCCTTCTGCTGGATGTGCGCCGAATCGGCGAGCATCACCTCGCAGAGATCGCGCGTCGCCGGCGTGGCGTGGATGTCCCCGCGGAACCCCTCCTTCACGAGCCAGGGCAAACGCCCCGCATGATCGATATGCGCATGCGAGAGGACCACGGCGTCGATCAGGTGTGGCGCCACCGGGAACTCGCGATTCTTGGCCGCGTTCTCCGAGCGCCGGCCCTGAAACAGTCCGCAGTCCAGGAGGATGGTCCGGCCGTTGAGGCGGACAAGGTGTGCCGACCCGGTCACCTCACGGGCGGCCCCGATGAACTGGAGCTGCACTCAGCCCTCGAGTGCGGCGTCGCGTGCGAAGACGATCGTGAGGCGCATCCCGTCCTGCGTCATCAGGGTCGGGGTCCACCCCCCTCGGCTCCGCTCATTGAGGAGGTCGGTGAGCGCCTCCTCATCCTCGCGCTGATGGCGCGTCTGCCGCACGATGACCGCCTGGAATTCTTTCATACGTGCCGAGGAAGATAGTACCTTCTCAGGTATGGTGCCCCCATCCTCGCTCCCTGGTCTCACGGTTGTGGCTCACCCCCTGGTGCGCCACAAGGTCGCCCTCCTTCGCGACGCCGCCACGCCCAAGAAACTCTTCGCAGAGCTCGCCGAGGAGTTGGCGATGCTGTTGGCGTACGAGGCGACGGCCGATCTCCCACTCGAGCGCGCGACCGTCGATACGCCGCTGGAGTCCACACCGGCCGAGCGGCTCCCGCAGGAGGCGGTGACGCTGGTGCCGATCCTGCGCGCCGGGCTCGGGATGGTCCCGGGCGTGCTGCGACTCGTCCCCACCGCGCGCGTCGGACATATCGGGCTCTTCCGCGATCACGACTCGCTTGAACCCGTCGAGTACTACTTCAAGATCCCCGAGGGCGCCGCGCAGGGGCAGGTCTTCCTCCTCGATCCGATGCTTGCCACCGGCGGGAGCGCGGTGAACGCGGCGACGGCGCTCAAGAAGCGCGGGATCACGCGCCTCAAGTTCCTCTGTCTCGTCGCGGCACCGGAGGGCGTGCAGCGCTTTCACGCCGCGCATCCCGATGTGCCGATCCTCACCGCCGCGCTCGACCGCGAGCTCAACGCGCACGGCTACATCCTCCCGGGACTCGGCGACGCCGGCGATCGCCTCTTCGGCACCAAGTAGTTCCGTGGCACCGGTGTGCGGGACCGACTGGCTCACTTCCACGTCCTCTTGTCTCCTTTCACGTGTGGGGGTATCGTTCGCCCCGTGACAGTGTCCTCGAAATGTTGATCGCCGCCCGTTCGCGATGCTGATCAACCTCGTCCCCGATTTTCTCGCCGCGCTGCAAAGCGCGGATCCTGTCGCCGCCTACCATCGCTATCTCGAGACCCACCGCGCCCTCTTGGGCGCGTACTGGCACAACTACGTCATCGAGCCCTCGGGGCCGCACTTCCTCGAGGTCGTGCGCGACACCGTCCGGGCCGAGCGGAACGACCTCTACACCCTGCTCGAGCGGACCGATGTCGCCGCGCTCGCCGCGCGCACCGAGACCGCCTGTGTGGAGGCCTTCGAGATCGACAGTCGGATCGACGTCGTCCTCATGGTCGGGGTCGGCGCCGCCAACGCGGGGGAACTCGTCGTCGACGGCCGCGCCATCGCCTTCGTCTGCCTCGAGCACTTCACGAGCGTCGCCAATCCGGCGACCCGCGGACTGGGGCTCGACCCCGAGCTCATCCCGATGTGGCTCGCGCACGAGATCGCCCACGGCGTCCGCTACACCGCGCCGGGGAGCCGGGCCGAGCTGCGGCGCGCCGTCGATGAGGCCCATGGGTCGTACTCCTACTGGGAGACCGGCCGCGGCGTGACGCTCCGCGAACACCTCGTGAATGAGGGGCTCGCCATCACCGCCGCGCGCGAGATCAGTCCAGGGCATGCCCCCTGGGAGTATTTCGGCTTTGATCGCAAACAGTACGCCCGCGTCCGTGAACTCGAGTCGGTCCTCTCGCATGTCGTCGTGGACGATCTCGATCGTGCGGGGCTCGGTCTCCGCCTCCGATGGCTCTCTGGCGGGATGAGCGATGATGCGCGTACCGTTCAGCGGTATCTCCTCCCCGAACGCGCCGGCTACTACCTCGGCGCCCGCATGGTGGAGAGTGTGGTGGCGGAACGTGGGATCGCGTGGGCCCTGCGGGCCGACGCGAAGGAAGTGATGACTTTCACCGACGCGGCGGCCCGGACGGCCTAGGCCGACGACCGACCGCTTGGTGGACGCGCGCGACCGGCTCCGGGGCCGGCCGCGCGTCGTCATTTCAGGGGGTGTGAGGTGCGCTCACTTCCCCACGCAGAAGGTGCGGAAGACGCGCGTGAGGATCTCCTCCACGTCGATCCCACCGAGCAACTCGTCCAGCGCATGCACCGCGGCGCGCAGATGCGTCGCGGCCACCGGCGCCGGGAGCGCCGCCTCACCCCAGGCCGCTCGGAAGGCCACCACCTCGGCGCGCGCCACCGCGAGACTCGCCACATGCCGCGCGCGGGTGACGGTGGGGAGTGATTCGGCGGGCTCGGGGATGACCGTGGAGAGTGCGGCGTGAATGGCGGCGCGCAGGGCATCGAGCCCAGCACCGGTGTGCGCACTCACCTGGACCGAGGCCGGCGCGCCCATGGGCGCGCCCTTGCGTGTGTCGGCGAGACGTTCACGCTCCCGATCGATCTTGGTCCGCACCGCGAGGATCGGTGCGGTGGTCTGCGCCGCGAGCCCTGCCACCGTCTGCGCAAGCGAGGCTTCGTCGTCGCCGCAGGCGAGCACCAGGTGGGCCTCCGCCAGACGGCGATGGCTCACCTCGATTCCCAGTCGCTCCACGGGATCGTCACTCGCACGGAGCCCCGCGGTGTCCACGTACCGGAGCGGCCACGGGTGCGCGTCGACGAGCACCTCGATCGCATCGCGCGTCGTCCCGGGGACCTCACTCACGATCGCCCGCGCCTCGCCCACCAGCGCATTGAGCAACGAGGATTTCCCGGCGTTCGGCGCCCCGGCAAGCACAATCATCGCGCCGTCACGCCCGAGCGCCGCTTGGGGGAAGGTCCCGATCAGTTGGGCGAGCGTCGCCTCGAGCTGGGTCGCCGCATCGAGGATCCGCTCCCGATCGATCGGCCCATCATCCTCCATCGGGAAGTCGATGTCGTAGGCGAGCAACGCTTCGAGGTCGAGGAGCGCGGAGCGCAACATCTCGAGTTGGCGCGAGAGCGCACCGCCGAGTTG
>JBEGVM010000051.1:0-10895 GCA_041178365.1 Gemmatimonadota bacterium | reverse complement strand
TATGGGAGGTGGAGCCCCGAGCAGCGCATCGAGAGGCGCACCAAGCGCTGCCCCGACCGGCGGTGCCCCGAGCGGAGCGGCCACGGCGCCAACCACGGGTGGCCGGCCGCGGAATGGTGGCACGGACTCCGCGAGTCCCACCGGAGGGCGCCGGAATGGCGCCCCCGCCGGCGCGGCAGCGGGGGGGCGTCCGCCGAGAGGATCCGGCGCCCCGACGGGTACCACAGGCGGACCGACCGGCGCCCGCCGCAATGGCGGCGGCCGTTCCGGCCTCGTCTTCGTGCAGAAGGCCGATAGCACCTGGGAGCCGCGCGTCGTCCGGCTCGGTGTCGCCGACTACGACTACACCGAGGTGATCAGCGGCCTCAAGCCAGGCGAGAAGGTCGCACTCTTGAGCGCGGCCGCCCTGCAGGCCCAGCGGCAGCAGAGCACGGAGCGCTTCCGCGCCATGACCGGGGGTGGCTCACCGCTGGGGGGCGGGAGCACCGGGGGCGGCACCGGTGGGGCTGGTGGCCGGCCGGCGGGCGCGGCGGGCGGTGGCACCGGTGGCGGGAGGCCCTGAGCCATGGACTTCGCCGAGACAATCCGCGTCGCCCTCGGGGCGCTTCGCGCGAACAAGATGCGCTCTCTCCTTACGATGCTCGGCATCGTGATCGGGGTCTCCGCGGTAATCGCCGTGGTGGCGTTGGGCCGTGGCGCGCAGCAGGCGGTGAAGGACCGCATCAGCTCGCTGGGTACAACCCTGCTCACCGTCTCGCCGGGCCAGGCGCGGGCCGGCGGAATCATGTCGTTCGACGTCCGGAGCCGCCTCACCCTCGAGGACGCCATAGCCCTCGAGGAGCGCGGGACCGTCATCACCGCGGTCCAGCCGGAGATGTCGAGCAATCTGCAGGTGCAGTACCTCAACAAGAACGCGGGGACGCAGGTCGTCGGGACGACCGCCAACTTCCCCGAGGTCCGCAAGTACGAGCTCGCCGCCGGTCGATTCTTCACGAACGCCGAGGACCAGAGCCGCCAGCGCCTCGCGATCGTGGGCCCCACGGTGCTGGAGAATCTCGGCCTCCAGACCCCAGAGGCACTGGTCGGTGAAGATATCCGGATCCGTGGGATCCAGTTCACGGTGATCGGCGTCTACAAGTCGAAGGGGCAGGCCAATCCCTTCAGCAATCCCGATGATCAGATCCTGATCCCGATCCAGACGGCGCGCTTCCGGATCATGGGGTCGAACCGCCTGCGCTCGATCTCAGTGCTCGCCCCAGACGAGACGCGCATCCCCGATGCGATGGCCGACGTCCAGAAGGTCGTCCGGCGCGAGCATAAGCTCCGCCCCGACAAGCCCGATGACTTCCAGATTCGCAATCAGGCGGACTTCCTGAGCACCCTGGGTGAGACCACGCAGGTCTTCTCGATGCTCCTGGCTGGGATCGCCGCGGTCTCCCTCCTCGTGGGGGGGATCGGGATCATGAACATCATGCTCGTCTCGGTCACAGAACGGACCCGCGAGATCGGGATCCGGAAGGCGCTCGGGGCCACCCGGATGAACATCCTCTTCCAGTTCCTCATTGAGGCCGTGGTGCTCTGCCTCCTCGGGGGAGGGTTGGGGATCCTCCTGGGCGCCGGTGGGGCGACGGCCTTCACCAAGCTCTTGGGGTGGACGACGGAGATCGGCGCCTCCTCGGTGGGGCTCGCCTTCGGCTTCTCGGCCTTGGTCGGGGTGATCTTCGGGGTCTATCCGGCCCGTCGCGCCGCCGGCCTCGACCCGATCGTCGCACTCCGGTACGAGTAAGGCGCTCCACCACCGCGTCGCGGCTGCACCCGGGGTCCGGCATCGCTAGCTTTCTCTCGCGATGTCGGACCCCTCTCATTCCACCGCTTCCGCCCCCGCTGGGAAGCGTCTCGCGATCCTGACCCTCACGGCGCTGGGGGTCGTCTACGGCGATATCGGCACCAGCCCGCTCTACGCGCTTCGTGCCTGCTTCAAGCCGGAGAATGGGATCGCCCCGTCTCCCGAGAATGTCTACGGGGTCCTTTCGTTGATCCTCTGGGCGCTCATCCTGGTGGTGAGCGTGAAGTACATCGTCTTCGTGCTCCGAGCGGACAATCGCGGCGAGGGGGGGATGCTCGCGATGCTTGCCCTCCTGCTGCGGCAGAGCGACCTGCGCTTCCGTGCCATCCTGATCGGCTTCGGACTCTTCGGGGCGGCCCTCCTCTATGGCGATGGGATCATCACCCCCGCGATCTCCGTCCTCTCGGCAGTCGAAGGCTTGGCCATCGGGTCTGATGCGCTCCAACCGCTCGTCGTCCCGCTTACGCTGCTCATCCTCGTGGGACTCTTCCTCGCCCAGCGCGTCGGCACCGCGGCCGTGGGGAAGATCTTCGGGCCCGTCACCTTCCTCTGGTTCGCCACGATCGGGATCCTCGGCGTGCGAGAGATCCTCCACGCGCCGGAGATCCTCTTCGCCGTGCACCCCGGCTATGCAGCGCGCTTCCTCGTGACCCATGGCTCCGCCGGATTCCTCATCCTGGGCGCCGTCGTCCTCGCGGTGACGGGCGCCGAGGCGCTGTACGCCGATATGGGACACTTCGGTCGGCGCCCGATTCGTCTGGCGTGGTTCCTCATGGTCCTCCCCGCCCTCGTGCTGAACTATTTCGGTCAGGGGGCGCTCATCCTCCGCGATGCGACCGCGGCGGCGAATCCCTTCTACCTCCTGGCCCCGCGGGAGATCCTCTATCCCCTCACCGGCCTCGCGACCCTCGCGGCGATCATCGCCTCGCAGGCGATGATCTCGGGGGCGTTCTCGCTCACGCAGCAGTGCATCCAGCTGGGGTATAGCCCGCGGATGACGATCACCCACACCTCCGCGAAGGAGTTCGGGCAGATCTACATCCCCGAGGTGAACAATGCCCTCATGATCGGGTGCCTGCTCATCGTCCTCGCCTTCCGGGAGTCGGCGCGACTCGACGCCGCCTACGGGATCGCGGTCACGGGGACCTTCATGATCACGACGATCATCTACACGGTCGTCACGGCGACGCGGTTCGGGTGGCCGCGGTGGAAGTCCGGTGCCTTCCTCCTGCTCTTCCTCGTCGTCGACGGCTCGCTCTTCGGCGCGAGCCTTCTGAAGATCTGGCATGGCGGGTGGGTCCCGCTGCTCGTGGCGATCGGGCTCTTCACCCTCATGACCAGCTGGAAGCGTGGGCGCGAGATCCTCCGGGAACGCGTCGTCGACATGTCCCTCCCGCTCGACACCTTCCTCGAGGATATCGGGCGCCGCTCCCCGGTGCGCGTCCCGGGGACGGCGGTCTTCATGACCTCAGAGGCCACGGGCGTCCCCGTAGTCCTCCTGCATCACCTGAAGCACAACAAGGTGCTGCATGAGACGGTGATCCTCCTCTCGATCCTCACGGACGACATCCCGGAGGTCCCCAAGGCGCAGCGCGCGAAGATCGAGGCACTGGGCCAGGGGTTCTTCCGTGCCACGGCGCACTACGGCTTCATGGAGCGCGCCGACGTGAAGGAGGTCGTGCAGCAGTGCCGTGACGCCGGAGTCGCCGCGCGCCCCCTCGACACCAGCTACTATCTCGGCCGCGAACAGTTGATCCCGCGCCGTGGCCCATGGAAGAAGCATGGGCGCTCGATGTGGACCTTCCGCAAGCACCTCTTCGCCTTCATGTCGCGGAACGCTCGCTCCGCGACGGAGTACTTCCAGCTCCCGCCGAACCGCGTGGTGGAGCTGGGCACGCAGCTCGAGTTCTAGTCGCCCCGGGCCCAATGTGGCCCCACATCATCCGGAGTCTTTGATGCGCCGTCTCTCGTCCGCGCTCGCGGCCCTCGCGTCCCTTGGCACACTCCTCATCACGCTCCTGGTCGCGCCGTCCGCGCCCGCGATGGCCCAAGGTCGCGTCCCCGTCGACTCGCTCCGCGACGACCGGACCTTCTCCTTCTACGCTGGCCCGTACCGCGCCGGCGTCCCCCGCCCCGAGTCGATCCTTGGCTACGCCGTCGGCACCTGGCACACGCAGTACCATCTGCAGGAGCGGGTCCTCCTCGGCATCAGCGATGCCGCCAAGGATCGCGTGCGCGTCGAGGAGATCGGCATCTCCAACGAACGGCGCACCATGCGCATCTATCTCGTCTCGGCGCCGGAGAACATCGCGCGCCTTGATGCCATCCGTGCTGACCTCGACCAGATCGCGGATCCACGTGGACTGACCACCGCGCAGGTCGATGCGCTGGTGGCGCGCACGCCAGCGGTGGTCTGGTTCTCGGGCTCGGTGCATGGCGACGAGGTCCCGGGGTTCGAGGCCTCGATGCAGCTGCTCTATCATCTCGCCGCCACCGAAGATCCTGCGACGGTTGCGCTCCTCAAGAACGCCGTCGTCGTCATCAACCCGAGCTCAAACCCTGACGGGCATGAGCGCTTCGCCGTCTGGAGCAACTCGATCGCCGTCGGGAGCCCGGAGCGCCTCTCACTCGAGCAGCAGCGGAACCAGCCCTGGTCGGTCGCCGGCCGCTTCAATCACTACCGGTTCGATATGAACCGCGACCTCATGGCGATGTCGCAGCGCGAGGTACAGCACATCGTGGGCGGGTTGCTGCGCTGGCATCCGATGGTCGTCGCCGATCTGCATGGCTACACCAGCACCTACTACATGGCCCCACCGGCGCGGCCGGTGAATGCGAATATCTCTGGCTGGCCCTTCAGCTGGGGAGAGCGGATCGGACGCGGCAACGCCGCCGCCTTCGACCAGCGTGGGTGGCTCTACTTCGTGCGTGATGCCTTCGACCTCTACTACCCGGGCTACTACGACTCCTGGCCGAGCCTCACCGGTGCCATGGGGACCACCTACGAGACCGATGGGGGGCCCGCGCTCCTCAAGCGCCGTGAGGACGGCACCCTCCTCTCGCTGCGCGACGGGATCGCCAAGCACTACGTCGCCGCGCTGGCGACCTTCGAGACCTCAGCGAAGGGGGCGCGCGAGATGGTCCGCGACTACGCCGCCTTCCGGCAGAAGGCGATCACCGATGGGCGCACGGGAACGATGAAGCGCGTCGTCCTCCTTCCGGGGAACGATCCCGCGCGCGCCGCGGAGCTCGCGGCCGCGCTCCTGCGGCATGGGATTGAGGTCACGCGCACCACGGCACCCTTCAGCAGCGCCAAGGCGCGCAGCTACGCCACGGATGCGGTGGGCGCACGCACCTTCCCCGCCGGCGCCTATGTGATCGACCTCGCGCAGCCGCAGGGGCGCGTCGCCAAGGCGGTCTTGGAGCCCGATCCCGAGCTCGACCCGGCCTTTGCCAAGGAGCAGTTCGCGCGCTTTGAGCGGAACAAGAGCCGCCCCGGCGATGGAAGCCAGGACGAAGGGTTCGAGTTCTACGACATCTCCGCCTGGGCCCTCCCGGTGGCGTTCGGCGTCGAGGCGTTCTGGACCGAGGATGCGCCGACGGTGACCGGCGCCCTCCTCGCGCGCACCGGCGGGACGGTGCTGAACGGCGAGCGGCTCCCGCATGCCATCACCGGCGGGATCGTCGAGGGGCGCACGGCGACCTCGGCCTTCCTCTGGAAGAACGATCGGAACGGCGCGGGCAAGCTCGCCGCGCAGCTCCTGCAGGAGGGGTACCGCATCGCGATCGCCTCCAAGCCGATCCAGACCGGCAGCACCACCTGGCCGCGCGGGACCTGGGTGGCACGCGTCTCACGCAATGACGCGACGCTCGCCGACCGCGTCCATGCACTCGCCGAGGCATCAGGGGTGGAGGTGCGCGGGGTGACCACCGCCTTCCCCGACGCCGCGCAGTACGGCACTGGGTCCGCCGAGGTCGTCTCGCTCGAGACGCCGCGGATCGCCGTCGTGGGGAACGAGGGGATCTCCCAGACAAGCTATGGCGCCATCTGGTGGAGCTTGGAGCAGCGCTATGGGATCCGCTTCACCCCGATCAGCGTCGACGCGCTCAACGGCGACCTCTCCGCTTTCAACGTGATCCTCGTCCCCAGCGGTGGGCTGGGTCGCTTGGGCAAGGGGGAGAACCTCAAGCGCTGGGTCCAGAATGGTGGGGCGCTGGTCACCTTCGGTGGAGCCACGCGTTGGGCGATGGGGAAGGACGTTGGGCTCACCAGCGCGCGGTCGATCGACTGCCCGGAGAAGGAGGTGAAGTCCGCAGCAGCCTCCACCGCCCCGTTCGACTCCCTCCGTGCGGCCGCGAGCCCGAGTGCCTGCGAGACGCGCCTCGCCGATCTCCCGGGGAGCCACTTCGATGTGGTACTCGATCTCACGCATTGGGTGACACTGGGGATGGAGCAGCAGCGGATGACGGTGCTCGTGAGCGGGAGCGAGGCCTATGGGCTCTCGACCGACGGCGGCAATGTCGGCGTCTTCCCGACCACCGGGCCGCTCCGCCGCGCCGGCTTCACCTTCCCCGAGAACAGCGAGAAGCTCCTCCGCGGGAGCAGCTTCATCGTGCAGGAGCGGGTGGGGCGCGGGAATGTGGTGATGTTCACCAACGAGCCGATGTTCCGCGGCTGGTGGCGCGCGATGGACCGGCTGGTGCTGAACGCGATGTTGCTGGGGACAGCGTTCTGAACGGCAGGGGTCAGGGGTCAGGTGTCAGGGGTCAGGTGAGAGGTTCTGATCTCTGATCTCTGATCCCTGATCCCTGATCCCTGATCCCTGACATCAGGGCCTGCGTGGTGGCGGTGGGCCGTTCCGTGTCCAGATGGCGACGACCCCGCACCCCGCATCGGTCCCGGCGAACTCACCCGGGACATCTGACGCCCCACTGTAGACCTCGATCCCTTCGATGTCGCGCACCGCGACGTTCGGACCGAAGAAGTTGTCGGGGCGGCCATCCACGATGTACTGCGGGTAGCAGCCAGGAAGGGACCGCGCCATCCGGACCAGGCAGCCGCGGCTCCCCCCGCACTCGATCGCGACGCCGCGGAGCCCACGGACCGCATCGACGAGATTGTTGTAGGCGCGCTCCTCGATCACCTCGCGCGTCACGTACTGCCCGCGTCCGGTCTTGAGCCGCCGCTCGAAGTCCTCGTAGCGGACCCCGCGCGAGGGTTCTGCCGTCACCTCGGTGGCGGGGAGACGCTGCACCCGCGACGACGAGTCGCCCGCCGCCACCTCGGCGGTCACCGCCTCCAACTCGAAGCGTTGTACCATCGTCTCTCCCTTGGCGAGGGCGAGGACCACCGAGGTCCGCGGATACCCCGGCGCCGTGAAGAAGAACCGGATGACCCCCGAGGGGATCTCTTTCAGCTCGAAGACGCCGATGGAGTCAGTGGTCGCGTATCGCCCGGTGGCGGCGATGATCACCCGCACGCCGGTGACCGGCTGCTGGGTCGCCGCATCGGTGACGACCCCCTTCAGCGTCGCGAAGGCACCCTGGGCGGCCAGACGCCCCCCCGTTGCCCCAAGGAGCGAGACAAGGGCGACGAGGGCGACGAGGGCCGCGTGGGGGAATCGGAGCCGGGGGAACAGCATGTCTCAAGGATAGGGGTGAAACGACCGAGGGGGAACGCCGGTCGGCGTTCCCCCTCGGTCTTCAGCGATGCACGCCCTCGCGATCAGGGAGGGGTCGGCGAGTTCGGGGTGGCACCACCCCAGGTATAGAGCGCCTGCCCAAAGACGCCGAGCTCCTTGGCGGGGACCGGCATTTCGCGCGGCGTCCCGGTCACGAGCCCATCGACACGGCGACGATAGTAGTACGGCGCCGCACCGAGGCCGAGGAGCTCGATCTCCATCTCGTAGCGGAGCTTGGTCTTGAGGCCTGCCTGGCCATCGCCCGCCGCCGCGGCGGCGAGTCCACCGCGCCCGACGCGGGTGTTGTTGATCTTAGTCGCGGCAAGGGCCAGGTTCGTGTTCGTTTCGATCAGCCCCTCGGCCCAGAGCAGATCGTTCTGCGCCGCCGAGAAGACCGGCACCGTGCCGTACCCGTAGTAGATCCCCGTCGGCGACTGCACGCCGGTGGCATCGTAGCGGATGTGGCCGATGTTCGACTGGTGGTAGGAGCCACGCGACATGTTGAAGATCGCCTGCGAGGAGTAGGCGAAGTCCGTCCCACCCTTCGCGGTCTTCGGGACGTTGCCGAAGCCCGGGATCATCCCCGCCGTCCCGAAGGAGCCGTCACCAAGACGCTTGTCTGGCGAGTCAGGCTGCGGGTTGCCCCCGGCCGGCCACGGGGTCTTCTGCGAGGCGTCGAGGAGGTTCGCCACGCGCGTGTGCAAGCGACCCGTATCGAGCGAGTTGAACCAGACGAGGACCTCGGGGCACCAGGCCGAGCAGCCATCGCCGTCGAACCTGAAGTCGAACGGCGTGGTGGAGGAGATGCCCTTGGAGGCGTAGCTCACGACCCTGGCCCAATCCACCGCCGTGTTCTCCGCACCCGTGCGCGGCCAGTTGGCCAGGAGATAGGCCGCCATGGTGTTCGCCACCTGCGCGATCTGTGCACTGGTGTAGCCATGGCCATTCAACCAGGCCGGTGGCGTGGAGAACGAGTTCGCCGAGGCAACGGCGATCGCGTCATCGAACTTCTTGAGCGCCGCGTCACGCACCTGCTTGCGGTTGGAGTACTCGAGGTTCGCCAGATCAGCGTCCTCGTCAATGATATACCCCTTATCGTAGTTCATCGCGATGCCGGAGAGCGACGCGCCCTGCATGAGCAGCGCCACGGCCTCCGCCCGCTTGGTATCCGACGCGGAATTGATGACGAGGTTGTTCTTGCGGATCGCCTTCAGCACGTTCGTCGCGAGCGAGAGGGCGCTGTAATAGCCCTCCCAGTACTGCTCGATGCTCGTCCGGCCCGCGGCGGCCGGATCGTTCTGCCACGACCGGTTGTTCCGCGTGCCATCCGCGTCGAGGCTCGAGTAGAAGTTCATGTTGAAGTTATTCCACGAGCCGCTGTACGACTGCGCCATCGTGGCGAGGGGCGCTACCGCATTGTTCCCCTCATAGGCGTTGATGAACTGCCGAATCGAACCGGCGGCCACCGCTTCGATGGCGGCCGGATCGGCGAGCGCGCGCGACGCATCGGGCGCGTTCGGGTTGGTGATATCCAGCGACTTGCACCCCGTCACCGTCAGCACGGCGACCAGGCCCAGGCCACGGAAGGTCGTCATTCGCATGGTCGATCTCCTCGTTAGGGCGCGGCTCAGAAGCCGAGCTCAAGCATGAAGGTGAAGGTACGGAACTGCGGGTAGGTGAAGTAGTCCACACGGTACACGAACGGATTCCCGCCGAGACCCGAGGTCCCGGTGACATCCGGATCATAGCCCGAGTAGTTGGTCGAGGTCCAGAGGTTGCGCCCGACGATACCCAAGCGCGCGTTCTCGAACCCGAGGAAGCTGACCGGCTTCACCAGCGCCTTCGGGAGCTGGTAGTTGACGGCGAGCTCACGGAGACGGACGTACGAGCCCTTCTCCACGAAGAAGTCGTTCGCGTCGAAGTTGTTGTAGAAGGTCTGGTAATAGGAGACCGGCTTCTTCTCCTCCTCGACCTTGCCGCGCTGATCGTAGAGCGGATCGCGCTGCTCGTTGAACGGCCACTGGCGGGTGTAGTTGTAGATGTCACCACCCAGCACCGAGGTGATGAGAGCGCTGATGCTCAGCCCGCCCATCTGGAAGGTGGTGTTGAGCGCGAGGTTGAGGTCAGGATTCACATCACCGATCTGGAAGATCGCCGTGCCGTCCTCGGCAAACCGACGGAGTGGCTTCTCGTTGATGGTGCGCCAATCGGAGCTCTTCACATAGAAGCCCTCCTCATTGACCTTGTAGTCCGCGGCCGTGCCGGCGAGCTTGCCCGACTTGAGTGAGGCGGCGAGGTCGTCCGCGGTGCGGATCCAGCTGTACCCGTAGATCACGCCGAATGGCTCGTTCGGGGCCACGCGGAAGAGCTGTGTGTTCCCGTCCGGGCCGGCGAGGAAGGGGGCGACGTTCAGCTCGGTGATCTTCTGCCGCGTGCGGTCCGCGGTCACGTTGACGCGCCAGAACATATCCCCCTTGGAGAGGAGCACCGCGCCGAGGGCGAACTCGTGCGTGTTCCCCGTCAGGGTGCCGGCGTTGGTCCAGGTGTTGCGATACCCCGTCGCCGCCGAGACCGGGGCGAGGAGGATCTGGTCGGTGGTGATCTTATCCGAGTAGCTGTACTCGAAGGTGAAGTTCTGGAGGAAGGTCAGGTTGAATCCGACCTCCGTCTCCTTGGAGAAGGCGGGGCGGAGATCCCGGTTCCCGAGGGTCACCGGGGTCGGGCTCCCACCGACGAGCGAGAAGATCTCATACTGCGCGTCGAAGCTGGGGCGGAGCCCCGCCGTGCCGTACGAGGCGCGGAGCTTGAACTCGTCGACACCCGGAATGGTGAAGTCCTCCGAGACGCGATAGGCCCCTGAGACGCGGTTGTAGAGCTGCCGACGCTGATCGGCACCGAAGAGCGAGGACTCGTCCTGACGCACCAGCGCGTCGAAGATGTAGCGGTCCTTGATGTCGAAGGTGGTGATGGCAAAGAGGTTGTTGTTGCGGATCGACACCGAGCGCGAGCCCGGGAAGATGTCCGCCCCCTGATTCGCCGCGCTGAACTCCGGCACACGGGGCACCGTGAGTGAGGTCGCGAAGACATTCACATTGTTGACCGACTGGTCTTCGAACACCCAGGCCAGCTTGGTGGTGTTGGTGAACCAGGAGAACTGCTTCTGCGCCGTGAGCGTCGCCCCAAGGTTGCTCGTGCGGGAGACGGTCGAGCTCTGGAAGAGGCTCCCGTCATCCGCGGCACCCGCGGAGTTCCGGAACCCGGTCGGGGTGAATGACTTGTACATGTCGCCCGACTGCTCGTAGTTCACATTGCCTTCCGCCGTCAACCAGCTGAGCGGCTTGTAGGTCACCCGGAAGGTCCCGTTGAAG
>JBEGVM010000050.1:0-19315 GCA_041178365.1 Gemmatimonadota bacterium | reverse complement strand
CGGCCTCAGCCAGCGCGGCCTCCGCCGTGCCGGTGCAGGTCGTCGTGGTGACCCTCGATGCGCATCTCGCGGACGCTTTCGGGCGCGCGCAGCAGATGCTCACGAAGGACCTTCCGGCGCTCACACTGCGAATGCATGTGGCCGCGGATTTCGCGACCGATCCCAACGCGGTCTCACGGGCCACGGCCGACATCGCGACGGCGGATATCCTCATCGCCACCCAGCTCTTCACCGAGGAGTCCGCCGGGCCAGTAAAGGAGGCGATCGCCGCACGGCGGGATGCGGCCGACGCGACGGTCTGTATGCTCTGCGTGAACGAGCTCGTACGCCTCACCAAGCTGGGTGGCTTCTCGATGAGCGAGGAGGGGAACCGCTCCCCCTGGTCGCCCCTCGCGCTGCTCAAGCGTCTACGCGGCGAACGGAAGGACGGGAAGTCGGCTGGGGAGCGTCAGCTCACGATGTTGCGGCAGCTGCCCAAGCTCCTGCGCTTCATCCCGGGAACGGCACAAGATGTGCGCGCCTGGTTCCTCCTGATGCAGTACTGGCTCGCCGGTTCCGATGTGAACATCGCGAACATGGTCCGACTCCTCGTGAACCGCTATGCGGCTGGCGCGCGCAGCGGATACAAGGGAACGGTCACGGTAGGAGATCCGGAGGCATATCCTGAAGTCGGGTGCTATCACCCTGATCTCGCCGGTCGCGGGATCACGGAAAAGCGCTCAGACCTCCCCTCCAAGGGCAAGACGGGGACGGTCGGGATGCTGCTCGGCCGGTCCTATCTCCTCGCTGGCAACACCGCGCACTACGACGCCGTGATCCGCGCGCTCGAGGCCCGCGGCCTCACCGTGGTTCCGGCCTTCGCCTCGGGGCTCGACGCCCGTGCGGCGATCGAGACCTACTTCCTCGATCAGAAGAAGCAGCTGCGCGGTACCTCGGCGGCCACGATCGATGTCCTCATCTCGCTGACGGGGTTCTCGCTGGTCGGTGGCCCGGCGTACAACGACGCCGAGGCGGCCCAGGCGGTGTTGACGGCCCTTGATGTGCCCTATCTCTCCCTTCAGACGCTCGAATTTCAGACGGTCGGCGAGTGGGAGCAGGATCCGCGAGGGCTCAACGCGCTCCAGGCCACACTGCAGGTGGCGATCCCAGAGCTTGATGGCGCAACTGGTCCGGTGGTCTTCGGAGGGAAGGCGGCGGGATCGGTCGCTGCCTCGGCCCCCATCGCGGGACGTGTCGCCATGCTGGCTGACCGGGTCACGAAGCTCGTGAAACTCCGGCGGACGCCACGGAGCCAGCGCAAGGTCGCGATCATCCTCTTCAACTTCCCGCCGAATGCGGGGAACACGGGGAGCGCGGCGTACCTCGCGGTCTTCCCCTCGCTCTACAATGTGCTCCGTGCGATGCACCGTGAGGGGTACGGTGTCGATCTCCCGGCGAGCCCCGATGCGCTGCGCCAGATGATCGTCGAGGGCAACGCGATGGTGACCGGTGCGCCGGCCAATGTCCATGCCCGGATCCCCGTCGACGACCATGTGAAGCGGGAGCGCCATCTGCGTGAGCTCGAGCAGGTATGGGGGGCGGCTCCAGGGAAGCAGCTGACCAATGGACGAGAGCTCTTCGTGATGGGGGAGCGTTTCGGGAATGTCTTCGTCGGCGTGCAGCCGGCATTCGGATGGGAGGGAGATCCGATGCGGCTCCTCTTCCAAGGGAACTTCGCACCGACGCACGCCTTCTCCGCATTCTACCGTTGGCTTCGTGAGGATCTCGCCGCCGACGCCGTCCTGCACTTCGGGACCCATGGCGCGCTGGAGTTCATGCCGGGCAAGCAGGTCGGGCTGACCGATGCTTGCTGGCCGGAGCGGCTGATCGGCGATGTGCCCAACATCTACCTCTACGCCTCGAACAACTCCTCGGAAGGGACGTTGGCGAAGCGGCGCGGGGGAGCGACCCTTGTCAGCTACCTGACGCCGCCGATCGCCAACGCGGGACTCTACAAGGATCTGGCCGCACTCAAGACGAGCCTCGAGCAGTACCGGAGCTCATCTGAGGAGAATCCGGACCTGATCGCGATGATCCAGGAACAGGCGGCCGCGTTGGCGCTCACGTCGTGCGAGCCCCGGTGGGGCGCTGATGCGAGCGCGGCCATCGATACGGTGCGAGCGAAGCTCCTCGAGATGGAGTACGCCCTGATCCCGATCGGCCTGCATGTGGTCGGGGAAGGGATGTCAGAGGAGGCGCGTCGAGAGACGATCGACGCTATCGACGCCTCCCTTCCGGCGGGTGCGCCTCAGGTTGATCTCGCCGCGATCGATCGACTGCTCGGTGAGGACCACGAACTCCCGGGGATCCTGCGGGCACTTGATGCGAGGTATGTGCCACCTGCCCCTGGTGGCGATCTTGTCCGGACCCCGGCCGTGCTCCCGACGGGACGGAACCTCTACGGCTTCGATCCCTACAAGGTCCCGAGTGCGATCGCCCTCGTCGAGGGGCGCAAGCGCGCCGAGGTCCTGCTCGCGCGCCATCGCGCCGATGGGCACGCCCTGCCGGAGACGGTCGCTTTCGTGCTCTGGGGTACGGACAACATGAAGTCGGAAGGGACCCCGATCGCGCAGGTACTCGCGCTGATGGGAGCGGTCCCGCGCTTCGATGCCGTCGGGCGGCTCGTCGGGGCGCGCTTGCTCACCCTCGAACAGCTTGGCCGGCCACGGATCGATGTGGTCTGCACCCTCTCAGGGATCTTCCGCGATCTCCTGCCGCTGCAGGTGAAGTTGCTCGCGGAGGCGGCGCTCCTCGCCGCGCAGGCGGATGAGCCGATCGAGCAGAATTTCATCCGCAAGCACACCCTCGCGCATATGGAGGCCCTCGGCTGCGACCTCGAGTCCGCGGCGCTTCGGGTCTTCAGCAATGCGGACGGTGCGTACGGATCGAATGTCAATCTTCTCGTCGAGACGGGACAGTGGAACGACGAGGAGGAGCTGGCTGATCAATTCGTGCAGCGCAAATGCTATGCCTATGGTGCGACCCCGGGGGTGCGGGCGATGCCCGCCCTGATGCAGCGTGCCCTCGGAGGGGCCGCGCTCGCCTTCCAGAATCTCGACTCGGTGGAGCTGGGGGCGACGGACATCGACCAGTACGTCGAGTCATTGGGCGGGATGAACCGCGTGATCACCAAGGCCAAGGGTGAGGCGGTCCCCGTCTACCTCGGCGATCATACCGGCCGCGGGGAAGGGAAGGTTCGCACCCTCGGCGAGCAGGTCGCGCTCGAGACGCGGACCCGGATGCTCAACCCGAAATGGCACGACGCACAGCTCGCGCAGGGCTATGAGGGCGCCCGCAACATCGCGGGACATGTCGCCACCACGCTGGGGTGGTCCGCCACCGCGGGGACGGTCCCGCAGTGGGTGTATACCGAGATCACCGAAACCTTCGTACTCGATCCGACGATGCGGGAGCGGTTGGCGCAGGCCAATCCGAACGCCGCCGCTGGGATGACCCAACGATTGATGGAAGCGCATGACCGAGGCTATTGGCAGCCGAGCGAGGAGATGCTCGCCGCGCTGCGGAACGCCTCGGAAGAACTTGAGGACCGGCTCGAGGGCGTCCGCGCGGTCGCATGAGCAATCGGCTCATGCAGCACGGACGATCCGGTACGAGACGGAAGCGAGGGAAGGTGACTGTATGACGATGACATTGCCAGTCCTGCCCACAGGGGCTGATGGAGAAGGGAGTGTGCAGGTGCATCTGGACCCCGACGAGAAGATCACCGGGGCCCAGGTCTTCGCGGTCTATGGAAAGGGGGGGATCGGAAAGTCGACGACCTCATCGAACCTGAGCGCGGCGTTCTCCAAGCTTGGGAAGCGCGTCCTGCAGATCGGGTGCGACCCGAAGCATGACTCGACCTTCACGCTGACCAAGAAGATGGTCCCGACGGTCATCGACGTCCTAGAGTCGGTCGATTTCCACTCGGAGGAGCTCCGAGTCGAGGACTTCGTCTATACCGGCTACAACGGGGTACAGTGTGTCGAGGCGGGTGGCCCGCCGGCTGGGACGGGATGTGGCGGCTACGTCGTGGGGCAGACCGTGAAGCTCCTCAAGGAGCATCATCTCCTCGAGGACACCGATGTCGTGATCTTCGATGTGCTCGGCGACGTGGTCTGCGGTGGATTCGCGGCTCCGCTGCAGCATGCCCAACGCGCCCTAATCGTGACCGCGAACGACTTTGACTCGATCTTCGCGATGAACCGGATCATGGCGGCGATCCTCGCCAAGTCCAAGAACTATGCGGTGCGGCTCGGCGGCGTCATCGCCAATCGGTCTGCGGATACCGATCAGATCGATCGGTTCAACAACGAGACCGGGATGTCACTGTCCGGGCGCTTCCCGGATATTGACGCGATCCGGCGCAGCCGACTGAAGAAGTGCACGATCTTCGAGATGGAGGATTCGCCGGAGGTGAAGGCGGTCCAGGATGAATACCTCCGCATCGCGGGGATGCTTGCGGCAGGGGTCCCTGCGCAGCCAGGGCGGCCGCTCAAAGATCGCGAGATCTTCGATCTCCTCGGGTATGACTGAGATGGGCGCTCTCCTGCCCAACGAATCGACCGGCTACGCACGCACGCGGGCCTGGCTCCATGACTATTTCGATCGTCATGCGGTACAGGCATGGGAGACCCTCACCTCGACCGAGAAGGTCAGTGGGATCCGGGCGACCGTACGCGCAGGGCGGGATCAGATGCGACGGCTGCTGGTCAACTGGCTGCCCACCAATCTCTCTGGCACGCGGATCCTCGACGCCGGGTGTGGGACGGGCGCAGCGGCCATCGAACTCGCCCGTCGCGGGGCGGAGGTGCTGGCGGTCGATCTCTCCCCGACGTTGGTCCAGGTCGGACGCGAACGTGCGGCGGAATCCTCGATTCGGGGCCGGATCGATTTCCGAAGTGGGGATATGCTCGACCCCTCCTTCGGCCGGTTCGATCATGTGATCGCGATGGATTCACTCATCCACTACGAGCGGGATGATGCGCTCCGGGCCCTTGGTGTACTCGCGGCGCGTGTGGAACACTCGATGGTGTGGACCTTCGCACCGAAGACCCCCCTGCTGACGGCCATGCATACCGTCGGCAAGCTCTTTCCTCGTGGGGATCGTGCCCCACGGATCGTGCCGGTCGCCGAGCAGGCTGTGCGTGCGGCAGTCGGCCGTCTGCCTGCGTTCCAGGGATGGCAGGTCGCTGAGACGCAGGTGGTCTCCAGCGGATTCTATACGTCGCAGGGAATGCGTTTGATCTTCACCCCCCGGAGGCCGTTGTGACTAGTTGGATCGTTGGAGGCGCCGTGGCGCTGGGCGCCATCGGTTGGTGGGCCGTTCGCCGGACACGTGACGTGCCCTGTCTGATCGATCTCGAGTCCACACCACAGGAATTCCATGCGCATGTGGTGCTGGATGGCATCGTGGTGAATGAGGGTGATGAGGTCCTGGTGCATGGGGCCCCATCCCATATCCCTCTTGGGGAGAAGCGCACGATGCAGGCGCGGGCGACGGTCTACCAGGCCAGCCTCCCCCGCCGCATCCTCACGCGCGTCCTCGGGACCAGTGGGATCACCGAGCTCTATGAAGTCGGATTCGAGGGTTAAGCCATGTATGACGCAACCATGACCCCCCCGGTGATCGATGTCAACGAGAGCACCAAAGCGGCCACGGAGGACGCGGTGCTCAACCCGCGCTTCTATACCACGGACTTCGCCGAGATGGATCGGCTGGATGTCTCGCGGTTGCAGGACCAGTGGGACGCGCTGGTGGCCGAGTTCAAGAGCGACCCGAACCGGCACCACTTCAAGCGCACCCCGGAGTTCGCTGACTTGGACTGGACGGGCTGGGAGCCCGAGCTGCGCAAGGCCTTCGTCGAGTTTCTCGTCAGTTCGGTGACGGCGGAGTTCTCTGGCTGTATCCTGTATGCGGAGATCAGGAAGCGGGTGAAGAGTCAGCATATCCGTGACCTCTTCGGCTTCATGAGTCGCGACGAGGGACGGCACGCGGGGTTCATCAACCATACGTTGGCAGATTTCAACGTGGCGGTCGATCTCTCATTCCTGACCAAGGCCAAGAAGTACACCTTCTTCAAGCCGAAGTACATCTATTACGCGACCTATCTCTCTGAGAAGATCGGGTACGCGCGGTATATCACCATCTTCCGACAGCTGGAGCAACATCCGGAGTTCCGGTTCCACCCGATCTTCAAATGGTTCCAGGAGTGGTGTAACGATGAGTTCCGGCATGGGGAGGCATTTGCCATCCTGATGCGGGCGAATCCGCACACGCTGGAAGGGTTCAACAAGGTCTGGATCCGCTTCTTCCTGCTGGCCGTCTTTGCCACGATGTACGTACGCGATCATGCGCGGCTGACCTTCTTCCACGCGTTGGGCTTTGATGTCGATGATTTCGATCGCAAGGTCATCCGACTGACGAACCAGATCAGCAAGCAGGTCTTCCCGGTGACGATCGATGTCGACAATCCCAAATTCTGGGCGTTGCTCGAGCGGATGCACCGGAACATGGGGACCATCGCAGCGGGGTCGGCGCAGGGTGGGGTGGGTGGCGCACTCCGGTCGGGGCTCGCCAAGCTCGACAATGGGGTGACCTTCCTCCGGCTGATGTTCCTGCCAGCGCGACATGAGGCGCTGCCGGCCAACTGCCGCCTCGAACCGGTCTGGTGATCTGGTGACGGCGACACGGCCCTTCTCCGTTGCGCAGATGCTCACGCGCATCGATACGCGCTGGCTTCCCTTCGCGGATATCGCGACGGCGGAGGTGCCGTTCTCGCGGTTCCTACGGCTCAGTCTCTTCCAGCTGACGGTCGGGATGGCGACGACGATGTTCTATGGGACCCTGAATCGGGTCATGATCGTCGAGCTTGGGGTGCCTGCCTTCGTCGTGGCGCTGATGATCGCCATCCCGTTGTTGGTGGCGCCCTTCCGGGCTCTGATCGGTTTTCGGTCCGATACGCATCGCAGTTATTGGGGATGGCGGCGGGTCCCCTTCATCTACGTGGGATCGTTCATGCAGTTCGGGGGACTGGCGATCATGCCATTCGCTCTGCTCCTGCTGGCCGGGGAGCAGGCGTCAGGGCCTCCCTGGCTTCCCTATGTTGGTGCCGCACTCGCCTTCTTCCTGGTCGGTGCGGGCGCGCATACCGTCCAGACCAGTGGATTGGCGCTGGCGGGCGATCTGGCGGATGAGGCCAAGCGTCCCCGCGTCGTCGCGTTGATGTATGTGATGATGCTCATCGGTGCCCTGATCAGCGCGCTCCTGCTCGGCGGGATGCTCCGGGATTTCACCCCGCTTCGGCTGGTCCAGGTGATCCAAGGCGCTGCCCTCTTCACCATCGTCTGTAACTTCGTCGCCCTCTGGAAGCAGGAGCCACGCGGACCCGCCGTGCTGGAGTGGGGGGCCACGACGGAACGGCGGCCACTCTTCCGGGATGCCTGGCGCACCTTCGTCGCCGGGGGTCATGCGGTCCGCCTGCTTGTTGCGACGGGACTCGGGTTCTTCGCGTTCAACATGCAGGATGTGCTCCTGGAGCCATACGGGGGAGAGATCCTCGGTTGGAGTGTCGCGAGGACGACGAGTCTCACGGGGATCGCCGCGGTGGGGGCGCTCGTCGCCTTCTTGTTGGCGGCACGGATGATGGAGCGCGGGCGCGATCCGGTGCGAGTCGCCGCGATCGGAGCCGTGATTGGTGTGGTGAGCTTCATGTCGGTCCTGTTCGCCTCCCCCCTGCACTCGTCGAACCTCTTTACGTTGGGAACCTTCCTGATGGGGATGGGGGAGGGACTCTTCGCGGTCGGGACGCTGAGCGCGGCGATGGGGCTCCGCGATGCGACGCAGCATGGCATCGCGTTGGGTGCGTGGGGTGCGGTCTTTGCCACCTGTGAGGGGCTGTCGATGGCAGTGGCGGGGTTCATGCGCGATGCATTGAGTGGCCTGCGTGCCACCGGAGGGGTCGTCGGACTCTTGGACGATCCCAGCATGCCGTACGGCATGGTCTATCTCACAGAGACGGTCTTGTTGTTCGCGACACTGGTGGCCTTGGGGCCGCTGGTGCGGTTAGTCCGATCGGGGGCGATACGGCGCGCGCCCGATCGGGAGTTCGGTCTCGCCGATCTGCCGGCCTAGGTTCGTTCACGTTCGCGGAGGAGGAAGGATGGAGTACATCGATGGTGCGCAGATCGCGCTCTATGTCTTCTGGGCCTTTTTCATCGGGCTCGTCATCTACCTTCGGCGCGAGGATCGGCGCGAGGGATACCCGCTCGATTCGCCGCAGGGGCCACGTGAAGGGTGGCCGCCGGTCCCACCGAAGAAGGAGTTCATCCATGTCACAACGCATACGGAAGGAGGATCGCACTGATGGCTGAGATCAAGGCGGTACCAGCCGATGGGTATAACGGCTCGCCCCTCATCCCGACGGGGAACCCGATGAAGGATGCGGTCGGACCGGCATCGTATGCTGACCGTGCCGATGTCCCGGACCTCACCGCACATGGGGAGGCGAAGATCATCCCGATGCGCGTGGCTCCGGCGTTCTCGATCGCCGCGGGCGATCCTGATCCGCGTGGCCTGCCGGTGAAGGCCTGTGACGGCGTCGTCGCCGGGAAGATCATCGACCTCTGGGTCGACCGGTCTGAGCCGCAGATCCGGTATTATGAGGTGGCACTCGCCGCCGGTGGGGCGAAGCGACTCCTTCCCGCCGCGCTGGTCCAGTGGCCGCACTTCGGGCTCTGGGGCAACGATCATGTGATCGTGAAGGCGATCACCGCCGCCCAGTTCGCGGATGTGCCGACCACGAAGCGCGATGACCGTATCACGCTTTTGGAAGAGGACAAGATCATGGCGTACTACGCGGGTGGCCATCTCTACGCGACGCCGGACCGCGCTGAGCCCTGGATCTAAGCATGACCACGTCGATTCTCAGCGCCTCGGCGCCCCACGCCCGCATGCGGGTGCAGGGCGTGGCAGAGGCTCTCCCCCCGGGAGAACGCGTGTTGTGGGAAGGGACCCCTGCCCCGCAGGCGATCGCGCGCCACCTGCTCCTCGTCCGTCCGCTCTCGGCCTACTTCGCCGCGATGATCACCTGGTGGATGCTCGCCAATCGCTCCCAGGTCGGCTCGATGGATTTCTGGACGCCCGTCGGTATGCAGATCCTCTTGGTCGGAGCCGTCCTCGGTGGCTTCCTCTGGTTGGCTCGATGGATCGCGCGGAGCACTACCTATGCAATCACCGATCGGCGGCTGGTCATGCGCCTTGGGGTGATCTTCCCGCTCACGGTGAATATCCCCCTGAGCTATATCCAGGGAGCGCAGGTCAAGCGATTCGGCGACGGCACCGGACAGATCGCATTGCAGCTCGACCCGAAGGAGCGGTTGGCCTGGATCGTGCTCTTCCCCCATGTGCGCCCCTTTAGCTTCACCAATCCGCAGCCGCTCCTGCGAGGGCTGACCGACCCCTCTACGGTCGGCGAGGTCCTCCGCGCGGCGACCCTGCCGAGCTGAGCCGACCATGAGCGTTCAATATCACTTCGAGCCAGAGCCCGGTTCGACCTCGGCGATGCCGCAGATCTCGCCACCACGGCCGCTGGTGCGGGCGGCGCTCGTCGTGGTCGCGTTGACCTTCACGCTCGCCATCGCGGCTTCACAGTTTGGGATCGGGAAGTCAGCGGATATCTATACCAACGCCGTCGCCCAGCGGTCGTTGACCTTTCATGATGCGCCCGATGGCGGGATCATCATCAACGATGCCCGTGATGGGTCGCTCGCGCTGGCGTTGCCGAGCGGGACCAATGGCTTCATTCGGGGTTCGCTCCGGTCGCTCGCGCGGACCCGTCGGCAGGGGGGACACTCCCCCGATGCCCCATTCGTTCTCACGGCCTGGGGCGATGGTCGTCTGAGCCTTGAGGATCCGCTCACTGGCGAACGCATCGCCATCAGTTCCTTCGGGCCGACACAGGTGAAGAGCTTCGTCGCGATCCTCGATCCCGCACGGAAGGTCTTCCCGTAGCGCTCACCCCCCCCGCGCCCTGAGGAACGAATCCCAGGGTGTCTGCTGGAGTGGGATACCCAAGACGATGAGCTCGAGGACGGCGAGGCCCAAGATGGTCGCGTAGATCGCTGCGGCCTGCCGATCACCCTCTGACGGATTTCGACGAGCCGACCGGATGGCCCACGCGGTGAGGCTGATAGTCAGTACGATGCTCCCTAAGAGGAAGGGAGAGTTCACCGGTGGCCCGAAGAATTGGTGCAGATAGGCCAGATGCGGCGGGAGGAAGTTCGCTGCGGGATTCTCTACGCCGAAGAAGACATTCAGCTTCGCCAGCTGCTGCACCCCCCAAAAGAGGATCAGCGACCAGAGCCCAGTGCGATTCGGTGCATCCCGGTCCATGACGAACCCGACGAGGATCAGCACGATCGCTGCGGCATCGCTCACGAGTGTCGCGGCGATCGCTGGGGGCACCGCCGCCCATGAGGGTGCCGCTGCCACGGGCCCTGCGGGGTGGATCCCCGTGATGTATCCCCCGTAGAACGAGGCGGAGACCCAGGCCCAGAGCATCGCTCCACCGAGGAAGCTTCGCCGGATCCCTCGGGCGGAGCGATCGTCGCGGACGGCGCGCATCTCGACCGTCCCCACCACGGCGAGAACGGTCGCGATGAGGAGCCCAGCGAAGCGCGTCACCGGATTCGCCTGCATCGCGATGATCAGGCCGGTGGCGACCCACCAGAAGAGGATGACCACACCGACCCCTCTCATGCAGAGGGTCTCGGCATCGCTGCGGAGACGGCAGCGTGAATGCCCTGGGCATCGGTGCGCGGGAGCGCGACGTAGCGTGCCCCCATTGCCTCTGCCATCCGCTGCGCGGTCTCTGATGGACGTGGCGAGGTATCGATGAGGACCGTCGTGCTCCCGAGCATACGCAGGGCGGTCGCGGAGGTGAGGGCATCGGCCTCCGCTTGCGGGCGGCCTGGGGTCCCATCGCGCGCGATGTTCGCGCGGGCGTCCGTGAGGAAGACGACGATCGTGTCGTTGCCTGTCCGACGCGCCTGGATCACCTGCTCGCGGGCCCGATCGATCGCGCTGGCGAGTGGGGTCCCACCGCCGCCGGGGAGGGCGGCAAGGGCGCGCTTTGCCGCCGCGATGGCCCGGGTCGGGGGCAAGAGCACCTCGGCTGCCGTCCCACGAAACGCGATCAGGCCGACTTCATCTCGCCGCGAATACGCCTCGGCGAGGAGGAGCTCGACAGCCCCTTTGGCTTCGGCCATCCGATGCAACGCCGCAGAGCCTGAGGCATCGACGACGAAGATCGCCGTCGTCCCTGCGGGTTCGATGAGTCGACGGATTCGGAAGTCATCGGGACGCACCCGCACCAGCACGCGCCCCTCTTGCCCCGCGATCGGCGGACGGAGCCGTTGCCACGGCGCGGCCGCACGCAACGTCTCCAAGAGATCGAGACGACCGCCACCGCGCGGGTCGCCGCGGCGTGTGCCCACCTGACGACCACGGAGTCCTCCGGTGCGATCATCACCCGAGCGTCCTCCGGATCCCCCGTGACGGGCGGTGTGAGTTGGCGCCTCGATGGTGAGTCCGATCGGGAGGGTCGCCTGCATCGCTTGGATCATGAGGTCTTCGAGCGCCTGCGGTTCCGCTGGCGACGGATTCTCATCGCGATCCGTGCCAGACTCTGCTGAGTCCGGCGGTGGCGGAGGAGGTTCCTCCTCTCGTGAGTCGTCGGCCGTGGCTGGCAGACGGGTGGCGCGCGGGCCAAGAACCAACGCCGCGGCGACTTGGCAGTCGGCATCGCTGACGTGCGTCCGTCCATCCAGTGCGGCGGCCCCGCGCGCGACGCGCGCGGTGAAGGCCACCGCGCGGAGGGAGTCGATCCCGAAGGCGGCGGCGACCGTGACGAGTGTCACGATGCGCGCGGGATTGATCTCCACCTGTGCGAACACCCGGCGCGCCGCCGCGAGATCGGTGGCGGAGAAGAGTGTCGCTGACTCTCGTCCGATCTCCGGCGTCAGTGCGAGATGGAAGGCTAGCCGATCGGTCAGCGCCGCCGCAGTGCATTCATCGACACCGTCGCCTTCATCGAGGGCGACCACCGCCACGCGGGCTGGAGCCGGATCTCCAGCAAAGGGTCCGCGCGGCGCCGTCCTCTGCGTGTCGAGGACGCTGGTGAGCCGTGCGACCAGCGCAGTGCTCGCACGCTCGGCGCAGGGGAGGATCACCAGCCCCCCATCGGTACGAGCGAGCAGACCGCGCTCTACCACCGGACGTCCGGTGGCAAGGGTCATCGCGAGATCGAGTCCGCCTAAGAGCCGATCATCAGGGATGCTGATCGGGAGTCGTGCGACGGGTGTCCCCTCCGCGAGGAGCGAGCGCACCATCGACACCCAGGCATCGGCGATGTCGGCCCGGGGCGCACGCACGACCGCGCCACCGTATCCGACGGGATCGATCGCGAGTATGGCCGCCGCGAGCTCCGCCTGGGTCCGTGCGTCGAGCGGCGACGCCACGGTCTCGTGCATCAGGGTCAGTCGCCGAGGAGGTCGGTGACCGCGCGCGTGACGCGAACCGTGCTGCCGACATCATCTAGGACGTTGCGTCGCAGACGGTGGCGGAGCGCGCTCGGCGCGATCACGCGGAGATGGTGCGGCGTGACCTGACGTGCGCCGTCATAGGCAGCAAGGGCGCGTGCCCCGCGGAGGAGTGCGAGCTCACCACGGACCCCGTCGGTTCCCACGGCGGAACAGAGTTCGGCGGCGGAGCGGAGGACGGCATCGGGGACGGGGAGGGTGTCGACCTTCTTCCGTGCGCGCTCCACATGACGTCGCGCCTCTGTATCCGCCTCGGCCCACTGCGCCGAGAATCCTTCCGGATCACGATCGTACGCATCGCGGCGCTTGATCACCTCGACGCGCTGATCGAGATCGGTCGTCGTCGTCACCTCGACCGAAAGTCCGAAGCGATCGAGGAGCTGCGGGCGGAGATCCCCTTCCTCCGGATTGCCACTTCCGACGAGGACGAAGCGCGCGGGGTGCCGGACGCTGATCCCTTCGCGCTCGACGACGTTCTCACCGGTCGCTGCGACATCGAGGAGGAGATCGACGAGGTGATCCTCGAGGAGGTTGATCTCATCGACGTAGAGGTAGCCGCGATTCGCGCGAGCGAGGAGGCCGGGTTCGTAGGCCTTCTCACCGCGCGTGAGGGCACGCTCGAGGTCGAGGGCGCCGACCACGCGATCTTCGGTGGCTCCGAGTGGGAGGTCGACGACGGGGACCGGCGCCTTGTGCGCGCGGAGTTTGTGGCCGGCGCTCACCTGGGTCTGACAGTCGGCGCAGAGGCGACCGGCCGAGGCCTTGGGGTCGCAGCCGTACCGACAGCCGTCGACCACCATCATGGGAGGGAGGAGGGCGGGGAGGGCGCGGACGGCGGTGGACTTGGCGGTCCCGCGGTGGCCGAGGATCAGCACCCCGCCGATGGTCGGGTCGACCGCGGTGAGGAGGATGGCCCGTTTCATCTCATCCTGCCCGACGATGGCCGAGAAGGGGAAGGGGATGCGCACCTGATGGAGCTCCGGGGGGAGGGTGTTCTATATAGTAGGGAATTTCGGGTAGTGTCGCAATGTCCTGACAGTTTGAAATG
The DNA here is from genome assembly GCA_041178365.1 of Gemmatimonadota bacterium. Classification (GTDB taxonomy): domain Bacteria; phylum Gemmatimonadota; class Gemmatimonadetes; order Gemmatimonadales; family Gemmatimonadaceae; genus Pseudogemmatithrix. Next base: position 5,631 of record JBEGVM010000050.1, on the reverse strand, counting down.
TACCTATCTATTGACAGTGTGGACTTTCGGTTTTATCCTCGCGGGAGGAACCACTCGACGTGTGGTGCGTGTGGGTGGGACATGGCAGGTGACTCTCAGTGGGACCGTGTGCATGACGGAGTCGGCAGTCTCTGGGGTAGCGGTGCCGGTTGAGTCGGTGCCGATGACATGGCGGGACCGGATGCTCGCGTGGCGCGACGCGATCCAGTCGAGTCCGAAGTTCCAGCGGTTTGCCGCATCGTTCCCACTGATGCGACCGGTGGCGTTGAAGCGGTCGCGGGCGGTGTTCGATCTGGCGGCGGGGTTCGTCTATACGCAGACCCTGACGGCGTGTGTGCGGGTGGGACTCTTCGATTTCCTTGCGGTCCGTCCTCGGACTCGAGCGGAGATCGCGGCGCATGTCGGGATCCCGCAAGAGGAGATGGAGCGGCTCTTACGGGCCGCGGTCGCGCTCAAGCTGGTGCAGGGACGGTCGGGTGAACGGTTCGGGTGTGGTCCGATGGGGGCTCCGTTGATCGGCAATACGGGGCTCACGCGGATGATCAAACACAACGCCCTGCTCTACAAGGATCTGGTCGACCCGATCGAGTTCTTCCGCGGCACGCGGGGTGGGCAGGGGGAGGTGGTGAGTCACTTCCCGTATACCAGCGTGGCGCATCCGGAGAAGTTCGGTCGCGGGGATGTCGCGGATTACAGCAGCCTGATGGCGGAGACGGTGCTGCCGTTGGCCGAGGACATCCTGGATCGGTACTCGTTGAAGCGTCGGAAGGTGGTGCTCGATGTCGGTGGTGGTGAGGGGGCGTTCCTCGCCGAGGTGGCGTGGCGCTATCACAACCTGCGGTTGCAGTTGTTCGATCTCCCTGCGGTCATCGAGGGAGCGAAGACACGTTTGGCCCGACTGGGTCTTGTAGGGCGGGTGGAATTGTCCGGGGGGAACTTTCATCAGGACCCTCTCCCAGTCGGTGCCGACGTGATCACCTTGGTGCGCATCCTGTTGGATCACGACGATGCGTCGGTCCTCAGGTTGCTGCAGAAGGTGAAGCAGGCCCTCGCGCCCGGAGGTGTGCTCCTGATCGTGGAGCCATTCTCTGGTGTCCGCGGCGCCGAGACGGTCGGCGATGTCTACTTCGGGCTCTATCTCCGTGCGATGGGGCGTGGCCGTGCCCGCCGCGCCGAGGAGCTCCGTGCCCTCCTGCGTCAGGCGGGCTTCTCGCGCAGCAAGGTGCATCGGACCCGCTACCCTGTGTATGCCGGTCTGATCTCCGCCGAACACTAGCCCCACCCTGATGCAGCTCGCTCGACAGGCGCTCCGCGCGCACGTCGCCCTGCAGGCCTTCTCAGGCATCGCCTTCGCCACCTTCCTCGTCCCACCGATTCCGGCCTTCTTTCAACGGCCGATGAATCGGGCGATCATGGACGTGAGCTATCGCTTCGGTGGTCAGCTCACCGTGACCATCGGCGCCATCGCGGGGATCGCCTTCTTAGGCCATGCCGTGGGGTGGCGCCGGACGCTCCAGGCGCTCGCCCTCGTCTTCGTCATCGCCTTCACCGCTGAGGCGGTCGGGACGGTCACGGGTGCCCCGTTCGGCCCATATATCTATACCGATCGCCTCGGGTATCGCCTCTTCGGGTTGGTGCCGTTCAACATCCCCACCTCCTGGTTCTACATGCTGGTGGCCTCACTCGGGATCGCGAGTCGATTCCTGCCGGGCCGAGATGATGGGGTGAGTCGATGGTGGTGGGCCTTCGTCGCCGCCCTCATCATGACCGCCTGGGATCTCGTGATGGATCCCGCGATGTTCGAGACGGCGCATTGGCTCTGGCAGGTGCCGGATCTCGCTGATGCACCGACCTGGCAACGGCTCTTGGGTCATGATGGCTACTTCGGGATCCCGGTCGCGAACTTCCTCGGGTGGATCCTCACCGCGACGATCGTCGCGCGGGCCACGCTGGGACTGATCCCGCCCACGGACTGGGTAGCGCGTGTCGCACCACATGATCTCCCGCTGGTGCTCTATGCCGCGAATGGTCTCCTACCGATCGTGATCTGTCTTCGGTGGGGGATGGTGCCGGCGGGGTTTGTGGGGATCTTCGCCATGGGCATCCCGCTCTGGCTCGCGTCGCGTCAGCGTCCCCAGAGCAAGAGCACATGAACGGCATGGAAGCCGAGCGCTGAGAGGAGCGCGAAGGCGTACAGGAGTGGATGCCGATCGACGCGACGGAGGAAGAACATCGAGACCATCAGGCTCCCACCGGCGCCGAGGAAGGTGAGGAGCTCGACCGGCGCGGGGCCATGGCCGGTCCGTTGATGCCAGAGGACGAGGACCGTCGCCTCGATCACGACCACGCTGAGCATGAAGAGGATCATCCCGTCCGCGGCGAGCGCGCGGAAGAAGGGACGGAGACGCTGTCGGAGCATCGTGTTCCTGTGGGGCTCGTGGATGGGATCTGTCATGGGGTGAGACGTCGGGGGTGGACGCGCATCATGATCTCGTGGCGCGGACGTGTGGTCAGCCGGGCGGCGGGTCGGACCTGGTCCGGGGCGAGGGCCTCGAAGTCATAGCGGCGGGTGAGCCGGGCGATGAAGAGTGAGGCCTCAAGGGTCGCGAAGGCCGCACCAACACAGACGCGCGGTCCCCACCCGAAGGGGAGGAACGAGCCCGGAAGCACCTCGTGCTCCCGTGCAGGGGAGAATCGATCGGGATCGAAGTGTTCCGGGTCCTTCCAGAGCGACTCGTGCCGATGGATCGTCCACGGCGCGATCATGAGCATCGTCCCGCGCGTGATCCGGCGGCCCCCGAGGACGGTGTCTCGTTCCGCGACCCGTGGGAGGAAGGTGATCGGCGGATAGAGGCGCATCGTCTCCTTGAAGACCGCCTTGATGTAGGGGAAGCGCTTGGCATGATCGATCGTGATCTCCCCATCCCCGCAGAGCGCATCGACCTCGGCGCGGATCCGCCGCACGACCTCGGGGCGCTGCGAGAGGAGGAAGAAGACCCAGGTGAGGACGCTGGCGCTCGTCTCATGGCCTGCGAGGAAGAAGACCCCAAGCTCATTGATGAGCTCCTCGCGCGTGAACCGCTCCCCCGTGACGGGATCGACCGCCGCGATCGCGGCAGCGCAGATATCATCGAAGACCGGGGGATCGGGGGCGAAGCGTGGCGCGAGCATCGTGTCGATGTGCGCGCGGATCCGGCGACAGGCCTCGAGGACCTCAGGTGGCTGTGTGGTGTGGCTCCAGGGTTTATCGAAGAGCAGCGCCTTGATGTTCACGCTCGCGACCTGCCGCTCGAAGACGGTGAAGGCTTCGAAGACATCCCGTGCCGCGCCCTCGTGCAGCGGGATCGAGAAGATCGTGCGGGTGATGACATCGGCGGTGAGGTGTCCCATCGCCGCATCGAGGGAGAAGGGCTCCTCGCTCGCGCGCTTCTCGTCGAGCCACCGCTCATGGTCGGTGACGGCATCGACCATCTGCCCGAAGGCGCGGTTGAGCCGCATGTGGGAGAAGGCGGGCTCAATCATCCGCCGCTGACGCTTCCACGTCTCGCCACTCGAGACGAACATCGCATTGCCGATGAGGGGCGCGACGGCATCGACCATCAGGTCGTTCTTGGGGAATATCCCTTCGACGTCATTCAACACCTCGACCACGAGGGCGGGGTCGTTGAGGTAGAGGATCCCACGACGGGTGATGCCAAGGGGGAGGAGCTTCTTGCGGTAGGCGAGATCGGGGATGAGGGAGAGGAGATCACCCTCGCCGCTCGCGATCACGCGCAGCAAGGAGCGGATCGGCCCGGTGGGACGTGGCGCCGGCGGGCGATAGGGGGTCTCAGCCACGGGTATCGGCGCGGAGGGCGAGCGTGGTCCAGAGTACGCCGAGGAGCTCGGTCCCCGCGACGCCCAAGAGGAGGACGGGCGCGAGATCAAGGAGGACGAGCATGGAGAAGCCAACGGCCATCGCGAGGCGCCCCCAGCAGGAGGCGCGTGCCATGATGGTGAGGTCCGCTCGTCCGGCGACGATGTAATAGCTACCGAGGACGATCGCGCTCATCCCGAGGAGACGGACCCAGTGCTCAGCGGTGCGCGCGGTGAGGAGGAGATCGAGCGAGAGGTCGGGGAAGAGGAAGAGCCCCAGGCCCATCACGAGATCATAGCAGCCGAAGATGACGAGGCTGCGGCCGGTGCGGGTCATGCGTCCCGGACCACGACGCGCTTGCTCACGCCACGCGTGTACCACCGATGGATCTGCACATGGTGGTAGATGATGATGCTGAGTCCGATGGTGAGGGGAATCGCCCAGGCCATCGGATTGAGGGCCTGATTCGGGAGGAGCCGTACGAGCCCGAAGGTCATGAAGGCGGTGTAGACGGAGATCCCCGCCCCGACGAGGGCCTTCATATGCTCGACGAGGTAGGCCCACTTGGGGGGCGCGGTGCGGAAGGAGAAGAAGAGGTTGGTCCCACCGGAGGCGAGCCCGACCACACTGATCCCGATCATGAGGGGTTGGCCGTCGAGATAGCCGTGCGCGGCGCAGGTGAGGGCGGCGAGGATCACCGCGATCTGCAGGGCGACGTCGATGGGGGAGCGGTTGGCCTCATGCTGCCGCTTGTTCCGCACCACGCGGAGCCCATGCCAGGCGAGGCTCACGGTGAGGGTCGCGAGGTAGAGCATCATCCAGCCGAAGATCGCGCGGATGGTGAGGGGCGACCATTCGGCGGGGGGGAGGTGTGGGTGGGTCCCGATGGGGTCCAGGAGGGTGGTGATCCCCATCCCCATCGCGATGCACCCGGTGACGAGCATGCTGTAGGTGAAGATGAGCCCCCACCGCCGGTGGGCCTGACCCCCTTTTTTGGTCAGGACGGCGACCCAGAAGAGGATCAGCCCGACCGCTCCCGTGGCGATATGGGCGCCGACGAGGGTGGAGAAGAGCGTCATGCGGGCAATCTGGCGTGGCTGTCGGGGATGGGCAACAAACCGAACAAAGGCCGATATCAGGTGACAGGTATCAGGGGTCAGGAGGTGGGTGGGCGCGCCTGACCCCTGAGCCCTGACACCTGACACCGCTCTCTTGACGGTTTCCGTCCAACGTGACACTTTAGGGTGTCAATGAATCTTGACGGACTGAAGCGTCTAGTTGGCGTTACTCCTCTTTGAACGAGAAGGTGCCCGAATTCCGATGGTGATGTCCACCGCAGTCGTCTTCGATCGGCCGCGTCAGCTCTCGCTACGTGAGCTCACTCTCACCCCTCCGGGTGCGGGAGATGTCGTCGTAGACATCCAGTGGTCATCGATCAGTGCGGGAACCGAGCGCCTTCTATGGGAGGGACGGATGCCGGCCTTCCCAGGATTGGGATATCCCCTCGTTCCGGGCTATGAGTCGGTCGGCGTCGTGACCGCGACTGGACCCGATGCCGCGCTTCCTATCGGCACACCGGTCTTCGTGCCCGGCGCGAACTGCTACGGTGAGATCCGTGGGCTCTTCGGTGGGGCCTCACGCACCGTCGTCGCTCCAGCACAGCGCATGATCCCGATCGACGCGCAGCTCGGCGAGCGGGCGACCCTGCTCGCGCTCGCCGCGACCGCGCTCCACGCCATTCGCGGTGGCGCTGTCCTCCCTGAACTCATCGTCGG
>JBEGVM010000049.1:0-6189 GCA_041178365.1 Gemmatimonadota bacterium | reverse complement strand
CTGTTGATGAAGCCAGGGGTGATCCACTTCCCGCGCGCATCGACGCGTTGCGCGTCAGCGGGGATGGCGACGGTGGCTCCCACGGCGACGATCTTCCCGTCGCGGATGAGCACGGTGCCATTCTCGATCTTGGGGCCACTCACTGGGTAGACGGTCCCACCGGTGAGGGCGATGGTCTGTGCGGTGCCGTGGGTGGAGATACTCCCCATGGCCAGCGCGAGGAGCGCGGTGGCGGCAACGCTGCGCCGCTGAATCGTCATGAAGGTGCGCATTAGCGGGTCCCTCCGGTCATGGTGGGGACGTAGCCGAGCTCGAAGTCGGTGCGCCACCGTTGTGTGGGGTCCAGGCGATCGAAGAGCAGAGCGCCATCGACCCAGACCTTCTCGGTGCGGGTGTAGACGCTGAAGGGGTGGCCCGACCAGAGGACGAGATCAGCGGCCTTTCCGACTTCAAGGGAGCCCGTGACCTGATCGATCCCGAGCGCCCAGGCGGCGTTGATCGTGATCCACTTGATCGCCTCCTCCTCCGGGATAGAGAGCCCCGCGACGCGGGCGGCGGCGAGCGACTTCGCGGCTTCCTGATTCAGGCGCTCCGCATAGGAGGGGTCGTCCGAATGGACGATGGTGCGGGCGCCGGCGACATGCGTGAGGCCGATATTCGCCTTGATCCCGTCGAGTGCCTCCATCTTAAAGCCGCCCCAGTCCGACCAGATCGAGGCAGAGATCCCTTCGCGGGCGAGGACATCGGCGATCTTGTACGTCTCGACCCCGTGATGGAAGGAGCGGATCCGATAGCCGAACTCCTTGGCGATGTCGATCATCTGCATCATCTCATCCGCTTGATAGCAGTGGTTGTGGATGAGGATGTTGCCACGCAGGACCTCGGCGAGGGTCTCGTTGTTCAGGTCGCGCGCCGGCGGATCGCCTTCGGCCTTCGCGTTCCACGCGTCCCAGCGGCGGCGGTAGGCGTCGGCACCGATCCAGGCGCTGCGATACCCGGCGACATTCGCCATGCGGGTGGAGGGACCGCGGCTCGCGTAGACGCGCTTGGGGTTCTCGCCACACGCCATCTTGAGACCATACGGTGCGCCCGGGAATTTCATCCCCTGCACGGAGCGCGAGGGGACGACCTTCAACGTCACCGAGCGCCCGCCGATCAGGTTCGCTGACCCCGGAAGGACCTGCAGGGTGGTGGTGCCCCCGGCGAGGTTGCGCGGGAACTGCGGATCCTGCGGCCAGACCGAGTGCTCGGCCCACACATGCGCGGTCACCGGGGCGGTGGCCTCGTTCCCATCGCTATGCGCAGCGGTCCCGGGCGCTGGATAGACCCCGAGGTGCGAGTGGGTGTCGATCAGCCCAGGGGTCACGAACTTTCCTTCGCCGTCGATCACCAGGGCGTTGGCCGGCGCGGTCACGCTCTGGCCGATCGCCGCGATCTTCCCGTCCTGCAGTAGCACGGCGCCGTTGCGGATCAGGGGTCCGGTGGCCGAAAAGATGTGGACGTTGCGGATCAGGGTCGGCCGCGACGGGAAGGGGGTGTAGGTACTCGGAAAGGGGTCGGCGTTCGGCTTGGAGACCGCGCCGGCGACGAGCACTGGCGCGGCCTTGGGCGTGCTCGCGGCGGTCGGGGATTGGGCCAGGAGCGGACTGACCGCGAGCGGCGCACCGAGCAGGAGGAGGCGGAGTTGGTGAAAAGGCATAGGGTGGGGTGAGGGGTCAGGGGTCAGGGATCAGGGAACAGATGGCGAGCGAGGGCGACGTCGTCCGTACAGATGGCATCAACGCCCCAAGCCGCGAGGCGCTCCATCGCAGGGGCGATGTTCACCGTCCAGGCGATCACGCGACGGCCCTCGGCGTGGGCGGCACGGACGAAGGCCTCGTCGATGTAGTCGGCGTCGCGCCAGCAGTCGCGCGCATCGACCGATCGGGCGGAGGCGGTATGGTCGATCGGGTAGCTCACCTCGAGGATGCCGCGCGGGACGTCGGGCGCCAGCTGGCCCGCTAGCTGGACCTGCCGATGGTCAAATGCATGGACGGCGGCGGCGCCGAGGTCGTGGCCGCGGATGGCATCGTAGGCGAGCAGCGACCGGCGCGGGTGGTGCGCGATGACCGCGAGGGTCCCTTCCGCGGTCCCTTGACCCTTGAGCTCGCAATAGAGGCGCAGGTGGTCGCCGACGGCTTCGAACACCTCGTTCAGTGTGGGGATCGGCTCCCCGCGCACGGTGTGTCCCCGCACCTCGGCGGCGCGCAGGCTCGCGATGGGGGTGCCGTCGTCGAGCGTGGCATCGTGATGGACCACGATGACCCCGTCGGCGGTCCGATGGACATCGAGTTCGCAGGCGTCCGCCCGGAGCTCGACTGCCCGCTGGAAGGCGGGCAGGGTATTCTCCACGGCATCCCGGGACGCCCCACGGTGGGCGATGATCTCTGGACGAGTCACCGCGGAATCTTAACGCCGGGCTCCCCCCGGCGTCTCATCTGGCGAGACCATGGGCGATCCGACCGACACGACCTCGGAGGCGACGGATGCGGCGCTGATCACCCGGTGGTTGTCGGGCGATCAGCGGGCGGCATCAGCGTTGGTCGAGCGGCATGCCCCGTCGGTCGCGCGATTCGTGGTGAGTCTGGGGGAGCGGGACCGTGCCGAGGAGCTGGTGCAAGACACCTTTGTTCGTGCCTTTCAGGGGATCGAGACCTTCCGATCGGACAGCCTCTTCCGGACCTGGCTCTTCACGATTGCTAAACGGTTGGTGCTCGATCATCGACGAAGTGAGTGGCGCCGGCGCGATATCGTGGAGTTACAGGAGGACCATCTGGTCGCATCGTATGACGCGCTCGATGGGCTCGTGGGGGAGGAACGGATGCAGCAGGTGCGTGTGGCGATGCAGGGGCTGACGCCGATGCAGCGGGAGGTGTTCACGATGCGAGTGACCGAGGGGTTGCCGTATGAGGAGATTGCCCAGGTGGTGGGGAGCTCGGCCGGTGCCTGCCGCGTGCACTACCACAACGCCCTGAAGACGATCAAGGAGCGAGTGACCGATGCGAGTATGTGACGACATGACGATGCAGGACGCCTTGCCGGGGTACGCGCGCGGTGCGCTCGGCGCGTCGGAAGCCGACGCGGTGCGCGCACATCTCGCCCGCTGCGAGTCCTGCGTGGCGGAGGTACGGCTGCTCGCCTCGGCGCGTGCCGTGATCGACCGTGCCACGCCGCCGCTCGACATCGCGCGGATCACGGCTGCCGCGACAGCCGCCGCGACGACGGCGGCCATCGCGCCCCGCACGATCGAGCTCCGCACCCGCCGGTGGTGGGCCTCACGACAGATGCTCGCCGCGGCCGCTTCGATCCTCGTCGTGGTCTCTCTTTCGATCCCTGCGCTGCGAGGGACCCCCGACGGGGTGTTACCGGAGGTACGGTTGGATAGTGTGGGTGCGGTCGATGGCAGCACCGTTTCCCCGGCCACGGTGGCCGCCGCGTCCATCGATCTCGCCGGAGGCCTCGGGGATCTCTCCAGCGCGCAGTTGGAAACCCTCCTGAGCGAACTTGACCAGGTGGAGGCGACGGTCCGTGCCGAGCCCGCCACCATCGCGCTCCCTCTCATCGATTCCCCGGAGCTCCTCTAATGCAGCGTATCATGGCACGGGTGGCCTGGACCGCCCTCGTCATCCCCCTCCTGCTCGTGTCGCATCAGGTGGCCGAGGGACAGGGGCGTACGGTCGTCATCGAACAGCGTGGCGAGCGACGTCCCGTCGGCGATACGCAACGGGACTCGCTTGAGGGGCTGGTGCGGGCGCGGATGGGCGAGGTGCTCCAACGGCAACTTCTCCTCTCGGATGAGCAGTCTCGACGGCTCAATGCGCTCTCGCAGCGCCTGCAGCCTCGTCGACGCGTGTTGATGACGGAGGAGCGAGACGTGCGCGGTGCCCTGCGAGCCCAGATCGCCGCCGGGGACTCGGCGCGCGAGAGCGAGATCACCACGTTGATCGACCGGATGATCCAGGTGCAGGGCGCACGTGTGGCCTTACTCGAGGCCGAGCAGAAGGAGCTCGCCACCTTCCTGACGCCGATCCAGCGGGCCAGATATCTCGGACTCGAGGAGCAGATGCGGCTCCGCGTCGAGGAGGTACAGGGACGTCCGATGCCGGGACGGCCGATGCCGGGACGGCCGATGCCAGGGCAGGGGCCGCCGCCGGGGATGGGGCCTGGCGGGATGCGCCGTGGCGGTCCGCCGGGCGAGGCTCAGCTCGAGCTACGACGGGTCCCCGACCCGGAGTGACCTCACGGGTCGGGGGCGCTATCGTTCGCGCGATGACGCTCCCGACCTTCGATCCCTCTGCCGCCGAGGTCACCACCGACCTGTACGGCAGCTACGCGCGGCTCCGTGAGGCCACGCCGATCGTGCAGCTGGCGGGGGAGTCGTCGTGGATGCTCACGCGCCATGCCGACGTTCATGCGGCGTGGCGGGACCGCCGACTCGGGTCCGACTTCACGCATCGGTTCCGCGCGGAGGCGTTCACCCGCCCCGAGGCCTTGGAGCCCTGGCGCGATCCGCGCTACCCGCACTTCGCGGCGTATGCGCGCTGGGATCTGCTGGCGATGGAGCCCCCTGACCATACCAAGCTCCGGCGACTCGTCTCCATCGCCTTCACCCCGCGGACGGTCGAGTCGTTGCGTGCCCCCGCCCTCGCTCTCGTCGACCAGGCGCTGGCCCAGGCCAGCGCTCGCGGGTCGCTCGACATCGTTCAGGAGCTGGCCGAACCCCTCTCCCTCGGGATCATCTGCGGATTGATCGGCGTCCCTGAGTCGGCGCGCGCTGAGGTGCTCCACCTCTCGCACCAGGTGGTGCAGATGTACGAGCCGGCGGCAACGGCAGCGCAACGCACTGAGGCGGATGACGCCGTGCGAGTGTTCAGCGAGTTGGTGGGGCGGCTGATCGCCGAGCGGCGTGCCTCACCGAGGGACGATCTGCTGAGTGGCCTGCTCGATGCGATGGTCGGCACGGAACGGCTCAGCGATGCGCAGATCACGAGCACGGTGATGGTCCTCCTGATGGCGGGTCATGAAGCGTCGGTGAATGCCGCGGCGAACGGCGTGGCCGCCTTTGCGGCACATCCTGCGGAGTGGGAGGCGCTCCGTTCCGGCACCGTCTCCGTTGACATGGCGATCGAAGAGGTCCTGCGCTGGGATCCTCCGCTACAACTCTTCCGTCGCTGGGTGCTGGAGGATGGGGTCGAGTATGGTGGGGTCGCGATCCCGCGCGGGGAACGCATCGGGCTCTGCATCGGATCGGCCAATCGCGATCCGCGGCGGTATGAGGCGCCTGAGACCTTTCGCATCGCGCGCGGCGAGGCGTCGCACCTCGCGTTCGGTGGCGGGATCCATTTCTGCCTCGGGGCCCCGCTCGCGCGACTCGAGCTCGCGGTGCTCTTCGCCGCGCTCGCCGAACGGCTGCCGACGATCGAGCGGCTCCCCGGTGCCCAGCGCCGCCCTGGGTTCCAGTTCCGCGGGTACGCCGCGCTCCCCGTCGCGGTGCCGGAGCCGCATATTCCCCACCATCGCGGTCTCTGATTCACTATCTTTCGAGGGTAGCCCGGATGGCGGAACCGGCAGACGCAGGGGACTCAAAATCCCCCGAGGGCAACCTCATGTGGGTTCGATTCCCACTCCGGGCACTACAGCGCGTCGCGCTGCTGGTCGTCGCGGCCTGCGCGGCACCGACGGCCCCCACGACGCCGGCGCCCGAGGATGGATTCCCGCCATTCGTCGTGCCCGCCATCGCGCGCGAGTTCCGTGGCATGTGGATCGCCACCGTCGCCAACATCGACTGGCCCTCCCAATCGGCGCTTCCGGTGCAGACGCAGCAGCAGGAGATGATCAATCTCCTCAACATCGCGGAGCAGACTCGACTCAATGCGGTGATCCTCCAGATCCGCGCCGCGGGGGATGCGCTCTACCCCTCGCAACTCGAGCCCTGGGCCCGTGCGCTCTCGGGGCAGCAGGGCACCGACCCCGGCTACGATCCCCTGCAGTTCGCGGTCACTGAGGCGCACGCGCGCGGCCTCGAGTTGCATGCCTGGTTCAATCCCTTCCGTGCGGGCAACCTGAGCGACACCATCCGGTTGGCGGAGATGCACTTCGGCAAGCGGCGCCCCGACCTGCTGCGGCGGTACTGCAGTCAGCTCTGGTTCG
>JBEGVM010000048.1:0-5413 GCA_041178365.1 Gemmatimonadota bacterium | reverse complement strand
GCCTGCTCGCGCGCCGCGCGCCCGAGCGTGGCGAGGGTACGCGCCGCCGACATCGCTCGCTCTAACCCCTCGTCGCATGCGGTGGGCTCGGCGCGACGAAACGCCGCCAAGTGCGCCGAGTGCCCGGTGAGCTCGTGGTGCATCCAATCGGAGACAAAGGGAGCGAACGGGGCCAGCAGACGACAGGTGACGGTCAACACCTCATGCAACGTCGCAAAGGCCGCCCGGTTGTCCGCGGCATCCACCTCGTAGAAGCGCGACCGTGACAACCGCACGTACCAGTTCGCGACATCCTCCGTCACGAAGTCCATGAGCACGCGCGCCGCCGCCGTCGCATCGAAGCGCTCAAGCAACGCATCGACCTCCGACTCCACCGCGGTCAGCCGCGAGAGGATCCAGCGATCGAGCACGGGGCGCGCCGCGACGGCCGGGTCCTGCGCCGAGGGCGACCAACCGAAGTTCGCATATTGGGCGAAGATCCCGCTGTACACGTTGCGCAGCGTCACCAAGAAACGCCCCGCCGTCTCACGAATCACCGATTCATCGAAGCGCCGCGGCACCCAGACCTGCGAGCTCGCCACGAGGAAGAGCCGCACCGCATCGGCGCCATGGCGCGCCATCACCGCGCTCGGCGCCACCGTATTCCCACGCGACTTGGACATCTTCTGCCCATTCGCGTCGAGCACGAGATCGTTCACCACCACGGCGCGGTAGGGCGCCGCCTGAGACGCCGCCCCCGGGACATCATCCGCACCACGCGAGGCAACGCCCGGGCCATTGTTCGGGAGCGCATCGCCGAGCCCCGTGGCGATCGCCAGCAGCGAATAGAACCATCCACGTGTCTGATCGACCCCCTCGGCGATGAAATCCGCCGGGAAGTAGCGCGCGACCTGCTCGCGACTCCCCGCCTGATGTGGGTAGCCCCACTGCGCGAACGGCATCGACCCCGAGTCGAACCAGGTATCGATCACCTCAGGCACGCGACGCATCGTCCCGGTGCCGCTCGTCGCCGGCCAGGTGTAGCGATCGATCTGCGGCTTGTGCGGGTCGAAGTCGCTCGGGAGCGGCGCCCCGACGCGCGCGGCCAGCTCCGCCGAGGACCCGATCACCTCGATCTCGGTGGGATCGGCATCGTTCACCCAGACCGGGAGCGGGGTCCCCCAATAGCGATCGCGCGAGATGGCCCAGTCGATGTTGTTCTCGAGCCAGCTCCCAAAGCGCCCAGCCCCGACTTCGGGTGGGTGCCAGTGCACATCGCCATTGCGCGCGAGCATCGCCTCACGGTACGCCGTGGTCCGCACGAACCAACTTGCCCGCGCGTAGTAGAGCAACGGCGTCCGGCACCGCCAGCAGTGCGGATAGCTATGGGTGAAGCGCTGCGACTTCCACACCTGATCACGCCGCTCGAGCTCGGCGATGATCGCGGCGTCGGCCTCTTTCACGAACTGCCCACCGACCACGGGCAGCTCTGCCGGGAACTCCCCGCGCGCATTCACCGGATTCAGGAAGGCGAGCCCATGCCGCTGCCCCGCCGCGTAGTCATCGGCGCCGAAGGCCGGCGCCATATGCACCACCCCTGATCCGTCCTCGGCGGAGACGAACGGTTCGCCGACGATCACCTCGTGCACCCCCTCCGCGGGGTACGGCACCCAGTCGAGGGGCCGACGATAGCGCATCCCGATGAGATCGTGCCCCGTGAGGGTCGCGACCCGCTCCCACCGCTCGGTGTAATCGGCGCCGAGCACTGCGCCGGCCCGCGCCTCCGCGAGGAGGATCGTCCACTCGGTGACCGACTTCTTGCGCAACTCGATATACGTGAGATCGGGGTGCACCGCGAGCGCCACATTGGAGACCAGCGTCCACGGCGTCGTCGTCCAGACGATGATCCGCCGACGCGTCCCCGGCGTGGCATCATCGATGAGATCGAGCCCGATGTAGAGCGAGGGATCCTCGACGTCCTCGTATCCCTGCGCGACCTCGTGCGAGCTCAGCGCCGTGCCACAACGCGCGCAGTACGGGAGGACCTTGTGCCCCTGATAGAGGAGCCCCTTCTCGTGGAGCGTCTTGAGCGCCCACCAGACGCTCTCCACATACGGCGTCTCGTACGTGACATAGGGATCGGCGTAGTCGAGCCAATACCCCATCCGCTCGCTGAGCTGCTCCCACTCTCCCTTGTAGGTCCAGACCGATTCACGGCAGCGTCGGTTGAACTCCTCGACCCCCACCTTCTCGATATCGGCCTTGCCGGAGATGCCGAGCGACTTCTCTACCTCGATCTCCACGGGGAGGCCGTGCGTGTCCCACCCCGCCTTCCGCGGCACATGGAATCCCTGCATCGCGCGATGGCGGCAGAAGAGGTCCTTGATGGTGCGCGCGAACACATGGTGGATCCCTGGGCGCCCATTGGCCGTGGGCGGCCCTTCATAGAAGACCCAGGCCGGCGCATCGGCGCGAGCGGCCTGCGAGGCCGCAAAGACGCCATCGGCCGTCCAGCGACCGAGGACCTCCTGCTCGAGGTCATCGGCCGGGCGATCCCCGGGGAGGAGGCGGAAGCGCGGCGCGAGGGTGGGCGAATCCGACATAACCTACAAATCTACCGCCCACGATCCCCGAAGAGCACGGTCCCAAGGCGCACCAGGGTCGCCCCCTCCTCCACCGCGAGCTCGTAGTCCCCCGACATCCCCATCGAGAGCTCCGTCGCCGGGTGTCCTGCCGCCACAAGGATCTCGCGCGCCGCCCGCGCGCCCCGGAATACCTCTCGCAGGACGCGCTCCTCCGCATCGAAGGGGGCCATCGTCATCACCCCCTCCACCCTGAGCCCTTCACAGGCATGGAGGCGCTCCGCCAGTGCCGGGACGTCAGCGAGCGGATACCCTCCCTTGGTGTCCTCGCCGGAGATGTTGACCTGCACGAGGACCGCGATCGGCGGACCACCATCGGCGACGGTTCGCTGCCCCACTGCATCCGCCGCCGTGAGGATGCTCTCACGATCGAGCGCATGGAAGAGCGCGAAGTGCGGGAGCGCCTTCGCCTTATTGGATTGCAGATGGCCGATCAGGTGCCACCGCACCCCCCCCTGCGCGCAGGGGGCATGCGCGAGCGCTTCCTGCTTCCCCAGCGCCTCTTGGACCTTGTTCTCCCCGACGTCGGTGATCCCCGCGGCCCACGCCGCCTCCACCGCCTCGGGGCCATGGGTCTTGGTCACCGCGATGAGACGCACGGCCTGCGCATGACCGCCACGCGCCACCGCACCGGCGATCCGCGCACGGATCTCGGCGACGCGCGCCGGTAGCTCCGGGAACCCAGCGGTCATCGCCGCCGTCCTCGACGCAGCCCGATCGTGCGGTGCGTCTTACGCCGGCGAGGGCTCCGGCGTCCCACCGATCGGCGGGATGCGGAGCGGCTCCGGCACGGTGGCCGGCGGGGCGGCCGAGGTCAGCGGGGCGGCCGTCGTCGGCGGATCCTGCCGCGGGGGCAGCGCTTTCCCCTGCTCGAGGAGCGCGATGTCCTCACGCGTCAGGGTCTCGCGCTCCAACAACGCGTTCGCGAGGCGGTCGAGCAGGTCGCGATGCGTCGTCAGGGTCTGCATGGCGCGGCCATAGGCCTCAGTGATCACGCGCGAGACCTCATCGTCCACTTGCTGTGCGGTGCGCTCGGAGACCTGCCGGCGGCTTCCGAAATCTCGGCCGAGGAAGACCTCTTGCTCGTTGTCACCGACGAGCACCGGGCCGATCGCATCGGAGAGCCCCCACTGCGAGACATAGCGCCGCGCGATCCCCGTGGCCTGCTGGATATCGCTCGACGCCCCGGTCGTCACCTGGTCACGTCCGAACACCAGTTCCTCGGCGACGCGGCCGCCGTACGCCATCACGAGCCGTGCCTCGAGCTGTTGGCGGGTCACCGAGACGCGATCATCCTCTGGCAGCGTGAAGGCGAGCCCGAGCGCCCGCCCACGAGGGACGATCGTCACCTTATGCAGCGGATCGTTGCCCTTCACGCGGATCGCGCACACCGCATGCCCCGCCTCATGGAACGCCGTGAGGCGACGCTCCTCCTCCCGCATCACCAGCGACTTCCGCTCGGCCCCGAGCATCACGCGATCCTTCGCGTCCTCGAAGTCCACCATGTAGATCCGCTCGTGGCTCCGACGCGCCGCGAGCAGCGCCGCCTCATTCACGAGATTCGCGAGATCGGCGCCGGCCATCCCCGGGGTCCCGCGCGCGAGGCGCGTGATGTCCACGTCGTCGGCGAGCGGCTTGTTCCGCACATGCACCTTGAGGATCCCCTCGCGGCCGCGGAGGTCGGGCGCATCGACGACGATCTGCCGATCGAAGCGGCCCGGTCGCAGGAGCGCGGGATCCAACACATCAGGACGGTTCGTCGCCGCGATGAGGATCACCCCGTCGTTCGACTCGAAGCCATCCATCTCGACGAGGAGTTGATTGAGCGTCTGCTCCCGCTCGTCGTGTCCACCCCCCATGCCGGCGCCGCGATGGCGACCGACGGCGTCGATCTCATCGATGAAGATGATGCACGGCGCCTGCGCCTTCCCCTGCTCGAAGAGATCGCGGACGCGCGACGCGCCGACGCCGACGAACATCTCCACGAAGTCGGAACCCGACATCGAGAAGAAGGGGCGAGCCGCCTCACCGGCGACCGCCTTGGCCAACAGCGTCTTCCCCGTGCCCGGCGGGCCGACGAGGAGCGCGCCCTTGGGGAGACGTCCACCCAACTTGGTGAACTTCTGCGGGTCCTTGAGGAACTCGATGATCTCGGCCAGCTCGACCTTCGCCTCATCGGCGCCGGCCACATCGGCGAAGGTCACCTTGGGCGTGTCGCCACTGAGGAGCTTCGCCTTCGACTTCCCGAAGGAGAAGGCCTTCCCCCCCTGCGCCTGCATGTTGCGGAAGACGAAGATCCAGATGCCGAGGATGAGGATCCACGGGAGCATCGAGATCAGCACGCCGAGGATGCTGGTGCGCGGCTCCTCCGCCTTGATCGCGACCTGCTTGGCACGAAGACGATCGACCTCGGTCTCGCTGTTCGCCACCGCCAGCTTGGTGGTGAAGCTCTTCACCTCACGCCCTTGCACGAGCACGCGCTGCTTGAACTCGCCGGTGACTTCCTTCCCGCCGACGATCGTGACGCGCGCGATGTTGTCCGCGGTCAGCTGCTGGTCATAGAACGAGTAGTCGATCTCGGTCGATCGCTCCGTCCCCTTCCCCGCGAACTGCACGAGCACGAAGGGCACCAGGAACAGGAGGAGCCAGAACGAGAGGGATTTCGAGAGACGCCCGAATCCACCGGGCTTCTGCGGCGTGGGAGCAGACATGAAGGATTCCTACTGGAGACTGGCGACGTATGGGACGTGACGGAAATCCTCGGCGTGGTCGAGCCCGTAGCCGACGAGGAA
>JBEGVM010000047.1:0-3727 GCA_041178365.1 Gemmatimonadota bacterium | reverse complement strand
TCAACGACGAGATCGAACACGCGCTCAGCACCCTCCCGCCGCGTGACGCGAAGGTCCTCCGTCTCTACTTCGGACTCGAAGGGGGCCGCGAGCACACCCTCGAGGAGATCGGCTCGATGCTCGGTGTCACGCGCGAGCGGGTGCGGCAGCTTCGCGATCGTGCGCTCAAGCGGCTCCGTGAGGGCGATGTGGGGCGGGCGCTGGGAAGCTTCGCGGCGTAACCGCAGGGGACAGGTATCAGGTACCAGAGGGCGGTCCGTTCGGACCGCCCTTTCCTTTTCCCACCCTCGGTGTCTGACCATGGGTGCGGAGGCGCACGCGACCGTCCATATTCCTGATACCTGACCCCTGACACCTGGCACCTGCCCTTATGATCCGTTTTGAGAACCTCCATAAGTCGTTCGGTGAGCTCCAGGTGCTGCGTGGGTTCTCCCTCGATGTCAAAGAGGGTGAGACGATGGTCATCATCGGCTACTCGGGCACGGGCAAGTCGGTCGCGATCAAACACATCGTCGGACTCCTCGAGCCTGACGAGGGCACCGTCTTCGTCGACGGCCTCGAGGTGCAGACCCTCTCGCGGCGCGACCTCTACGAACTCCGCGGCAAGATCGGCTACGTCTTCCAGTTCGCGGCCCTCTTTGACTCGCTGACCGTCGCCGAGAACGTCGCGATGGGAGTCCGCAAGCAGGGGAAGCTCACCGAGGCGCAGATCCGCGATCGCGTGCACGAGGCGCTGGAGCTCGTCGATCTCGACGACACCGTGGGGGACAAACTCCCGAGCGAGCTCTCTGGTGGGATGCGCAAGCGCGTCGGGATCGCCCGCGCCATCGCCTTCCGCCCCAAGTATCTCCTCTACGATGAGCCCACCACCGGGCTCGATCCGGTCACGAGCGCGGTGATCGACGATCTCATGGTCCGCATGCAGAAGCAGCTCGGGGTCACGGGGATCGTCATCACGCACGACATGCGCAGCGCCTACACCGTGGGGACGCGCATCGCGATGCTCTACGAGGGGCAGGTGCGTGCCGTCGGCACCGTCGACGAGATCAAGGGGACCACCGACCCCATCGTGCGGCAGTTCATCGAGGGGCGCGCCGAACTCGAGCCCTCGGCGACCTTCGCGCGGTGAGCGAGGGTCGGCCGGGAGCTGCGTCGCGCCTCCCCGCGCGCGAAGAGGTCTCCGCCGGTGGGATCGTCTTTCGCCGTGACGGCGAGCGCACCTTCGTGTTGCTCATCCGCGATTCCTATCGCAACTGGGGGTTCCCCAAGGGGCATATCGAGGCGGGAGAGGATCCCGAGCAGGCCGCGCTCCGCGAGGTGGGGGAGGAGACGGGGTTGGGGGCGCTCGCCATCCGTGCCGCCGTCGAGACGATCGATTGGGAGTTCCGCTTCCGTGGGACCCGGATCCACAAGACCTGCCACTTCTTCCTGATCGAGACCGAGCACCGGCGCACGGCGCCGCAGCACGCCGAGGGGATCACCGCCTGTCGGTGGGCCTCGTTCGATCAGGCGGAGGCGATGCTGGCGTATGACAATGCGCGCGCCGTGCTCCGGCAGGCGCGCACCCTCGTCACGGCGCTCACGACCTCATCGACGCCCTCCGCGCCGATCGAGTCCCCCGCGAGCTGACCGGTGGGCGCCCCACCGCCCGCGATCGTCGCCTTCGGGGCGCGAGATCGGAGCCGCGCGCTCCTCAAGAAGGCCTTTCCGCGTCGCCGGAGTACGCTGACCCTCACCACGACCCCGGCGGCGACCCTCGAGGCGTTGCAGGGCCGGTACACCGATGCGGTGATCGTGGATGTCGGCGCGCCCGGGGCGATGAGCGTCGCGGTCAGCGAATTGTCACGGGAGTTCCCCTCCATCCCCTTCTTCGCCCTCGCTCCGCTCCGAGCGACCGAGCTCCCGCAGCTCGCACAGGCCTGCGCCCGAGGGGAGTTCGCCGATCTGCTGGTGGAGGGGATGGAGGACCTGGTCGTACGGGACCTCATCGCCCCTCATGCGGTGACCGCGCGTTTCGCGCGGGCGATGGCGCCGGCCGCTGCGGCGATCGGACTCTCGACCCCACTCCAGCAGCAGGTCTGGGCGTTGATCGTCGGGCAGGGGGGGCGTGCGGTGGGCACCGAGGCCCTCGCCACCGCGGTGGGGCTCACCCGCGAGCACCTGAGCCGCCGCTTCTCCGCGGGGGGCGCCCCCAATCTCAAGCGGGTGATCGACTTAGCGCGACTCCTGGCCGCCGCGGAGTTCGCCAAGAACCCCGGCTTCGACCTCCCTGACGTGGCCCGGGTGCTGGGCTTCGCCTCCCCGACCCACCTGTCGACCACCTGCGAGCGCCTCCTCGGTGTCCGCGGGGCCTCGCTGGCTCGGCTGCGGGCGGAGGATGTGATGCGGCGGTTCGTGGGGGAGGGCGCAAGGAGCAGGGGTCAGGTGACAGGGACCAGGTGACAGGGACCAGGTGACAGGGACCAGGTGACAGGGGCCGGCCCATCACCAATCCCGCCTTTACCTGTACCCTGATACCTGTTGCCTCATACCTGGTCTTGTGATTATTTTCACAAGCTGTCCCCAAACCGGCCGCGCCGCTCCTCGCGCGCCGCCCTGACACCACCGCCTTTCCAACTCCGCTCATGGCTTCCCAGTCGGCGCTGCGCCCCAGCGAGATCAAGGACATCCTCCTCCGCGAGATCGAGGCCGCGGACCTCACCGGCCTCGGCGTCGAAGAGGTCGGCTCCGTCCTCGAAGTGAAGGACGGCATCGCCCGCATCTACGGCCTCCAGAAGGCCATGGCCGGCGAGATGCTCGAGATCCTCTCCTCCGAGACCGGCGAGACGATCACCGCCCTCGCGCTGAATCTCGAAGAGGACAACATCGGCGCCGTCGTGCTCGGCGATTACCTCCGCCTGAAGGAAGGCGATGAGGTCCGCCGCACCGCCCGCGTGCTCGAGGTCCCCGTCGGCCCCGCGATGATCGGCCGCGTCGTCGACGCCCTCGGCCGTCCGATCGACGGGCAGGGTCCGATCGCCACCACCATGAGCCGCAAGGTCGAGTCGGAGGCCCCGGGCATCATCGTCCGGCAGCCCGTCGGTGAGCCGATGCAGACCGGCCTCAAGGCCGTCGACGCGATGATCCCGATCGGCCGCGGCCAGCGCGAGCTCATCATCGGCGACCGCGGCACCGGCAAGACCGCGATCGCGATCGACACGATCATCAACCAGAAGGGCCAGGGCGTCATCTGCGTCTACGTCGCGATCGGCCAGAAGGCCTCGACCGTCGCGAGCGTCGTCGAGCGCCTCAAGGTCGCCGGCGCGATGGAGTACACCATCGTCGTCGTCGCCTCGGCCTCGGACCCGGCCCCGATGCAGTACATCGCCCCCTATTCGGGCGTCGCGATGGCCGAGTACTTCATGTATCACGAGGGGAAGCCGACCCTCGCCGTGTACGACGACCTCACCAAGCAGGCGGCGGCGTATCGCCAGCTCTCGCTCGTGCTCCGGCGCCCGCCGGGTCGCGAGGCCTTCCCGGGTGACGTCTTCTATCTCCACAGCCGTCTCCTCGAGCGCGCCGCGAAGATCTCGAACGACCCCAAGGTTGTCGACCACAAGACCATCTTCGCACCCGGTGGTTCGCTGACCGCGCTCCCGATCATCGAGACGCAGGCCGGTGACGTGTCGGCCTACATCCCGACCAACGTCATCTCGATCACCGACGGGCAGATCTTCCTCGAGTCCGA
>JBEGVM010000046.1:0-6692 GCA_041178365.1 Gemmatimonadota bacterium | reverse complement strand
AACGGGAGCGGCGTCGCGCGCTGGCTTTGCTCGAGACGGGGTGGGTGAGCGCGCTGCAATCGGCGGGGTCGCGGGCGGATGCGCTGTCCAAGTTCGCGACCTATCATGGCGATCCGACGCGCCTCAACGGGGAGCTCGCGCGCTACGATGCGGTTTCGGCGAGTGCGATGACGGTGTTCGCGCGCGAGTGCCTCGTCACGGAGAATCGCGCGACGTTGCTCTACGTCCCGCGGGCCGTGGAGGTCGCCGCATGACCACCACCCCACAGGGGTTCGGGCCGCGTCCGCAGCCTGGGACCCCACGTCCGTATCAGTTCCCTGCGGTGCATCGGCAGCTGTTGCCGAATGGGATGAAGGTGATGGTGGTCCCGATGCCGCGGTTGCCGATCGTGACGGCGATGGTGTATGTGGATGCTGGTGCGAACGCCGACCCGGCCGGGGAGGAGGGGCTCGCGCTCCTCACCGCCTCCTCGCTGACCGAGGGGATCGCGGGGTGCGAGGGCACCGCACTCGTGGAGCGATTCGAGCAGTTCGGCACCGTCGCGAGTGTGTGGGCCGATTGGGAGGGGAGTTATGCGCGGCTCACCGTGCTCAAGGAGCAGCTCGCGCCGGCGTTGGGATTGCTCGCCGAGGTGTTGCGCGCCCCGAGTTTTCCGGTGCGCGAGGTGGAGCGGTTGCGTGATCAGCGGCTTGCGGGGTTGACGCAGCAGTTGGCGGAACCGCGTGGGCTCGCGAACGAACGGTTTGATGCGTTTCTGTACGCTATGTCGGCGCGCTATGCACGCCCGGTAGGGGGGACGCCCCGTACGGTGCCGCGCCTCACGCGCGAGGGGGTGCAGGCTTTCCATGCGCGGCACTATGGGCCGACGACGACGACCCTCGTGCTCGTCGGGGATATCACCGTCGAGGCGGCGCTTCAGGTGGCGATGGAGGCGTTCGGGGGGTGGCGTCATGCGGCGGTGCGCGGGCCGGCGGTGGCCGACACCGAGGCGCCGCATGGGCGACGGATCGTGATGATCGAGAAGCCGGAGGCGGTGCAGTCGGAACTGCGGGTGGGGCATGTCGGGGTGCCACGGCTCCATCCCGACTATCTCGCGATCGTCGTCATGAATGGGTTGTTGGGAGGGTTCTTCTCCTCGCGCATCAATCTCAACCTGCGTGAGAAGCACGCCTTCACCTATGGGGCGTCGTCGTCGTTCGATTGGCGCCGCGCGGCGGGGCCGTTCACGGTTGGCACGGCGGTGAAGACCGAGGTGACCGGCCGCGCGTTGGAGGAGATCGTGAAGGAGATCGAGGGGATGCGTGCGGCCCCGCCGACGGCGAGTGAGCTCGCGCTGGCGGCGGAGTATCTGGCCGGCGTCTTCCCGCTGCGTTTTGAGAATACGGCGGCGGTGGCGAGCACGGTGGCGATGGCAGAGAGCTTAGGCGTCCCCGAGGATTTCTATTCCACGTATCGCGAGCGGGTGCGCGCGTTGACGGCAGCGGAGGTGCATGCCGCCGCGCAGACGCATCTGCATCCCGATCGATTGCTCATTGTAGCCGTGGGTGATGCCACGGCGGTGACCCCGATGCTCGAGGGGATGGGGATCGGCGCGGTGACGCAGGTGGCGGCGGACTTCGACCCGACGGAGGTCGCATGACGGAAGGGGTGGGGAAGGTGAGTGGCGCGCGCGTCTGGCAGCATCGCTTCTTGGATGCGCATGTGGATCAGGTGCGGTTCCCCGATGGGAGTGTGGGGGATCAGGTGCTGATCTACCATCCAGGGGCGGCGGCGGTCGTGCCCTTTTTGAGTGATCCCGCAGGGGAGGATCCGCAGCTGCTGTTGATCCATCAGTACCGCTACGCGACGCAGGGGCTGTTGTGGGAGATTCCTGCGGGGCGCCTCGAGCCCGGTGAGCCGACCCTCGCCTGCGCGCATCGGGAGCTGTTGGAGGAGACGGGGTGTACGGCGACGTCGATGACGTCGATGACCTCGATCTGGACCGCGCCCGGGTTCACGGACGAGAAGATCGAGATCTTCTTGGCGACCGGACTCACGCGCGGGGAATCCAAGCGCGAGGCGGATGAGTTCATCGAGGTCGTGACGCTCCCGATGTCGAAGGTCTTGCAGATGATCAAGGCGGGGGAGATCACCGATGCCAAGACCGTGGTCGGGGTGTTGTTCGCGGCGGGGTTTCGCGCGGGGCGGTAGCGCACGCAACGAGTGTCGTTCCTTTTCTGACCGGAGTTCCTCGCATGTTGCCGTACGGGTTTTATAAGGTCCTCCATGTCTTCGGCATCGCGCTCACCCTGGTCGCACTGGGTGGGATGACGGTGCATGCCCTCAATGGGGGACTCAAGGTGGAGAACGCGGCGCGGCGCCTCCTCATCGGGATGCATGGGGCCGGGGTGCTCTTCATCTTGGTCGGCGGGTTCGGACTCCTCGCGCGGATCGGGTTCGCGCACGGAAGTGGATTCCCCTTCTGGCTCTGGGTGAAGCTGGGGCTGTGGACCGTCTTCGCCGTGGTGGCGGCGCTGCCGTATCGGAGGCCAGCGATGGGACGGGTGTTGTTACTTGCCGTGCCTGTGCTCGCGATGGCGGCCGCGGCGATGGCGGTGTATAAGCCGTCCTAAAAACCGGACAAAACGTCCGAAAAGCCGGACCTCACGGTGGTCGTTAGAAAGCAAAAGTTGTTGTAAATCAACGAGTTACCAAAAATACCGATCTGGCACGGTCCATGCTCCTTGAAGGGGCAGAGGACCACATCCACCCTCCTTGTGAGGCGACCAGATCATGGGAACGGCAGCGCTCCGATACTCGAATCGACAGACCCGCTTCATCTCGACAAAAGATCTTGAACGTCTTGATGATGTCTCGTTGGTGTCTCAATACATAGCCGGCGAGAGCCGCGCATTCGATGTGCTCTTCCATAGGTATCAGAACCGGCTCCTGAACTTCATCAACCGGACCATCGGGGATCGGGAGCGGGCGGAGGACCTGGTGCAGGAGGCGTTCATCCGCGTCCATCGCCACATCGCCCGATTCGACCGCGCCAAGAAGTTCTCGACCTGGATCTATACGATCGCGGGGAACCTGGCCAAGAACGAACTCCGCAACCGTGGGCGGAATCCGATCGTGCTCTTCCAGGCGATGGGGACCGACCATGACGACGACGAGCGTCCGCTCGAGTTCGAGGATCCCGACTCGCGCCCCGACGATCTCTTCGAGCAGCGGGAGCTCCGTGCGATGATCGACGGCGCGGTGGCCCAGCTCCCGACGCATCACCAGAAGGTCTTCGTGTTACGCGAACTCGAAGGGCGCTCGTACGAGGAGATCGCGGAGATGACGGACTGCAATCTCGGGACGGTGAAGTCGCGGTTGAACCGGGCGCGGAGTGCCTTTGCCGAGGTGATCGACCCCGCGGTTCGGTAGCGGTTCGATAGCGTCCGGGGGCGGCTATATTGCCCCCTGATGCCAGCGGTCACGATGTCTGCCTTCAAGGCGGCGGTCACCAAAGGGCCGCTCGCCCCGGTCTACCTCTTTCATGGGTCCGATGACTTCCTGAAGGAGGATTGGGTGCGGCGTCTCATCGACGCGGCGACCGACCTCGGCACACGCGACTTCAACCTGGAACTCCTTCGTGGCGCGGAGTGCGATGCCGCAGCACTCGGACGCGCCCTCGACGCCCTCCCCATGCTCGCCGAGCGGCGACTGGTGATCCTGCGCGACCCCTCGGCGCTCAAGAAGCCCGCGCGCGGACGACTCAGCGCCGCGCTCGCGAAACCGGCGTCGGACACCGTGCTGCTGCTCGTCGCACCCGCCGGGGCGAAGATCGAGACCGAGTGGATGGATCGCGCGGCGACGGTGGAGTTCGCGGCACTCGAGGGGAAGGATCTTCTCAAGTGGATCACCGTCACCGCCGAGAAGCAGGTCGGGACGACGATCACCCCAAGCGCCGCGATGCTGCTCGCGAGCTATGGCGGGAACGATCTCGCTCTCCTCTCTGGTGAACTCCGCAAGCTCGGGGCCTTCACCAATGGCGAGACCATCGATGAATCCGCAATCGAGGCGGTGACGGGGGTGCGGCCAGGGCGCACGCTCTCCGAACTCCTCGATCATGTCGCGGCGCGTCGGACCACGGAGGCGATCGCGGTGGTCGATGAGGTACTCGCCCAACCGAAGATGGGGGGCGTTCCGCTCGTCATGGCGCTCACCACACAGACCCTCGGCATCGGGTGGGCGGTTGCGGCGCGTGCGCGTGGCGTGGCCGCGTCACGACTCGAGGGAGAGCTCTTCGGGTTGCTCAAGCAATCGGGCGGAGCGTATACCGGGTGTGCGTGGGGGGAGGCGGTGTCACGCTGGGCGCGGAGCATCGCCGCATGGAACGCCGCAGATATCGATCGCGCCCTTGCCGCGCTCTTAGCGGCGGATCGCGCGCTCAAAGACACCAAGGTCTCGAGCGAGGAGCAGATCGTGACCTCGCTCCTGCTCGCGATGGCGTCCACCGTCGCCGCGCGGAAGGCGGCATGATGACGCGTACCCTGCTGCGCCTCGCCCTGATGCTCCTCGCGGTGATCGCTCCGCTCTCGCTCGTGGCGCAGGATCGCCCAGCGGTGCCACCGGATCCCGATCCCGCCCTGGCCGCGTATCGCCGCGCGCAGCGACTGGTGAACGATGGCCATGGCGGCCCTGGTCGCTTCGTCGTCGACTCCCTTGTGGAGGCGGCGGACCCCGGATCGCCGGCGGAGGTGCAGGCACTCTTCTGGCGTGCGACACTCGCGGCGACCTGGGCGGAGGCGCAGCGCGACTACCTGCGCGTGATGCTCGAGCATGAGCGCTCCCCCCTCGCCGCGGCGTCGATGTTCCGTCTCGCGCAGGGGGAGCTGGCGGGCGGGGATCGTGCGGCGGCGCTTCGGTATTTCGAACGTCTCACCCGTGAAGCGCCCGACGCGCCAATCCGTGGCGAGGCGAGTCTCTGGCATGGACGGATGTTGATCGAACGAGGATCACGCGCCGCGGGATGTCCCGTGCTGCGCGAGGGGCGTCGCCGAGTGTCGGAGGGGCAGGTCGAGCTGATCAATCAGTACGACTATCTGCTGCAGGGGTGTCCGACGGAGGCACAAGCGCCTGCGCCTGCCGCGCCTGCCGCGCCTGCTGCGCCTACGCCCGCCGCGCCTCGTGCCACCACGGTGGCTCCACCCACGACCCCGCAGTGGTCGGTGCAGCTGGCGGCGTATCAGATGCGCGGTGAAGCGGAGGCGATGGTCGCGCGTCTGACGAAGCGAGGGTACGGCGAGCTCCGCATCGATGGCGAGTCGGCGCCCTTCCGCGTTCGGATGGGGCGGTTCACGACGCGAGAGGCGGCGCAGCGTGCGCTGACGGCGTATCGCACCAAGGAGAAGGCGGAGGGGTTCGTCACGCCGGTCGCTGCGCCATGAGCGGCGGGGGGAGCGGGACACCGCTGATGACGCAATACCGGGAGATCAAGGCGCGGCATACGAACGCGATCCTCTTCTTCCGAATGGGCGACTTCTACGAGATGTTCTATGAGGACGCCGAGGTCGCGGCGCGCGCGCTCGATCTCACACTGACCTCGCGGAACAATGGCGCCGCGGCCGAAGTACCGCTCGCGGGGATCCCGGTGAAGGCGGCGGCCGAGTATATCCGGCGACTCGTGCAGCAGGGGCATCGGGTCGCGATCTGTGAGCAGGTCGAGGATCCCAAGCTCGCCAAGGGGATCGTGAAGCGCGCGGTGGTGGAGACGATCACGCCGGGTGCGGCGTTCAGCGATGATCTACTCAGTGCGTCGCGGAACACCTTCCTCGCGGCGGTCGCGGTAGGGCCGGGGATGGTCGGGGTGGCGGCGGCCGATCTCTCGACGGGGGAGTTCCGCCTCGTGCGTTGCACGCGTGACGACCTCGACGCCGTGCTCGCGCGGATCGCGCCGCGGGAATTGTTGGTCGCTGCGGGGACGTCGCTCCATGGAGTCACCCTCGCGGACGATCTCCTGCAGACCCCGCGCGAGGGATGGGAGTTCGATCCGGCGCTCGCGAGCGACGCGCTGGTGCAGCACTTCGGCGTCGCCTCGCTCGAAGGGTTCGGACTCGATGCCACCATCGATGGGGTCGCGATCGGGGCGGCGGGGGCGCTGCTCCGCTACCTGAAGGAGCTGCAGCCCGGCGGTATCCCACATCTCATGCGCCCGACGATCGAGCGGCCGGGTGGGGTGATGCCGTTGGATGAGATGACGCGCCGCAATCTGGAGCTCGTCGAATCGCTCCGCGCCACCGACGATATCAGCGGTACACTCTTGGGCGTGCTCGATCGCACGCAGACGCCGATGGGCGCGCGCCTACTCCGGCAATGGATCCTGGCGCCCCTCACCGACGTGGCCGCGATCACGGCGCGGCTCGATGCGGTGCAGGTGCTCGTCGAGGAGGCCTTGGCGCGCGAGGCGCTGCGCGCGGCCCTTGATGGGGTGCGCGACATCGAACGCCTCGCAGGTCGCACCGCCGCGCTCCGCGCCACCCCGCGTGATCTCCGCGCCTTAGGGGATTCGCTCGCGCAGCTTCCTGAGGTGCACACCGCGCTCTCGCGCCTTCCCGCGCGTGGCGCCCTCGCGGCGATCACCAGCGCCTGGGACGATGCCGCCGCGATCGCGGCAGAGATCCAACGCACCCTCGTCGCCCGCCCACCAGTCACCTACGGTGACG
>JBEGVM010000045.1:0-7078 GCA_041178365.1 Gemmatimonadota bacterium | reverse complement strand
CGCACTGCGCCGGCGCGCAGCGTGCCAGCGCTGGGCGCTATCGAGGTCACCACCATCCCACGCAACGGTGCGCGGAGTGGGGTGCAATGGACGAGTGACGTGCGGGGGATCCGCCCCACGCTCGCGCTGACCGGTCAGGTGGTGGTCGGCGACTCGGTCACGCTTGAGGTCGCCTTGCGTCATCCCAGTGGCGCCTGGCTCGACGCCTTCGCCGAGGCGTTGGCGGCACGCGGGATCCGTGTGCGAGGCGGGGTGGAGCCGAACGCCTTCGCCGACACCACAGGGATGGTGACGCTGGCCGCTCGGCCGTCACCGACGCTCCGCGAGATCCTCCCGCGCTTCGAGAAGCCCTCGCAGAACCAGATCGGCGAGCTGCTCTTCAAGACGCTGGGCCGCGTGGAGACGGGGAGTGGGACCGCCGACTCCGGCCGGGTGGTGGTCGAGCGGCAGCTCCTCGCGTGGGGGGCCGACTCCGCGGGCTTCGCCGTGCGCGATGGGAGTGGGCTCTCGCGCCATGATTATCTCACGCCAGAGACGGTCGTGCGCGTACTCGACGCGATGCGACGCCATCCGGAGTTCCGCACCTTCTACGACGCTCTCCCGAATGCGGGGATCGATGGGACGATTCGCAGCCGCCTCCGTGGGAGTCCCGCCCAGGGGAATGTCCGTGCCAAGACCGGGACGCTCGACAAGGCCCGCGCCCTCTCCGGCTATGTGACCACCGCCGACGGGCGACTCCTCCTCTTCTCCATGCTCGCCAACAATCACGTCGTCGCCAACCGAGAGATCGAGCGGGTGCAGGACACGCTCCTGGTCTGGCTCGCCTCCAACCCGATCGGGGCGCCACGCTGATGCATAGCGTCGCCGAAGCGGTCGCTCGGATCACCGAGGGGATCTCCCCCCTCCCGGTCGAACCGGTCGCGCTGGGTGAGGCGTTGGGGCGTGTGCTCGCACAGGACATCCAGTCCCCGATCACCCTCCCGCATTGGGACAACTCCGCCATGGATGGCTACGCGGTGCGAGGCGGGGAGATCGCTGGCGCGAGCGCAGAGCATCCGATTGAGCTCCCCGTGCTCGAGACGGTGGCGGCGGGCGCCTTCCCCACACGGGCGCTCGGCCCCGGTGCAGCGACGCGGATCATGACGGGCGCCCCGATGCCCGAAGGGGCCGACACCGTGGTGCGCGTGGAGGACACCGATGCTGGGCTCACCCATGTGCGCATCACGAACGACCGCGACCGCGGGAAGAACGTGCGGCATCGGGGTGAGGATCTCACCGCGGGGAGCATCGCCCTCCCCGCCGGGATCCCACTCGGCGCGGCCCAGATCGGCGTGCTCGCCTCCGTCGGCCAAGCGATCGTGCCGGTCCACCGGCGCCCCCGTGTGGCGATCCTCGGTTCCGGTGATGAGCTCGTCGATCTCGATCGCTTCGACGAGGTGCAGGCGGGCCGAAAGATCGTGAGCTCCAACGCCTACACCCTCGATGCGCTGGTGCGCCTCAATGGCGGGATCCCTCTCCCCCTTGGCCACGCCGCCGACACACGCGAGGCGATGCGGGCATTGCTCCAGCGAGCAGTCGACCAGCAGCCCGATCTGATCGTCACCTCCGCTGGCGTCTCCGTGGGGGAGTTCGATCACACCCGCGCCGCGCTCGAGGAGATGGGGGTGGAGATGGCGCTCTGGCGTGTACGGATGCGCCCTGGGGCTCCGGTGGGGTTCGGACGAATCGCAGGAATCCCATGGATCGGGCTCCCCGGGAACCCGGTGAGCGTGATGGTGACCTTCGAGCTCTTCGTGCGCCCGACCATTCGCCGGATGCTCGGGCACACGCGGCTCTATCGGCGACCGGTGGCGGTCACCCTCGAGGAGCCAGTCAGGATCGGGGCGAAGCTCACGCATTTCTTGCGGGCGATCGTCACCGCACAGCCTGACGGCTCGCTCACCGCACGTCTCACCGGCCCGCAAGGGTCAGGGATCCTCACCTCGATGTCCCTCGCGAATGCGCTCCTCGTGGTGCCGGAGGATCGGTCCGAGGTCCCCGCGGGTGAGCGGCTCTCCGCCCTGCTCCTCACCGAGGATGCGGGGACCACCGCGACCTTCGCGCTGTGAGGGACGCGCTCGCCGCGCTCGACCGGCGCTTTGTTCTTGGGTCCACGGCGGTCACCCTCGCGGGTGAGACCCTCGTGCTCGAGAAGCCGCGCAACCCCGATGATCTGATCAGTGAGGCGGAGTTCGCCCGCGATGAGCGGCTCCCCTACTGGGCGGACCTCTGGCCCGCCGCAGTGGTGCTCGCCGATCATCTTATGACCGAGCGGCAGTTGATGGGGGAGGCCCCACACCATCCACGCGCGCTCGAGCTCGGCTGCGGGATCGGGCTCGTGACGATCGCCGCGATGCGGGCAGGGTATGACGTGGTCGCGACCGACTATTACGAGGATGCCCTCCTCTTCGCCGCGCGGAACACGTGGCGCGCGAATGGCCGCGAGCCGGAGACGCGGATGGTCGACTGGCGTGCGCTCCCGGATGACCTCGGCACCTTCGACCTGATCCTCGCCGCCGACGTGCTCTACGAGCGCCCACATGCGATGCTCATCTCCGCGCTGATCGCGCGTGCGCTGGCCCCTGAGGGTCGCGCGCTGATCTCAGACCAGGGCCGAGTCGCGCTCCAAGATTTCCTCGATGCGCTCGGACCGCTCGGGCTCACGCATCGAGTGGTGCATCAGGAGCGACGACCCATTCAGCCCCCTGCCCCGGAGGGATCGTTCGCGCATCATGTGTTGACGGTCTATGAAGTCCGGCGAGGCTACAGCCAGCGCCGCACCGTCTGACAGTACATGCGATAGGGCTCGCCGAACTTCCGCGTGAGATAGACCTCTTCGCGCCGGATGATGGCCCGGTCGGTGAAGATCACCGCAGGAATCACCAGGAGCAGGATCGCGAGCTGATTGGCCCAGAGCGCCACCCCGATCTGCGCGATGGCAAATCCGATATAGATCGGATTTCTGCTCACGGCAAACGGTCCCGTCGCGATGATGGTCTTCGTCGCCTTCCACGGCTCGACCGCGGTCTGATGGCGGCGGAAAGTCCAGATCACGAAGGCGATCCAAACGAGAGCGGCGAGGAGGACGGCCTGGCCGATCCCCGCCATCCCCTCGGGACGAATCGTCCGCGGCACGAGCCAATGCGCGACCGCCCCGATCCCCGTCGCGATCAGAAAGACGAACGGCGGCTTGATCGGGAGATCGGGATGGTCGAGCGTCCCGTCTGGTAGCCGCCGCTCCTCGCGCGCCATCCCTTAGCCCAACTGCTCCGCGACGACCTCGGCGATGTCGAACACCGGGACCTCGGCCCCCTGTGCCTTCACCCCGTCCGCCATCATCGTCATGCAGAAAGGACAAGCGACGGCGACTGCATCGGCTTTGGTCGCCAGCGCTTCCTCGGCACGCTCGATGTTGATCCGCTTCCCGACCGTCTCCTCCATCCACATGCGGCCACCACCCGCGCCGCAGCAGAGCCCCTTGTCACGTGAGCGCTCCATCTCGACGAGGTTCACCACCGGGAGCGCGCGCTTCAGCGTCTCACGCGGCGCGTCGTACACATCGTTGTAGCGGCCGAGGTAGCAGGAGTCGTGGTAGGTGAAGGTCCGCACCGGGGCATGGAGATCCTGACGGATCGGGACGCGCCCTTCCGCCAAGAGATGCTCGATGTAGGTCGCGTGATGGATCACGTCATATTCCCCGCCGAACTGCGGATACTCGTTCCCGAGCTGATGGAAGCAGTGCGGGCAGGCGGTCACCACGGTGCGCACGCCGTAACGCCCGAGCGTCTCGACATTGTCCTTGGCGAGGGTCTGATAGAGGTACTCGTTCCCCATCCGGCGCGCCGGATCGCCATTGCACTTCTCTTCCTGCCCGAGGATCGCAAAGCGCACGCCAGCGGCCTGGAGGATCTTGGCGAAGGCGACGGTGGTCTTCTTGGCGCGATCGTCGAACGACCCCATGCACCCCACCCAGTAGAGCACCTCAGGGCTCTCCCCACGCGCCGCCATCTCGGCCATCGTCGGGATTTGCATCCCGTCCGCCCACTTGGCGCGATCGCCCGGATCGAACGACCAAGGCGACCCGCTCGTCTCCATCGCCTCGAAGGCGGGCAGCAACTCCTCGGGGAAGCGCGACTCCGAGAGCACGAGGTTCCGCCGGAGCTCGTTGATCACCGAGAGCTGATCGATCGAGACGGGGCACTCATACACACAGGCGCGGCACGAGGTGCAGGCCCAGAGTTCTTCTTCCGTGATGTAGCCGTCGAGGAGTGAGCGCTCGGCGATTGCGGCCGGCGCATCGGGGCTCAGCGTCAGGACCCCGCCCTCCCCCGGCACCATCCAGGGCGCCTTCTCCTCGAGCCGTTCGCGCACATTGATCATGATCTTCCGTGGGGAGAGGAGCTTCCCCGTGGTGTTCGCCGGACAGACCGCGGTGCAGCGCCCGCACTCGGTGCAGGCGAATCCGTCGAGCAACGACTTCCAGCTCAGATGCTCCACATCCTTCGCACCGAACTGTTCGGCGTCCGCCCCCTCGAAGTCCATCGCACGAATCGCCCCAACGACGCCAGGGCCGCTCGTGTTCGAGAGATAGGTGTTCGGGAGCGAGGCGACCACATGCAGATGCTTCGAGTACGGGAGGTAATTCAGGAAGCCGAGCACGAGCAACGCGTGCGCCCACCACCAGAGGTCGTGCATCAGCGCGGGGGCGGGCATCCCCGGCGCGAAGCCCACCTGCACGAGTGCGATCGCGAGGGGATAGCTCACCGGACGCATCCCGCCGAGCGCCACCGGCTCCGCGGCGATCGCGAAGGCCTCGGTGAGGAACATCGTGACCATGAGCGCGCCGATCCATGAGAGGATCAGCAGGGGGTCGTTCGGATGGGTCTCGGCGCCCTCGAGGCGCTTCACTCGCTTGGTGAGGCGGCGCCAGAGCGCCATGGCGACCATCGCGAGGACGATCGCCGCGAAGCCTTCCTGGCTCAGGACGTAGCCGCGGTAGAGGGGCGCCGGGAGGAACTGCTCGTACCCGAACGAGGGGACGACCCCTTTGATGAGCATCTCCGTGGTGCCGGCCCCGAGGATGACGAACCCCCAGAAGATGAGGGCGTGCATGGGGCCGGCGATCGAGTCCCGGAAGATCTTCGACTGGAAGATCCCGATCGTGATGAGGTTCCCGACGCGCGTGGGTACGTCGGTCCAGCGGGAATCGTCAAGCCGGCCGATCCGGAGATACCCGACGAGCCGTTGGACGTTCGCCGCGAAGAAGCCGACGGCGAGGAGGAGGATCGCGAGGAAGAGGGCGTTGGCGGCGGTCATGCCAAAAAGGTAGGCGACTTACTGCGCCTTCGCCCGCTTCACCGCCTCCGTCAGCACGGGGAGGATCTCGAGGACATCCCCCACCACCCCGTAGTCGGCCACCTTGAAGATCGGGGCCTCCTTGTCCTTGTTGATCGCGACGATCGTCTTGGAGGTCCGCATCCCGGCGAGATGCTGGATCGCGCCGGAGATCCCGCAGGCGATGTAGAGGTCGGGGCTCACGAGCCGCCCCGTCTGACCGATCTGATCGGCGTGCGGACGCCACCCGTCATCGGTCACCGCGCGCGTGGCGCCGACGGCGGCGTTGCCGAAGGCCCCCGCGAGTGCCTCGACGAGCGCGAAGTTCCCCGCCTCCTTGAGCCCACGCCCACCGGAGACGATCACCGGGGCCTCGCCGAGATCGAGCTTGGCGGTATTCCCCGCCGCGGTCTCGGTGATGCGCACACGACTCGCCGCGGGATCGGTCACCGGAGCGACCGACTCGACCTCACCCACCTTGGCATTCGCGACCGGGAGGTACGCGCCAGCGCGCACCGAGAGGATAGCCGGCGTCGCCGACAGCGTGATCGACTGGAGGATCTTCCCCGTGTAGCCGGGGTGGGTGACGGTGATCGCCTCCCCCTTCACCTCGAAGGCGGTCGCATCAGCGGCCATCGGGACCTGAAGCTTGGCGGCGACGCGGGGGGCGATGTCCTTCCCCGTCGCGGAGGCGGTCGCGACGAAGGTGCCGTACCCGCTCATCTTGGCGGCGATGGTCGCAGCGACCGCCTCCGGATTGTTGTGCGCGAAGCCGGCGTGCTCCACCACGAGCACGCGGTCGGCGCCATGCGCACCGAGCGCGGCGGCATGGGCCCCGATGCCAGCGGCACCAAAGAGGATCGCATGCACCTGCCCGCCCTTGGCATCGGCGATGCGGCGGGCGGCGGTGACAGCCTCAAGGGCGGCGCGGCGAAGCTCGCCACCACGCGACTCGGCGAATGCCAGGACATGTGCGCTCATCAGAGAACCTTCGCCTCTTCCTTGAGAAGACGGACGAGTTCGGGGACGGCGGCGGTGCCCTCCCCGATGATGCGGCCCGCGGCCCGCTCGGGCGGAAGCGCGAGGGCGTCGAGCGAGAGCCGCGACGCGGGGAGCTGCGCGGGCTTCGACTCGAGTGGCTTCTTCTTGGCGGCCATGATCCCCTTGAGCGAGGGATAACGCGGCCGCGCGATCCCTTCATCGATGGTGACCACCGCGGGGAGGGCGCACTCGACCAACTCATACGCCCCCTCGAGCTCACGGCGCATCTTCGCGGTGCGGCCATCGAACTCGAGCTTGGAGATCGCGTTCACACAGGGGAGCCCGAGCAACTCGGCGACGATCGCCCCCGTCACGCCATGCGCGGTGTCGATCGACATCCGCCCGAACATGATGAGGTCGTAGCCGCCATCCTTGAGTTCCGCGGCGAGCGCCGAGGCGATCGCGAAGGAGTCGACGTGCGTGCCGTCGGCCTTGAGCTGCACCGCGCGGTCGGCGCCCATCGACATCGCCTTGCGGAGGGTCTCCTGCACCACATCGCCGCCGAGCGAGATCACGACGACCTCTCCGGCGTTGAGCTTCTCCTTGATCTGGAGCGCGGCCTCCACGGCGTAGCCGTCGAAGTCGGAGATGTCGAACTTGAGCCCCGCCTCGTCCACGGCGGTGCCGGAGGGGGCGATCTTGAAGCGGACGTCCATGTCGGGGA
>JBEGVM010000044.1:0-3943 GCA_041178365.1 Gemmatimonadota bacterium | reverse complement strand
CCGATCATGATCACGGCGAAGCCGCGCTTGACCCAGAGCATCCAGGCGCCGGCCCGTGGGAGGCGTGTGACGAGCCCGCTCGAGAGGCCGACGGCGACCAGCAGCGAGCACATCCCAACGGAGAAGGCGAAGAGATAGAGGAAGCCGAGTCCAGCACTCCCGGTGGTGGAGACCCAGGTGAGGACCGCGGCCATCACGGGTGCCCCACAGGGGGCGGCGACGAGCCCCGACATCGCCCCCATCACGAAGGCGCCGACCGCGCGGCCACCGGTGCCCGCCGTTGCGGCGCGGGTCATCAGGGCAGCGGGGAGCCGGATCGGGAGGACCTCGAGCATCGCGAGCGCGGCGAGGATCAGGAGGTTCGCCATCGCGAAGTAGAGCCAGGGGTTCGTGCTCACACTCCCGAACATCGTCCCCGTGAGGCCGGCGAGGAGCCCAAGCGCCGAATAGAGCGTCGCGAGCCCGAGCACATAGGCGAGGGTGAGCGCGAGGGTGCGCCACTTGGACGGGGCTGCCTCCCCAACGCTCTGCCCCCCGACGATCGCCGCCGTGATCGGGATCATCGGATAGATGCAGGGGGTGAGGCTCGTGAGCACGCCGGCACCGAAGACGATCGGGAGTGCCGTGAGCGGGCTCGAGGAGAGGCGTTCAGCGAGGGTGGTGAGGTCCATGGGGTGGGGGAGGGATGGGGGAACCGGATTAGCTTTCACCCAGATTCATTATAGCAACGCGCCCTGTGGGCGCAGTCGTTCCGCCCTGCTCGTTCGCATTCGCCGGAGATCCCCGCCCATGGCACCGCAATTCATCTATGTGATGAAGGCGCTCAAGAAGGTGATTCCCCCTTCGCGCATCATCCTCGACGACATCTGGCTCTCCTTCTACCCCGGCGCCAAGATCGGCGTCCTCGGTCCCAACGGGGCGGGCAAGTCCTCGCTGCTGCGTATCATGGCGGGGGCCGACACGGAATTTCAGGGAGAGGCGTGGGCCCACAAGGGCACGCGCATCGGCTATCTGCCGCAGGAGCCTGAGCTCGATCCGGCGCTCGATGTGCGCGGCAATGTGGAGTTGGCCGTCAAGACGCAGCGAGACGCGCTGAACGAGTTCAACGACATCTCGCTGAAGTTCGCCGAACCTGATGCGGACTTTGATGCGTTGATGGCGCGCCAGGCGAAGCTGCAGGAGTACATCGACCAGCACGATCTCTGGAATCTCGACAACAAGATCGACGTGGCGATGGATGCGCTCCGGTTGCCGCCCTCTGATTCGCCTGTGACGAATCTCTCAGGTGGTGAGAAGCGTCGCGTCGCGCTCTGTAAGGTGTTGCTCGAAGAGCCTGACATGTTGCTCCTCGACGAGCCGACCAACCACCTCGACGCCGAGAGCGTGGCCTGGCTGGAGCACTTCCTCGAGCGTTTCCCGGGCACCGTGGTGGCGATCACGCACGATCGCTACTTCCTCGACAACGTCGCGAAGTGGATCCTCGAGCTCGATCGCGGGAAGGGCGTGCCGTACGAGGGGAACTACACTGGCTGGCTCGACCAGAAGCAGCAGCGCTTAGCAATCGAAGAGAAGCAGGCGAGTGCGCGGCAGAAGACGTTGCAGAAGGAGCTCGAGTGGGTCCGCATGTCACCGAAGGCACGGCAGGCTAAGAGCAAGGCGCGTCTACAGGCCTACGATCAACTCGCAAGCGAGGCGCAGAACGATCGCGTGATGCAGAACGAGATCGTCATCCCGCCGGCGCCGCGTTTGGGCAACGACGTGGTGCGCGCGAAGGGGCTCAAGAAGGCGTTCGGGGACAAGCTCCTGTTCGACAACCTGAACTTCGATCTGCCGCGCGCGGGGATCGTCGGAATCATCGGCCCCAACGGCGCCGGTAAGACGACGTTGTTCCGGATGATCAATGGGTTGGAGAAGCCCGATGGCGGGGAGCTCACGATCGGCGAGACCGTCGTCATCTCATATCAGGATCAGCATCGCACCCTGGAAGGGAAACGCACGCTCTGGGAGGAGATCTCTGGTGGGCGTGAGCTCATCACGGTCGGCAAGAAGGAGCTCAATAGTCGTGCGTACGCCTCGAGCTTCAACTTCAAGGGCGCTGATCAGCAGAAGCTCGTGGCCAACCTCTCCGGTGGGGAGCGGAATCGTCTGCACCTCGCCAAGACGGTGATGCAGGGGGGCAACCTCCTCCTGCTCGACGAACCGACGAACGATCTCGATGTCGATACGCTCCGCGCGCTGGAGGAGGCGCTCCTCGATTTCTCTGGCTGTGCGGTGATCATCTCACACGATCGGTGGTTCTTGGATCGTGTCGCCACGCACATCCTCGCCTTCGAAGGGGACTCGGAGGTGGTGTGGTACGAAGGGAACTATCAGTCGTACATCGAGGACCTGAAGCGGCGGAAGGGTGCTGATGCGGACCAGCCGCATCGGCTGAAGTTCAAGCCCTTGGTTCGCTAGACGAGCATGAAGTTCATCGTGCTCGTCACCTCGACGGTCGGGAGCACGATCGGGTGGTGGGTCGGGGCGCCCTTCGGCCTGTTCACGGCCTTCGTCCTCAGTATCGTCGGCCTCGCCTTCGGCATCTGGGGTGGACGCCGTCTCAGTCGGTCCTGGTCGCTCGACTAGGGGGTCAGAACCACCCGAAGATCCGGCGCGGGAAGGAGATCCCCCGCAACGTCACCGCGGGGACGACGATGATGCTGCCACGCCGGATCCCCAGCGCCGATCGATCGTGATAGACCCCCAGTTCCGGGGAGATTATGGTCTCGCCATCCCCGAGGCGGAGCCCAAAGAATCCCCCGATGGTGGGCGTATCCTTCACGGCGCCCGAGGCGATCGGCAGGATGTGCATCACCTTGAATCCGCCGTACCGAATCGTGCTCCCGGTTCGTGCGCTGGACCAGATGACCGCCCCCTCCATGAAGGCGTGCTGGGCCCAATTCACCACGCCACCGCCGATCAGCGTGGCGAACCCAGCGGAATCTGGGTGTGCCGCTCCCTTCTGCCGCGTCTTGTGATTGAGGATGATCCCGCTCGCCCCCGGGATGCGGATCCCAAGGTCGGAGTGATCGGTGAGTCCCCACCGAACCTCGACATCGGACATCGGCATATTGGTGGATCCGTTGCCACCCTCGGCATCCTGAAGGTCGGAGCCCCCGCCGATTACGAATCCCGCGGTCGTCGTGCGGACCTGCTCCCCGGCCGGGACGGTCTGCGCCGTGCTCCCCATCGTATAGGGGATGCACCCGACCAGCCCGGTCACGAGCGCGGTGACAGCGATGTGGCGTAGCACGAGCGAAGCAGACACGAGGCCTCCAAGGTGATGAGCGAGCCGGGGCACCTGACAGACGATACCACGGCGCGCGGGTCGCTGCCACCGACCGTCAGGTATCTCACCACACGCCACCTGCCAGGCTACCTTTTCCGGCGCCTTCCCCACTCCCCCTCGGGGTTCGTCCATGAGCGATATCGTTACCCGCCTCACCCAGGCGCTCTCTGACCGCTACCGCATCGAACAGGAACTCGGCGCCGGTGGGATGGCGACGGTCTGGCGCGCCATCGATCTCAAGCACGATCGCGACGTCGCCATCAAGGTCCTTCACCCAGATCTTGGAGCGGCGCTCGGCGCGGAGCGCTTCCTCACGGAGATCAAGACCACCGCGCGCTTGCAGCACCCGCACATCCTCCCGCTGCTCGATTCCGGCGCGGCCGATGGGTTGCTCTACTATGTGATGCCGATGGTGCAGGGAGAGACGCTCCGCGCCCGACTCAATCGCGAGCGCCCCCTCCCGATCGCGGAGGCGCTCCGGATCGCACGCGAAGTCGGCAGCGCACTCGACTACGCGCATCGGCAGGGGATCGTCCATCGCGATGTGAAGCCGGAGAACATCCTGCTGCACGACGGACAGGCGCTCGTGGCTGACTTCGGGATCGCGCTCGCGGT
>JBEGVM010000043.1:0-30026 GCA_041178365.1 Gemmatimonadota bacterium | reverse complement strand
GTCGCATCCCCTCAGGCCCCCCGGTAGCGCGGCGCACGCTTCTCGAGGAAGGCGCGCACCCCCTCCTCATAATCCGCCGTCCGCCCCGCCTCCTGCATCAGCTGCGCCTCGAGCTCGAGCTGCGCCTCGAGCCCATTGGCCGCGGAGGCGTTCATCGCCCGCTTGGTGAGCCCGAACCCACGCGTCGCCTGTTGCGCGAGGGTGCGCGCGAGCTGCTCGGAGACCTCAGCGAGCTGCGCCGCGGGGACCGCATCCCAGATAAGCCCCCACCCCTTCGCCTGCTCCGCCGAGATCTTCTCTGCGAGGAAGAACATCCCTGTCGCCCGCTGCGTCCCCACGAGCCGAGGGACGAAGAAGGTCCCACTCGTGTCCGGGATCAACCCCAACTTGGAGAAGCTCTCGACGAAGCTCGCCGACTCGGCCGCGATCGTGAGGTCGCAGGCGAAGGCGAGATTGGCCCCCGCCCCCGCCGCGATCCCATTCACGGCGCAGATCACCGGCTTCTCCAGGGTCCGGATGGCGAGGATGATCGGATTGAAGCTCGCCCGCACCACCTCAGAGATATCCGGCATGGGGCCATCCCCAACGGGGAGCACCTCTTGGAGGTCCTGACCCGCGCAGAACCCACGCCCCGCCCCGGTGAGATGGACCGCGCGGATCTCCGGGTTGGCCGCCGCCTCGGCGAGCCCCTGCTGGAGCTCGAGCGCCATCGCTCGATTGAACGAGTTCAGGACGTCGGGACGGTTCAGCGTCAGGAAGAGGACGCCGTCTCGGATCTCTCGGAGGATCAGGGGGGTCGCCATATCCCAAAGATACCCATCAGATTCCCCCCATGCCCAAGCGTCCCCTCCCCGGCCTCGACTGGCGTCGCATCGCCTACCACGTGCTCGCCTCCCGCGCGATGGATGACCTCGAGGAGGCGACCAACCGCAACCGCGCCACGGTGCCCAAGGACCATCTGGTCCTCTACCAGTTCTCCGCACGCGGCCATGATGTGGCGCAGTGCATCCTGGGGGCCCTCCTGACCGGGGAGCGCGATGCGGCCGGCGCCTACTATCGGAGCCGCCCCCTCCTCCTCTCCCTCGGCCTCCCCTTCGACGACGCCTTGGGCTCCCCGCTCGGACGGGCCGGCGGTTTCTCCGATGGTCGCGACATCGGTGTCGTCTGTAACCTCCCGAATCGCTCGGGCCCGGTGGTCCTCCCCATGTCCGGTGATGTCGGCTCCCAGTACACCCCGACCGCGGGGTGGGCCCAGGCGATCACCTACCATCGCGATGCGCTCAAGGATGCCCGGTGGGCCGGCTCGATCGGCGTCGCCCTCGGTGGGGATGGGTCGGTCGCGACCAACGGCTTCTGGTCGGCCCTCACCATGGCGACGACGCTGAAGCTCCCGATGCTCTTCTATATCGAGGACAACAACCTCGGGATCTCGGTGAAGGGGGAGATGCAGACGCCGGGGGGTGACATCGCGCGGAACCTCGAGGCCTTCGGCAATCTCTTCATCCGCAATGGCGATGGGACCGATCCGCATGAGACGGCCTCGCTCCTGCAGGAGTGCGTGACGCATGTCCGCCGCGGGGCCGGCCCTGCCTTGGTGCGCCTCACGGTACCGCGGCTCTCGAGCCACTCCGGCCCCGATAATCAGAAGGGGTATCGCACCGACGCGGAGATCTCGGCGGATGAGGCGCGGGATCCCCTCCCACGACTCCGC
The DNA here is from genome assembly GCA_041178365.1 of Gemmatimonadota bacterium. Classification (GTDB taxonomy): domain Bacteria; phylum Gemmatimonadota; class Gemmatimonadetes; order Gemmatimonadales; family Gemmatimonadaceae; genus Pseudogemmatithrix. The sequence goes on along the minus strand of JBEGVM010000043.1, from coordinate 28,315 downwards.
GAGTATCTCGTCCCCGCCGTGCTCACGACGGCGGAGTGGACCGCCCTCGAGGCCGAGGTCGCGGGCGATATCGAACGTGCCGTCACGGCTGCGCGGGCCCGACCGATCCCCGACGCAGCGACGGTTGGTACGCACCGCTATGCCGACGATCGCGATGAGGTTGCGGAGGCTGAGCTCGGCGGGCTGAGCCGCGCGGAGCGTCGCGCGCTTGGTGGTGCCTCCACCACGGCGCCGGCGGGTGAGATGCTGCGGTTCGCCGAGGCGATCCGTCGGACGCTGCGGCACGAACTCGAGGTGAATCCCAAGCTCGTCGTCTTCGGTGAGGATGTCGGGAAGAAGGGCGGCGTACATCTCGTCACCGAGGGACTCCAGCGTCAGTTCGGCGCAGAGCGGGTCTTCGACACCAGCCTCTCCGAGGAGGGGATCATCGGTCGCGCCTCAGGGCTCGCGATCAGCGGCCTGATGCCAGTGGCTGAGATCCAGTTCCGGAAGTACGCGGATCCCGCCACCGAGCAGCTCAACAACACCGGCACCTTGCGATGGCGCACCGCGAACCGCTTCGCCTCCCCGATGGTCGTGCGGATGCCTGGCGGATTCGGGAAGGATGTGGGCGATCCCTGGCACAGCCTGAGCGACGAGGTGCGCTTCGCCCATGCCTACGGATGGCAGGTCGCGATCCCGTCCAACGCCGCCGACGCGGTCGGGCTCCTGCGCGCCGCGATGCGGAGCCCGAACCCGACCGTCTTCTTCGAGCATCGATCGCTCCTCATGACGGGCGATGGCTCGGCGCCCTATCCGGGCGACGAGTATGTGCTCCCCTTCGGTCAGGCGCGCATCGTTCGCGCCGGCAGCGCACTCACGCTGGTGACCTGGGGGGCGATGGTGCACCGCTGCGTTGAAGCTGCGGAGCGCTTCGAGGACGCCGTCGAGGTGATCGACCTGCGCACGATCGCCCCGTGGGATCGCGACACAGTCCTTGCCTCGGTCGCGAAGACCGGTCGGTGTCTGGTGGTCCACGAGGACAACATGACGGCGGGGTTCGGCGCAGAGGTCGCGAGTGTCGTCGCGCAGGAGGTGTTCTGGCACCTCGATGCTCCGGTGCGGCGACTCGCGCCTGACGACACCCCGATGCCGTACCATCCGGTCTTGCTTGATGCGGTGCTGCCGAACGTGGAGCGGATCGCACAGGAGATCGAGGACTCGCTTCGTGCCTGAGGTCTCGCGGCGCTGATCACGGATCGATGGCGCCCCGACGTCAGAGCCCGAGGATGAACTCCGCGCGCCCGCCGCGATCTGGGCCATCCACCCGCCATGCGTAGCGCACGCCGACCGGGAGCTTCACCTCCGGGTGGAACCAGGCGGCGTCGAACCAGAGCTCGCCGCCGATCGAGCGCCAGCGCGTGGCCTGATCGACCGCTTTCCCCTCCATGAAGCGGCGTGAGGTCGTCTGCATCAGATCCGCGAAGAGCGCCCCTCGCACCCGCTGCACCTGGATCGACCGGAAGAGCGTGCGGTCAGGGTACCAGAGCGGAAAGACGTAATCGATCGCCCCACGCATCGCACGCGGAGCGGGCTGGGCCGTATATCCCCGCGCAAATGGCAGCGAGGATGCGAAGCGATAGGGTGCCGCACTCGTAGAAGAAGCGCGGAGTGACTGGTGATCGATGCCAACGTCGAGCCGAATCCCATGATGGGGACCGAATCCAGTCTGGAAGAGCTGCGTGCGCGCGGCGAGCTGTCGCCCAGAGAAGGTGCCACCGATGGGCGTCGAGCGCACAAAGGCACTCGCCGTCACCGCCCGAATCGGGAAGATGTCTCGGACCCACTGATAGCCTCGGTAGGCCGTGACGCCGACGGTGAGGGGTCGCACACTCCCCTCATCGGCGACGAAATAGTTGGGAAGGGTGCTTCCCTCCACGCGCGTCTCCTCGAGTGCCCCGAAGAGCTGCACCTGCGTCCAGCGATGGTCCCGCGTGAGGTTGAGGGGAAGCGCGGCGCGCACCCCGCGCGTATGCTCGCGCCACCGCCACTCGCCCGCTGGCTGTGCCTCCCCCCGCACCGTGACGGCCGGATACAGATCACGGCGTTCCCCGACGCCGACCCAGGCGCTCACGATGGGAGGATACGCCGCTGAGGTGATGGCGATGCGTCCCGACCCGGTGCGCTCGGTGCGGTCGTAGCTCGCGCCGAGATCGGCGGCGAAGGTACCGAGGATATCGCGGGAGCTCAGGGTCGCGCCAATGGTCGGGCTGACCGGAGGCGCGGAGAAGGTGAATCCCGTGGGATAGAGCAGATGCCGCCACGTCAGATACGCACGCACGCCAGCAGTGGTGTCTGCGGCGATTGGCGTGGCACGCGGGGCGGCACCGACTTGGGCCACCAGTGCGCGCACGGGCGGAGGATCATCCTCGGCTAACGGCACCTCCGGCCACGCCGCTGGATCGATCGGCATCATGACGACTCGTCGCCCCGACGCAGTGTGGTCCACAAAGGCGAGGCGCGTTCCATCAGGCGAGGGCATCGGATCGATCGCCCCCACCGGCCGCACCGTGACCTGATACCAGCGGCCCGTGGCAGCACGCCACGCGACGATCTGATCGCGCCCATCGATCGGTGCGTAAGCAAAGACGAGCGCGCTATCTCCCACCGGTGCGGAGATGGCCAGCGATGACCAGGGCGAGAGCCCCTCGCACCGCGCGAGCGAGCGATCACACCGTTCGATGCGACGTCCGACACCGCGCCGCGTGCGCGTGAAGAGCAGCCCACCACCGTCGGTCGTGAAGCGTGGGGTCACGATCAGGTCGCCATCCGGCACGAGATGACGCTGCTGCTCCCGTCCGTCACGATCCAGGAGCAGCACCGCCGTGCCGCCATCCACCTGCTGCTCCACCGTCACGAGCCGCCGCGCATCCGGTGAGAGACCGACACTCATCCACCGCATGGTATCCCCCAGCTGCCGTACGGTGCCGCTCGCGAGATCCCGCACCATGATCACGTTGAAGGTGCGCAGGGCATAGCGTGGGTCGAATCGCTCCTCGGTCCACGCCGCCGCCCCACCCTGCACGGAGAGCGGGGCCGGCATCGGTTGCCCGAGATACTGGAGCCGCTCGGCACCCCCTGCCCCATGACGGACGAGCTGCGGAAAGTCCTCCAGCCCGACACGCCGTGAGATCAGACGGCCATCATCCTCCCAACCCGGAGATGCGTCGTCGGTCCAGCTGCTCGGTTCGGCGCCAAGCGTGGTCACCTCGGTGGTGATGAGTCGGCTCGCACCGACCCGCACGGAATCCCGCAGCGCACGAAAGGTCTGATCGTGCAGACGCACGGCATCCACGCCCGTCGTTCGGCGGAGCCCACTCGACAGCGCACCGGGCAGGAACGATCGCCGGGTCGACCGCGCGAGCGCCCGATCCCACACATCTCCCCCGAAGCGAGTACGCCCTGCCGCCACAAGGTGATAGCCATGCACATACTCGTTCGGCCAGCGGTCCTTGAGTGACCCGACCATCGTCGTCTGGTAACTCGGCGCCTCACGCGCGAGCAGCTGTGCGCGCAGATCGGCATCGAAGAGCGGGATGCGCCCGCGACCGGAGGAGGTGAGCACGGTCTCCGTGAGGGTCGCATCTCCCTCCCAGAACCAGGGCGGGAGGCTCCAGAAGCTCAACGACTGCCAGGCGACCTCGCCGAAGAGCGTCGTCATCACCCCGGTGAACCCCTGCCGCGCCGCGGAGAGCTGCTGCACATGCCGATACTCATGCAGCGCCAAGAGCTCGAGCCAATCGTTCGCGCCGAGCAGCCCATCGTACTGCGGCGCCTGCGGGAAAAGCTCGGAGCGGCGGGGCGCGAGGGTGACGAATCCATTCGCGTTCGCATACTGCGCGCGGAGGACGATATCGATCTTCGGCGCGCGAGCGCGCAGGGTCACGGTATCGACCATCGCGACTCGATCGATCGTCGAAGCCACGCGGCGGGCCTCGCGCTCCATGCCCGCCGGGAAGATCACGCGGGCATGTCGGCCCTCGACGACGAACCAGCGGACCGAGGGAGGATCTTGTGACGGACCGAGCACGGGGGCCATCTGCGCATCAAGGGCCGATCCCCAGAGCGCGAACACAAGCCACATCACGCGCATCGGCGACTCAGGTGCGGAGGAGCGAGCGCACATCCTCGTCCGCCAGTTGGGGGAACTGCGCATACCACGCCCCCACCCCCATGAACCGTGCGGGCGCATGGAGACATACCACCTCATCGGCCGCTCGCTCCGCCACCTCGACCGCCGCAATCTCGTACCCGGAAACCCCAAGCGTGAGGAGGATGTCCAGCGGGGCCCGCAGCGCGTGCGCGACCTCCGCCGCGACCGGGACTCCACCGCGCGGGAGTCCTATCACCACCACCTCTTCGAGATTCGCGTACGCGGCGAGCGCGTCAGCTAGCGCCTGGCCTGCCGCCCGCCGATCCGCGAAACGCGTCATGGTCAGATCGCCTTGAACTCGTCGAAGGGCTGCTGGCAACTGGAGCAGACGTGGATCGCCTTACAGGCCGTGCTCCCGAACTCACTCTTGAGCGTCGTCTGGGTCGATCCACACCAGGGGCACGGCACCGGCGGTCGCGCCCGCACGAGGGAGATCAGTCCTCCACGCTCCGCGGGCCCCGGCGGGGCGATCCCATAGGCGCGAAGCTTCTCGCGCGCCGTCTCTGGGATCCAGTCCGTGGTCCAGGCGGGCGAGAGCACCGTGCGCACCCGCACCGCCGTCGCGCCCGCTGCCTCCAGCGCGGTGCGCACATCCTTCTCGATCTCGAACATCGCCGGGCAGCCGGAATAGGTGGGCGTGATCACCACCTCCACCGCGCCAGCAGGATCGACCGTCACCTCGCGCACGATCCCGAGCTCGACCACGCTGATGACCGGTACCTCGGGGTCGGGGACGGTCCCGAGGACCTCCCACGCGCGTGCGGTGTTCACCCTACCACCGAGCCCCAGGGTGGGCGCGCGCCACACTCTGCATCGTCGCCAGGAGATGCCCGAGATGTTCCGTGTGGCGCCCTACGCGTCCGCCGCGCTGCATCGCACCCTCCGCTGGGCGCACCAGCGTCGCTCGGCCGAGTACGTCATCGACGAGGTGGTCCCAGCGGGACCTCAACGCTCGGTGATCGACGACGATCCCCTGCGCCGCGACCGCCTGATCGATCGCATCGGCCTCGAAGAGCTCGCCGGTGTAGCGCCAGAGCCGATCCAGCGACCCCTGCACCCGGCCATGGCTCTCCGGTGTGCCGTCACCCAGCCGCACCACCCACTCACTTGAGTGCCGAAGGTGATAGCGATCCTCCTTGATCGCCTTCGCCGCGATGGCTGCGAGCCCCTCGTGGGGCACGCCGAGCAGCGATTCCCAGAGGAGTGCACTGTACGCATCGAAGAGGAACTGCCGCACGATGGTATCGCCAAAATGCCCGCGTGACTGCTCCACGAGCAGACAGTTCCGGTACTGCACCCCGTCACGGAAGTAGGCGAGCGCATCCTCATCACGCCCCTCACCCTCCACCTCTCCCGCGAGCCGGAGCAGTGAGGCGGCCTGACCGATCAGATCGAGGGCGAAGTTCGAGAGCGCGATGTCCTCCTCGAGGATCGGCCCATGGCCGCACCACTCAGAGAGTCGGTGCCCGAGGATCAGGCGATCATCGCCGAGCCGGAGGAGAAACTCGACGAGGGGCGGACCAAGCCGCGGCCCGCGGGACGCGCCAGCAACGGGACGGTCCCCTGCCTGCGCCGTACCCGCGGCGATCCCGACCTCGTCGGCGTCGTGCCCCTGCGCGGTCATCAGAAGACGCGGACGCCGCGCGGCGCCTTATAGAACTGCGGGTGGCGGTACGCCTTCTCGTTCCCGGGATCGAAGAAGGGCCCCGCATCGCTCGGCGCGGAGGCCGTGATCGCCGTCGAAGGGACGACCCAGAGGTGCACTGCCTCACCGCGGCGCGCGTAGACATCACGCGCATTCTGCAGCGCGTGCTCGGCGTCGGTGGCGTGGAGACTTCCGGCATGCTCGAACGGTTCCCCGATGTTCCCCTGGGTGAAGACTTCCCAGAGGGGCCAGTGGCTGTCCGCCGCACCGGTGGCCTCCGCCATCACGCCGCCTCGGTCCGACGCGCGCGCTTGGTGGCATGCGCCGAGGCCGCCTCGCGGACCCAGCTCCCCTCGTCGTGCGCCTTGCGCCGCGCCTCCAGGCGCTCGCGGTTGCAGGGCCCATTCCCCGCGATCACCTGCTGGAACTCCGACCAATCGATCTCCCCGAAGACCCAGTTCTTGGTCTCGGGATCGAAACGCAGATCGGGATCGGGGACGGTGATCCCGAGGGCCTGCGCCTGCGGGATGGTGAGGTTCACGAAGCGCTGCCGCAGCTCGTCGTTGGTCTTCCGCTTCACCTTCCAGCGGAGGAGCTCACCGGTGTTCGGCGAATTGGTGTCCGAGGGGCCGAACATCATGAGCGAGGGCCACCAGAAGCGGTCGACGGCGTCCTGCAGCATCGCGCGCTGCGCCGGCGTCCCGTTGGCGAGCACCGTGCAGATCTCGTAGCCCTGCCGCTTGTGGAAGTTCTCCTCCTTGCAGATGCGCACCATCGCGCGGGCATAGGGCCCGTACGAGGTCTTGGCGAGGATCGTCTGATTCACGATCGCCGCCCCGTCGACGAGCCACCCGATCACGCCCATATCGGCCCAGGAGAGGGTCGGATAGTTGAAGATGCTCGAGTACTTCGCGGTCCCGTCGAGGAGCTGGTTGAAGAGATCGAAGCGGTCGACCCCCAGGGTCTCGGTCCCGCAGTAGATGTAGAGCCCATGCCCCGCCTCGTCCTGCACCTTCGCGATCAGCGATTGCTTGCGCCGGAGCGAGGGCGCACGGGTGATCCAGTTCCCTTCCGGGAGCATCCCGACGATCTCCGAGTGGGCGTGCTGGGACATCATGCGGGTGAGCTGCGACCGGTAGCGGGCCGGCATCCAATCTTTGGGCTCGATGCTCTCTCCGGCCGCGATACGGGCCTCGAAGGCGGCGACCTGAGCCGGGTCGTCCGCGGGGAGCTGGCGGATGGGTGTGGTCATAGGTGGTAAACTATAGAGGGCATCGGCGGACGGGGTAGCCGTCCTCCGGCGCCCTCCTGCCCTACACCACCCGACCCGACCACTCTCATGTCCGACGCCCTCTCCGCCGGAACCGTCCAGACCCGCACCGCCGACGGGATCGCGACCGTCGAATTCGCACACCCCAAGGGGAACTCCCTCCCGGCCGCCCTCTTGGTCGAGCTTGCGGGAGCGATTCGCGCCGCCGGCGCCGATCCCGCCGCCCGAGTGATCGTCCTTCGCAGCACCGGGACCTCCACCTTCTGCGCCGGCGCCTCCTTCGACGAGTTCCTAGCGGTGTCCACCCCCGAGGAGGGGCAGCGCTTCTTCTCCGGCTTCTCGCAGGTGATCCGCGCGATGGTCGAGGCCCCGAAATTCGTGATCGCCCGCGTCCAAGGGCAGGCTGCCGGCGGGGCCCTCGGCCTGATTGCCGCCAGCGATTACTCGATCGCGGTCCGCACCGCGCGGGCCAAGCTCAGCGAGCTCCAAGTCGGGATCGGGCCGTTCGTGGTGGGGGTCGTGATCGAACGGAAGCTCGGCCTCGCTCGGTTCATGAACCTCGGGGTGCACGCCGACTGGCACGATGCCGAGTGGGGCGAGCGGCACGGGCTGTACTCGATGGTGGTGGATGACGTCGCGGCCCTCGATGCCGCCATTGATGCGCACGCCGCGCGACTCGCTGCGGCCAACCCGGAGGCGATGCGAGAGATGAAGCGTATCTTCTGGCGCGGGACCGAGACGTGGGAGACGCAGATGAGCGAGCGGGCCGCGATGAGCGGACGGATGGTGCTCTCGGATTTCACTAAGCGGGCGCTGGAACAGTTTCGAGCGCGCGGATGAGACCGGGGGCTGACGCTCAGTGCTGCGTCAGCCCCTCAACTGCCTCTTCGAAACTCTCGCGGAACCCACCCGCGCGCTGACGCGCCGTCGCCGCGTGCGCTGCGGGCTCCAGCGCCGCCGCCGCGTGCATCACCGTCGCCACATCGAAGGCGGCCCCATCAGCCTTCGCGAGATACTCCTCGACGGCGGTGAGATACCCCATCATCCCACCGAGCTCAGTCGGGCAGTACGACGTCTTGGCGCGCCGAAGGGTGTCAGTCCCCGCCGGATCGGGCATCGCGAGGTTCTCGCTCCCACAGATCACCTGGAGTCGCGGATTCGCCGCGCACGCGGCGATCATCGCCGCATCGAGTGACCCCCCCGCCGCATTCACCGCCACCGCATCGACCGGCTCGGCGAGCAGCGCCAACTTCCCCTCTGGCCCCACGGCGCGAATTCCTAACGCGCCGAGCTCCGCTCGCCGCTCGGCGCGTGGCTCGCAGACCAGGAGCGTCACCCCCATCGGCCGCAGCCGCTCCACCATATGCATCCCGATGTTCCCGCACCCGATCAACACCACCGTGGCCTGCGCGATCGGCACCCCCGCTGCCCGCAACATCCCGAGCAGCACCTGCACATTCCCCTCCGCCGTCGGCCCGGAGGTATCGGCGACCACACTCCCCCGGTACCGCGCATTGAGATAGGCGAGCGAACTGCTCGACCCATCGTGGAGCATCCCATGCCCAAGGTCCTGCCCCGTCACGAGGAAGATCCCCGATGCTCGCTCGATCGATTGGAAGCTCTCGATGGCGAAGTCGAGCAGGGCCCGATCATGCGGCTGCCCCACCCGCGCATCGGGCGTCGGCGCGAGGACACACTTCCCACCGACGATCCGCGAGAGATCCCGCGTAGCGAGTGGGCCACCGACGTGGAGGAGACGCGACCAGCGGACCTTCTCCTCCATCCCCATGGCGAGGGCGATCGCCTCGCGCTCCGGTGTGAACCCCTCGGAGCGCATCCGCTCCTCAGGTGCGATGCGAAAACCACCGAGCGAGAGCTTGCCGGACCCCGGTGCGGCATGGGTCGCCACGGCGAGGGTCCAGCCCTGCGTGCGGTCGGTGAAGCGATGGACCCAGACATCGGGGGCCGTCGAGTGTGCGAGCGCGGGGAGGATCCGCCGCGCCTCATCCGGGGGAAGTACGGTCGCAGTCACGCGGGAAACCTATAGCGTCGGCTCGGTGATGTCGCGCGCCGGGACTCGGTAGCTTTCCCGTGTGACCGCCTTCACCTTCTCGACCAGCCACGCCGCCGGCGCCGCCCGACTCGGCCACTTTGCCACTCCACATGGGCCGGTGGAGACCCCCGCCTTCATGCCAGTGGGCACGCATGGCACCATCAAGGGACTGAGCGTCGACGAGGTCGCCACCGCCGGCGGGCGGATGATCCTCTCCAACGCCTTCCATCTCTACCTCCGACCCGGCGACCAGATGGTGCGCGCCCTCGGAGGCCTGCATGCCTTCACGCGATGGGAGGGCCCAATGCTCACCGATTCCGGGGGCTTCCAGGTCTTCTCGCTCGCACAGCTCCGCACCGTCACCGAGCAGGGGATCACCTTCCGTTCCCCGCTCGATGGCTCGCTGCATGACTACACCCCCGAGGCGGTCATGCGCATCGAGCGCAACCTCGGCGCCGACTGCATCATGCAGCTCGACGAGTTGATCGAGGGGCGCTCGGACGCCGACGCCTCGCGCGCCGCCATGGAGCGGAGTCTCCGGTGGCTCGAGCGCTGCCAGATCGAGTTCGATCGGATCTCGCGCGAGGGCCGCGCCCCGATCACCCATCTCGAAGCGCCGGTCGGTGCCCCCCCGCTGGCGATGCACGATCCCGCTACGGACCTCGCCCCGCCCCCGCAGATCCTCCTGCCGATCGTCCAGGGTGGGGTCCATGCCGAACTTCGCCGCGCCTCAGCGCGCGGGATTCTCCAGACCGGGGATTGGGAGGCGATCGCGGTCGGCGGCCTCTCGGTGGGCGAACCGAAGCCGGCGATGCTCGCGACGCTCGAGGTCTGCGAAGCGGAGCTCCCGCGCGAGCGCCCGCGCTACCTGATGGGCGTCGGGCATCCCGATGATCTCGTGGAAGCAGTCACCCGCGGCATCGATCTCTTCGACTGCGTCGCACCGACCCGCATGGGACGCCACGGCACCTTCTTCACCCATGATGGCACGGTGCAGATCAAACGCGCTGCGCATCGAACCGACCGGCGGCCCTTGGTGGAGGGGTGTCCCTGCCCCGCCTGCACGCGCTACGATCGCGCCTACCTCCGGCACCTCTTCGCCGCCGGGGAGATGCTCGGGCTCCGACTCCTCGCCCTCCACAACGTCACCTACCTCATCCAACTGATGGCGGACGCACGCACGGCGCTCCGCGAGGATCGCTTCCCCTCGTGGAGCGCCGCGTGGTTGACGCGCTACCGCTCGAGGACGAGCGACTGAATGAAGAACTCCATCATCCGCTGCTGATTGATGCTCGCGTGCCCCACATCGGGGCCGACCTGCACCTCGAAGCTCTTCCCCGCCCGCTGGAGGGCCTGGATCAACTGCATCGAGTTGTTGGGATGCACGTTGTCGTCGGCGGTGCCGTAGAAGATCATCAGGCGGCCGCGGAGATTCGCGGCGTACTCCATCGCATTCCCCTTCTTGTATCCCTCGGGGTTCGCCTGCGGGGTGTACATGTACCGCTCGGTGTAGATCGTGTCGTAGTGATGCCAGCTCGTCACCGAGGACGACGCCGACGCCGCGTGGAACGCATCCGGGTGGCGGAGCAACGCCAACGCTGACGCATAGCCACCGTAGGATGTCCCGAAGATCCCGACCCGCTGCCCATCGACGAACGGGAGCTTGGCCAGGTGGCGTGAGGCGACGGCGAGGTCATCGATCTCGACTTCCCCGAGCTTCTCATAGATCGCATCGAGCGCCTTCTTCCCTCGGCCAGCCGCGCTTCGGGTATCGAGCGTCACGACGAGGAATCCCATCTCCGTCCATGCCATCGGCGGGCCGAAGATCTCGCGCGCGCCATTGGTCGCCGGTCCCGCGTAGACGGAGAAGAGCACCGGATAGCGCTTAGCAGGATCGAAGTTCGACGGCTTGTGGAGCATCCCGTAGAGCTGAGTGACACCGTCAGCCGCGGTGTAGGTGAAGAGCTCCGGCGCGCGGAAGCCTGCGGCGGTGAAGGCCGAGACATCACTCTCCGCCACGGTGGCAACCAGCTTCCCCGAGGCATCAAGCACGCGCGTCACCGGCGCGATCGCATGGCTCTGCGCGACGTCGACCACATGCTTCCCATTCGGTGACACCGTGACCGTATGGTTGAGCGCAGGATCGGTGAGGCGACGATCCCCCTTGCCATCCAGCCCCACGCGATGGAGCTGGAGCTTCATGAAGTTGTCGCCACTCCGCGCGTAGTACCACAGCTGGTTCGCGGCCTCGTCGACCTTCACGATCCCCGCGACCTCGAACGCATGCGGCGTGAGGGGGGCGATCAACTTCCCAGCGAGGTCGTAGAGATAGTAGTTCTTGAAGCCGTTCCGCTCCGACTCCCAGATGAAGCGCTTCCCATCGGCGAGCCAGCGAATCGTCGGGGAGTTCTCCGTCCAGCTCGCGAGCCACGCCTCGCGCACGAGCACCCGGCAGGCCCCCGTGGTGGGGGAGCAGGCAGCGAACTCCATGATGTTCTGCCGACGGTTGGTCCGGCGCAGGAGAAGCTCCGACCCATCCGGGCTCCAGGTGATCCCGTAGACGTAATGCCCCACGACCTCGTCGGTGAGCGGCTGCCCATCGCGCGCGTCGATGCGAACCGTCTTTCCCGTCGCCAGGTCATGCACAAAGAGATCGACGATCGGGTTCTGCGTCCCCGCCTTGGGATACGCCTCGGTCATCACCGCCCCCTGCACCGCCGTCTGATCCATCTGGAGCCAGTAGTCCTTCACCGGATTCTCGTCGAACCGGTAGTAGGCGAGCTGCTTCCCACTCGGCGCCCACCACATCGCGGTCACCTGATCGAGCTCTTCACCATAGACCCAGCTCGCCGTGCCGTACTTGATGCGGCGCTCCTGGCTCCCATCGGTGGTGAGCTGACGCTCTCCGCTCCCATCGCGGGCGGAGATGAAGAGGTTGTTGTCCCGGTAGACCGCCTTCATCGCCGAGTCGGCCGTCCACGCCTCGGTGTACTGCCGTCCGCGCGCCGGCGCGTTGAGTCGCCGGGCCGCCGCCGCGGCCCCACCATTCAGCGGCCCGAGCTCGGTCACCGCCGTGGTCACGACGGTGAAGCGAAGGCGCTTCCCGTCCCGCATGAACTCGAACGAACTTCCATCCTCCGCCCACTGCGGGGTGATGGCGCCTGACTTGATGCTCGAGGCGAGCTTGGGCGCCATCGCCGCATAGCGCTCGTACCCCGGCATGGTGCGGAGGCGGTCTTGGGCATGGGTCGCCGTCGAGAGGAGCGAGAGGGCGACGAGGGTCAGGCGAGAGCGAAGGGTCATAGCAGGCAGAGGGGAGATGGGAGCGGGAAGACTCCCTCTATATCTACCCCGCTGGCCTCAGACCGCGAATGGCGCGAGCTTCTTCTGCACTCTCCCTCCCCATCATGATGGATCGCCGCCTCTCCCTCCTCCTGATTCTTCCCGCCCTGCTCGCCGCACGTCCCCTCGGGGACGGTCCATCGCGCACCACCAAGGACGGCGTCTACACTGAGGCGCAGGCCACCGAGGGGCAGGTGCTCTGGAAGGAGGTCTGCCAGTCGTGCCACCTCCCGGGGGCCCTCGTGACCCCAGCCTTCCGCACCAAATGGTTCGGCCGATCCCTCGCCGAGCTGTACGGCTACGTGCGCCGTGAGATGCCGCAGCTGGATCCCGGCTCGCTGACCGATGACGAGTACGCGGTCGCGGTCGCCTATCTCCTCCAGCAACACCAGATGCCGAGTGGCCTCGCGCCGCTCCCGGCGGATTCCGCCGCCCTCGCCGACATTCGTATCGATTCCCTCCCCTCCACCTCCCGTCCAGGATCCGCCCGATGACGCGCCGCTCCCGCTGGACCTCCCTCGTCGGTCTCGTGCTCATCAGCGTCGCCGCGCGTCCCGACGTGGGGACATCCCAAGGCCCCTCCGTCACCGCACAGAGCGAGCTCCGCGACTCCGTCTCGCTCTACACCACCGATCTCGCTGCGCTCAACCGCCGCTGGACCGTCGCCTACTCCCCCGCGCGACGCATCCGACTGAAGACCTTCCATCAGGAGTGGCAGGGCCGTCTCACACGCATCGACTTCGACGCGCTCAGCCAAGAGGGGCGCATCGACTATGTGCTCCTGACCACCCGCCTCACCACCGAGCTCGACCGCCTCACCCGCGAGGAGAAACTCCTCCGCGATATGGGCCCCTACGTCCCCTTCGGGCCGATCATCACCGAGTTTGAGGAGGCGCGCCGCCGCTTCAATCCGGTCGATCCCCAGTCCAGCGGGGCGACCCTCGCCGCCATGGCAACGCAGATCGACAGTCTCACGCGTACCGTCCGCGCGCGAGCCAACACCACCATCAGCCGGCCTGAGCGCATCATCGGCCTGCGCACCATCGCGTATCTCGACGAGCTCCAGCGCGCCCTCCGCGATTGGCATCGCTTCTCCACCGGCTATCACCCCCTCTTCACCTGGTGGACCGAGGACCCGTACAAGCGCGTCTCCGCCGCGATGACCCGCTATCAGGCTGCGATCCGCGAGGTGATCGTCGGCCAGAAGCCAGGCGAAGAGGAGCCCATCATCGGCGATCCGATCGAGGCCGCTGGGCTCGCCGAGGACCTGCGCGCCGAGATGATCGCCTACGAGCCGGCCCAACTCATTGCGCTCGCCGAGCGGGAGTTCACCTGGATCGAGCGCGAACAACGTCGAGCCGCCCGCGAGATGGGGTTCGGCGACGATTGGCGTGCCGCGCTTGAGGCGGTCAAGAAGAAGTACGTCCCGGCCGGAGAGCAGCCCGCGCTCATTCGCGATCTGGCACAAGAGGCGACCGACTTCCTGAAGGCGAAGGACCTCATCACCATCCCGCCACTCGCCGAGGAGATCTGGCGGATGGAGATGCTCTCCCCCCGCCAACAACTCGTCTCCCCCTTCTTCCTCGGCGGCGAGGTGATCCAGGTCTCCTATCCCACCGATTCGATGGCGCATGAGGACAAGCTGATGAGCATGCGGGGGAACAACCCGCACTTCTCCTCAGCCACCGTCCACCACGAGCTCATCCCGGGACATCATCTCCAAGGGTTCATGGCGAGTCGCTATCATCCGCACCGGAGCGCCTTCAGCACCCCGTTCTGGACCGAGGGGTGGGCGCTCTATTGGGAGATGCTCCTCTGGGACCTCGATTTCCCACGGACGCCGGAGAACCGGATGGGGTTCCTCTTCTGGCGCTCCCATCGCCTCGCGCGGATCATCTTCTCCCTCAAGGTCCATCTCGGGCAGATGACGCCGCAGGAGGCGGTCGACCTCCTGGTCACGCGCGTGGGACATGAGCGCGCGAATGCGGAGGCCGAGGTCCGTCGCTCCTTCAACGGGACCTACTCCCCGCTCTATCAGGCGGCGTACATGCTGGGCGGACTCCAGATCCGTGCGCTGTACAAGGAACTCGTGCAGTCAGGGCGGATGACGAACCGCGCCTTCCACGACGCGATCATGCAGGGGGGACGGATGCCGATCGAGATGGTACGGGCGCGGCTCACCGACGCGCCGCTCACCCGGAGTTACCGAGCCCAGTGGAAGTTCATCGACCCCTGACTCATCGGCGCTGAGACATCAGATCCAAGAGTTCGTCGTACATCGCGTCGGCGGTCTCCCCGCCGGCGCGCACCGCCGTGGCGGCACAGTGCCGGAGATGGTTGCGCATCAGCGCGCGACTCACCCCGTGCAGCGCCGCTTGCACGGAGGCGATCTGGGTCATCACATCGGCGCAGTAGCGGTCCTCCTCGACCATGCGCTGGAGCCCACGCACCTGCCCCTCGATCCGCCGGAGGCGGGTCAGGTTCCGCGCCTTGCACTCCGCGTCCACCGCGACGGCTGCACGCCCCGCCGGGGCCTTGGCGCCACAGGCACAGGCCGTGGATTCCTTCTTGGATCGACCGGGCATCGTCACGCTCGCAGGTGAGGGCTCGAGGAAGAGGGTAGGTACCCCCTCCCCCTATGTCAACCGGCCCCGTGCCCCCCAGCTGAGGCGTTGCCCTCCCCTCCGAAGGGGGTGAACTTGAGCCGATGACCCACGCCCACCTCCGCCGCCGCTGCCTCGCCGGGGCCCTGCTCCTCGCCCCAGCCCTCCTCCCCGCGCAACAGCGCCCCCTCACCCGGTGGGAGAGCCAGGCGCGCGACCTCCTGAAGGAGCTGGTGGAGATCAACACCACGCTCACCACCGGCAACTCGGTCACCGCGGCGGAGGCGATGGCCACGCACATGCGTGCCGCTGGCTTCCCCGCCGAGGATGTGGTGGTCGTCGAGAACGCGCCGCGGAAGGGGAACCTGATCGTCCGCTATCGCGGACGGAACACCGCGCGGAAGCCGATCCTCCTCCTCTCCCACATCGACGTGGTCGAGGCGAACCCCGCCGACTGGACCCTCCCGCCCTTCGAATTCATCGAGAAGGACGGGGTCTTCTATGGGCGCGGTGTCGCTGACGACAAGGACGAGGGCGCGATGCACCTCACGATCCTCCTCCGCATGAAGGCCGAAGGGATCGTCCCCGATCGCGATATCATCGTCGCCCTGACGGCGGACGAGGAGGGGGGGCCCTCCAACGGGG
This sequence comes from Gemmatimonadota bacterium, assembly GCA_041178365.1. Taxonomy (GTDB): domain Bacteria; phylum Gemmatimonadota; class Gemmatimonadetes; order Gemmatimonadales; family Gemmatimonadaceae; genus Pseudogemmatithrix. The sequence goes on along the minus strand of JBEGVM010000043.1, from coordinate 12,565 downwards.
TCGCCTGGATCCTCAAGCACCGCCCAGAGCTCCTCGCCGCAGAGTTCGCATTGAACGAGGGGGGCGGCGGCCGCGTCGAGAATGGCCGACGCGTCGCCAACGAGGTGCAGGCCAGCGAGAAGAAGGTCGCGAACTTCATCCTCGAGACCACGAATACCGGCGGGCACAGCTCACAGCCCCGCCCTGACAACGCGATCTACCAACTGGCGGCCGCCCTCGACCGCGTCGGGAAGTATCAGTTCCCCGTCCGGCTCAACGCCGTCACGCGCGAGTACTTCCGCAGACAGTCGACGATCTCCGGTGGCGAGGTCGGGCGCGCCATGGCGCGCCTCGTCAGCAACGAGCGCGACGCCGAGGCGGCACGCCTCATCTCGCGCGACCCCGCGAACAACTCGCGCCTCCGCACGAGCTGCGTCGCGACCCTGCTCGAGGGCGGCCATGCGATGAATGCCCTCCCACAGCGCGCCCGCGCCACCGTCAACTGCCGCATCCTCCCCGATGAGACCACCGACCAGATCCGCGCACAGTTGGCGCGCGTGGTCGCGGACACCGGGGTGAAGATCCTCGTCGAGCGCGCCGCGGAGGACAGCCCGCCATCCCCGCTCACCCCCGACCTCCTCCGCACCATCGAGGAGGCGAACGCCGAGCTCTTCCCGGGGATCCCCGTCGTCCCGACGATGAGCACCGGGGCCACGGATGGCCGCTTCCTCCGAGTCGCCGGGATCCCGGTCTACGGCATCTCCGGCCTGTTCTACGACACCCCAAATGCGCACGGCATGAATGAGCGGGCGCAGGCGCAGGCGTTCTACGACGGACTCGAGTTCATGTATCGACTCGTCCGCAAACTCTCTGCCGCCCCAGGCGTCTGAGCACGACTCCGCACGCTCCCCTCTGACCCCCCGAGCTGTCCATGGCGAAGATCACCGAGACCGACTGGATCTGGCGTGACGGATCCTTCATCCGATGGCAGGATGCACAGGTGCACCTCCTCGCGCACTCCGTGCAATTCGGCTCCGCCGTCTTCGAGGGGATCCGCTGCTACGCCACCCCGAAGGGCCCGGCGATCTTCCGCCTCCGCGAGCATCTCAAGCGCTTCCTCGACTCGTGCAAGATCTACCGGATGGATCCCGAGTGGACCATCGAGCACCTCGTCGAGGGGTGCCGCGCGCTCGTCGCGAAGAACGGGGTCGACGCCTGCTACCTCCGCCCGATGGTGATCCGCGGTTACGGCGCCGCGGGGATGGTCCCCTTCGACAGCCCGATCGAGACCTTCCTCCCCTGCTGGCCTTGGGGCGCCTACCTCGGCGACACCGCGCTGGAGCACGGCGTCGATGCCTGCATCTCCACCTGGCATCGCGTCGCGCCCAACACGATCCCCGCCGCGGCGAAGATCGCCGGGAATTACTTGAGTGGCCAGCTCATCAAGATGGAAGCGCTCCGCAACGGCTTCGATGAGGCGATCGCTCTGGGTCCGGATGGCATGCTCTCGGAGGGCTCCGGCCAGAACGTCTTCGTCGTCGACGAGGGGCGGCTCTACACCCCACCGGTCGACGGCACCCTCCTCCCCGGGATCACCCGGAGCGCGGTGATCGCGATCGCCAAGGACCTGGGCATCGAGGTCGCGGTGCAACCCCTCACGCGCGAGTCACTCTACACCTGCCAAGAGGTCTTCGTCTGTGGCACGGCGAGCGAGGTCACGCCGATTCGGAGCGTCGACCGCCTCCCCGTCGGGACCGGGAAGCCGGGCCCCGTCACCAAGGCGATCCAAGCCCGCTTCCTCGATATCGTGAACGGCCGCACCGCTGACACCCACGGCTGGCTGACGTACGTGCGCTAAGGAACCCCGCACGGCCCGCGCGGTACGAGAGCGCATGACCACCCATCGTGGCTCCATCCGCCGGGCTGTCGCCCTCGCCCTCCTCGCCGTCGCGCCGCTCCCCCTCCTCGCCCAGCAGGAGTCGCCATCGTCACTCCTGACGGTGCGCGAGATCGACGACCTCGTGCGCCCGATCGCGCAGCTCCCAGATGAGGCCCTCGAGCAGGTCCTCCGCCTCCTCGCGGAGCGTCCAGCCTGGGCGATTGGCTTGGGCCGGGCGTATCGCCAGCAGCCCGGTGACCTGCGCGCCGCCATCGAGAACCAGCGCCGCATCACCATGGCACCAGCCCCTGTGATCATCCAGCAGCCACCGATCGTGGTGCAGCCGCCGACCATCATCGTGCCGAACCCCGTCTTCGCCCCACCCCCGGTGATCGTGCACGCCCCGCCGATCGTTCATGTGCGCCCGTGGGGCCTCTGGCCCTGGACGCGGACGATCGTCGAACGCCCGATCTACATCACCAACCGGAGCCACCGCGATCGCGATCGGGACGATCGGGACCGCAACGAGCGCGGGCGTGAGGACCGGGGTCGCGACGATCGCGGACGTGATGCGCGGGACCGACAGTCCCCCGTCACCTCCGATCGTCCGAGGACCGCAGTTCCTCGAGCTTCCGCCGGGCGTACCCCGTGAGCTCGACCCCGACCGCCGGAAGCGCGATAAGCCGCTCGTAGTACCTGAGCGCCGTCGCGCGATCCCGCTTGGTCCGGAGATAGAACTCCGCCACCCGCATCACGACGACGGGGTGCTCAGGCGCGAGCGCGACCTCCTCCAACCACGCCACCTCCGCGGCGTCGATCAGCCCGCGGACCTCCAACGTCTCGATATGGGAGAAGGTCGGCACGTAGGGCGTCGTCTTGCCTGAGGGATTCACGACCGCCTCGGCCGTCTTGCTCGCGCCGGCGATCACCGCACGCTGGATGACGAACCCCATGAGGCCCGACCCGCTCAGCGCGGCGAGCACCTGAAAGAGCCCGAGGCGAATGCCGCCAAGGAGCATGACGAACTGCAGGATGATGAGGGCGGCACCCACCGCGACCACCGCCCCGCCCCACCCCCCGTAGAGGAGATCCTCGGTGCGCTTTTGCATCCCGGTCGAATGTACCTTTCCTCTCATGTCCACGCTCTCCCGCGCGCACCGCGCCCTCCGCTTCGGCCTCCTGGCCGCCCTCCTCCCCTGCACCGCCACCCTGGCGCAGGAGACCCTCCGCACCCAGCACCATGACGTGCGCCTCACGCTCGTCGCCGATGGGCTGACCAGCCCCTGGGCGGTCGCCTTCCTCCCGGGCGGCGACATGCTCGTCACCCAGCGCACGGGGCAGCTCCGGGTGATTCGACGGGGGAAGCTCCTCCCCGACACGATCCCCGGACTCCCGCCGATCCGCGCGGGGGGCCAGGGCGGCCTGCTCGATGTGATCGCGCATCCCAGATTCGCCGAGAACCGACTCATCTACCTCAGCTACTCCAAGCCGAGCGTGGATGGCACCCAAGGGACGACCGCGGTGAGCCGCGCCAAGTTCGAGAACGATCGCCTCACGCAGGTGACCGAGATCTTCGAGGCGCAGAAGTGGTCCCGCGGGATGGGGCACTACGGCTCGCGCCTCGCCTTCGACAAGGACGAGTTCCTCTTCATCTCGCTGGGAGACCGTCAGGTGATGCCGGCGGGGCCGCTCGACTCACTGGTGAAGCATCCCTCCCAGAACCTCGGCACGCACCATGGGAAGATCGTCCGTCTGCACGACGATGGCCGGGTCCCTACGGACAATCCCTTCCTGAACACGCCGGGTGCGCTCCCGCAGATCTGGAGCTACGGACACCGCAATGTGCAGGGGCTCGCGGTACATCCGACGACCAACCAACTCTGGGCGAACGAACATGGCCCACAGGGTGGGGATGAGCTGAACCGTGTGCAGCCCGGCAAGAACTACGGCTGGCCCGTGATCGGCTTCGGCGTGAACTATCGCTCAGGGAGCGCGATCCACATCGGGACGACGCGAGCCGGGATGGAATCGCCGATCAACGTCTGGGTCCCCTCCATCGGGATCTCAGGGCTCGCCATCTACACGGGGGACAAGTTCCCGCAGTGGAAGGGGCAGGTCTTCGTCGGTGGGCTGGTCGGAGAGCGTCTCACCCGTGTGGCGCTCGACAGCACCGGTACCGCAGTCACGGAGGTCGAGCACCTCGTGCAGGGACGCGGCCGGATCCGCGATGTGCGACAGGGTCCCGACGGGTTTCTCTACATCGTCTTCGATACGAGAAAGGGGGGCAGCCCCGCACTGATGCGCTTGGAGCCCGCCCCCCGTCGCTGACCGACGCGCCTTACGGCGCGCGTACCGTGATCGTGATCGGTGCGCTGATCAGCTCGCGACTGATCACCTTGTGATCGGCATCGCCGAGGACCACACGTAACGTGTGCTTCCCTGGCGGGAGCGTGAGCTGGGTCTCGATCTGCCCTGCCCCGTAGTGCCGGTGGAAGGTGTCCGCAGGGATCACCTCGCCGATTGCCGGCGCCTCACGGTCGATCAAGATGTGAAAATGGCCAGTCCCGGTGAGCTTCACCCCCGCCGGCGCGATGCCGTAATGGCGCAACCCGAAAACCACGTCGAAGGTCGCGTTGACCGTCGCCCCATCCTGAGGGACGCGGAGGAAGATCTCCGGCTTCGGCGTGACGGCCTGCGCGGCGCCACTCTGCGCCGCGAGCGGAGCGCTCCAGAGGAGCGCCACCAAGAGGAAGAATCGTCGGATAGTCATGCGTGATGAATCCCCTGAGACGAGTGAAAGGTTCCGGCAACCTAGTGTGAGACGACCATGCGACGCTCAGTCCGGCAGTTGATCGATCCCACGGAGTAGTCGCGTGAAGAATCCCACGGCAATGCCGTAATCCTCGACCCGGATCCGCTCATTCACCCCATGGATGCGCGCCTGATCCCCATCGCCGAGCGGCACCGGGAGAAAGCGGAACGCCTTATCGGTGTGCGCCCCCCAATACTTGGCATCGGTGCCCCCCATCACGAGATACGGCAACACGGGGAGCCGCTCATCAGGGACGAGGGAGCGAATCGTGGAGGCCACCAAGGCGTAGGCGGGCGATGACACCGAGGAGACCGGCGACGGATTCACCCGCACACTGTCCATGTAATCGATCGTGATCAACGTGTCATTCACGATCCCACGCACCTGCGCGAGCACGGTCTCATGCGTCTCACCAGGACGAATACGAAAGTTGACGATGGCCTCGGCGACCGGCGGGAGCACATTGTCCTTCACCCCCGCCTCGAGCATCGTCGGCGCGGTCGTCGTCCGCAGCAGCGCGGCGCCGAGCGGACTCCCGAGCATCGCGCGCTCCACCAGCGGTGCGGTCAGCCAGAGGTTGGCGAGCGCGACCTTCTGACCGAACGATGCGTAGGGCGCCATCGCCTCGAGCATCCCACGCGTCGGCCCATCGATGGATGACGGAAAGGGATTCGACTCGAGCGCCATCACCGCACGGCTCAGCGCACCCACTGCCGTGCGCCCGGGAGGCATCGAGGAGTGCCCCCCATTCGCCGCCGCCGTCAGCCGAAACGAGACATATCCCTTCTCGGCGATCCCGACGATCGCCGCGCGCCCCTGCACGCCAGGGATCACCCCGCTCGCGAGGAACCCCCCTTCATCGACGACCAGCGCCGGCTTCACCCCACGCGAGACCAAGGTGTCGACGATCGCGCGCGCGCCGAATCGTCCCCCATTCTCCTCATCGTGCCCGAACATGAGATACACGGTGCGGGGCGGGACGAATCCCGACTCGAGCAGACGCTCCACCGCCTCGAGCGTCGCGAGCACCGTGGTCTTGTCGTCGAGCGTCCCACGTCCCCAGACGTACCCATCGGCGATCACCCCACCGAACGGCGGATGCGTCCACTCCGCGAGATTCGCCTCAGGCACCGGCACCACATCCATGTGCCCCATCAACACCACCGGGGACTTCACCGCGTCGCTCCCACGCCAGGTGTAGAGGAGACTCAACCCACCGATCACCTCGCGCTGCAGGGTCGCGTGCACCCGCGGGAACTCGGTGGCCACGAGCGCATGGAAGGCGCGAAAGGCCGCCGTGTCGATCGGCGCCCCCGACGCATAGGAGATGGTCGCCAGGCGCACCGACCGCCCGAGACGGTTCGCCGCCTGCTCGGCGTCGAGCGTGACCGCCGCCCCACCGCCGACCGGCGCCGGGGGTGCCGGAAGACGCGACGCATTGAACACCAGGATACCGCTGAGCACCACGACACCAACCAACAGAATCGACAGGAACCGTTTCACAGCCACTCCATCAAGAGGTGGGGATGCCGGAATATCCATGGGGCCGCCACCTTTCTCCAACCAGCATGCCGACGTCGCCCCCCCTCCCCGCCCCGCCCCAGCGCATCCTCGTCGGCGCCTCCGACGCCGAGGCGGTCGCCGCGCGCATCAGCGCAGCGCGCCCCGACCTCGAGGTCCGCGCGATCCCGCACCAGCAGGTGACCAGCGCCGACCTCGCCTGGGGCGACTGCTACGTGGGGTTCCGGCGCCCCCCTGTGCCTTCGATGGGCGCCGTTCGCTGGGTGCACTCCACCGGCGCTGGGGTCGACCCGTGGGTGGCGCCAGACGCCCTCGCCCCAGCCACCCTGCTCACGCGCTCACCGGAACGGTTCGGCCCCGCGATCGCGGAGTGGGCTCTGACGCGGATCCTATCGGAGGCACAGCAGCTCGCCGCACTCACGGAGGCGCAGGACACTCGGCAGTGGGCCTCCCTCACCCCCCGCCCTATCGCTGGCGGTCGGGCACTCATCCTCGGCACCGGCGAGATCGGCGGCACGATCGCTCAGGCGCTGGCCGGCCTGGGTGTGCAGGTCATCGGCGTCTCGCGGTCGGGACGCTCGACCTCGGTCCCCCGCAGTGATACGGCCACCGCTTCGACAGGATCGCCCTTCGCTGAGACGCATCCACCGGAAGCCCTACCAGCACTCGTCGGCTACGTCGACTGGATCATCGCCGCACTCCCCGACACACCCGCCACACGCGGCCTCCTTTCACGGGAGCTGCTCTCCCGATGCCGCGGCGCGATGCTCCTCAATGCGGGACGCGGGAGTGTCCTCGACGAATCGGCCCTGCCGGAGGCACTCGATCAGGGGTGGCTCCGCGCCGCCGCGCTCGATGTCTTCCAGACCGAACCACTCCCGGCAGACTCCCCGCTCTGGACGCATCCACGGATCATGATCTCCCCGCACTGCTCCGGCCCGACGACGGTCGCCGGCGCCGCCGATGGCTTTCTCGAGTGCCTCGCGATGATCGAACGGGGGGAGCGCCCGCGCTGGGCGATCGATCTCGCGCGAGGCTACTGACCCAGCGCGGCGGCTCCGCTAATACACGCGCTCCACCCACGCGAGCGCATCGAACCCCGCATCGAAGCTCAGGATCCGCGCCACCTCATGCCGCTGCATCACCGCGGCGTGCAACGCATCGCGTGACGAGAGCCGCGAGACCCCCAGCACGATCTCCTTCGCGCGCTGCACATCGGCGAGCTCCACCGGATAGACCTCGTCCACGACGCCGAGCAGGGCGTCGAACGCCGGCTGGATCGCATCTGGCCGGCTCAGCCCGCGGTACCGGTGGATGATCTCCTGCAGCACCTCAGCGCTCGTGACCAGGCGCTCCTCGCGCTGGATGCACCGCTCCAACGCCGTGCGCGCCGCCTCCTTGTTCGGATGCGACGCGCCGATGAGATACATGGGGATGTTGGAGTCGATGAAGATCACGCGGTCGGCTCTCCCGCGCGCCCGCGCTCGATCTCAGCGAGCATCGTATCGATGGCGCCGGTCGGGTAGCCCCCCTGCACCGATTCCCGGACCATCGCGAGCTTGCGCGTGGCCCCGATGGCAGGCTCATCCCGCCGAGCGAGCCGCATGGCCTGACGAACCCACTCCGCCACCGTCATTCGGTGCCGGCGCGCGATGGCGCGAATCTCGTCGAATTCGGTGTCGTCGAGGAGGACCTGCAGGCGCTGTGTCATATACATGAGTATAAACACCTCATCATGATGAGTCAAGTCCCCGTCTGCGGAATGCAGAGGGGGCGTCGGCACACTACCGACACCCCCTGCCCTGACCATCATCTCTCGCACGCCACCGGGGGCGAATCGCCCCGCTGAGGCTTAGGCCGCGCTCGCCCGTCGCCGCGTGGCCCACCCGGCGATCAACGCCAAGACCCAGGCCACGAAGAGGTAGAAGACGAGCACCCCAAGCGCATTCCGGAGCGCACCTAGGAGCCCCAGGGTCCGCACATCGACGAAGAAGTAGGGGTAGGTCCCAAGGATCTCCCCCCGCCCGATCACATAGACGAAGTACGCGAACGGATAGAGACTCAGCACGCCCACTCGTGGGAGGAATCGCGGGCTCGCGAGCTCCGTCGTGGTCACCCAATACACCGCGAAGAGGGTGGGCACCACGTAGTGAAAGGCGAGATCGGTCCACGCGGCGAGGCCGGTGGGGTTGTACTGCGCGCTCAGCAGGACATGATACGCGATCCCGACCACCACGATCCCCGCCGCCGCCGTCCATGTGGTTCGGAGATCACGAAAGAAACCCGCGGCCGCGCTCTGAGGCGCGACCGCGGGAACGGTGATGACCAACGCAACCAGCAGATTGGTGAGGATCGTGAAGTAGCCGAAGAGATCGACCATCGACATCCACGCCGTCCGAGGATTCCCGAACGGATCGACCCCACTCGTGAGATTGAGCCCGATCTGGAGCCCGAGGGCCGCCCAGGCGAGGGCGGCCGTGAGGGTCCCGAGGATCAGCCGCACTCCGAGAAGCCGCAGACGTGACACTTCACGCAGCCCTCAGCGAACTCGAGCTGGCTCCCGCAGTCCGGGCAGGTCCCGATGAAGGCGTCACCACCGCTCACCGCGTCGAACTGCATCTGCGCGCCACCGACGGTGACCACCGGGACCGGGGCCGTCGTGACCTGCGGCGCGGCGCCCGCGAGGAGCTCCTGCTGCACCCCCTGCTTCGAGCGCATCCAATCCTCGAGCGCGAGCCCGATCGCGTCCGGCATCGAGAGCACCTTGTTCGGCCCGAGGCCCACCGCACGATCCGACGAGATGCCGCGCAGCTGGCGGTGCACCTGCTGGATCGAGATCCCCGAACGCAGCGCGAGCGAGATCAGGCGCCCGACCGCCTCAGCGTCGGCCATCGCCGAGCCACCCGCCTTCCCGAGGTTGATGAAGACCTCGAAGGGCTGGCCCTTATCGTCCTCGGTGATGTGCACGAACATCATGCCGAGCGGGGTCTCCTTGCGGATCGCCGTCGAGCGGAGGATGTCCGGACGCGACCGCTTCTGGCGGCGCTGGAGGTTCTCGGCCTCCGAGTCGAAGAGCAACTTCTTGAGGCGATCGTTGTCGCTCCCGAGCTCCGCGAGCTGCCCCTTGAGCTCGGCGAGCTCGCGCTTCGTGGCCGCATCCTCCTTGGCCCCGTCGCGCTTCGCCGCGGCATCCGCGGTGGCGCCGGTCGAGAGCACCTGGCCGTCACGCGACCCATCGCGGTAGACGGTGACGCCCTTGCACTTCATCTCATACGCCAGCTGGTAGATCTTGCGCACGTCCTCGCGGGTCGCGGTGTGCGCGAAGTTCGTCGTCTTGGAGATGGCGGAGTCGCAGTGCTGCTGGAACGCCGCCTGCATCTGGATGTGCCACTCCGGCGTGATGTTGTTCGCCGTCGCGAAGACCTCCTGCCACTTCACCGGGACCTCCGGGTGCTGCACCGAACCGGTCTTGGCGATCCGCTCCATGAGGGCGTCGGAGTACCACCCCTCGCGCGTGGCGATCGCGACGAAATCCTCGTTCACGTCGGGCATCATGACGCCGGCCTGATTGCGCATGAAGGCGACCGCGAAGAGGGGCTCCAGCCCCGACGAGCAGCCGGCGATGATCGAGATCGTCCCGGTCGGGGCGACAGTGGTGACGTTGCAGTTGCGGAGCTTCATCTCCGGACGGATGCGGTCCCCCGCCTCGTCACGCGCGCAGGTGGCGTCGGGGCCCCAGATGGAACGCTCCCACTCGGGGAAGGTGCCGCGCTCCTCCGCGAGACGCACCGACTCCTTCTTCCCCTCGACGTCGACGAACTCCATCACCTGGCGACCGAACGCCACCCCCTCGGCGCTGTCGTACTTGATGCCCAGACGGATCAGCGCATCGGCGAAGCCCATGACGCCGAGCCCGATACGACGGATGCGCTTCGCGAGCGCGTCGATCTCCGGGAGCGGGTACTTGTTCGCATCGATGATGTTGTCGAGCATCCGCGTCGAGAGATGGATGTCCTTCGCGAACGCCTTCCAATCCATCGCGCCATCGACCACGTAGTAGCCGACGTTGATCGAGCCGAGGTTGCACACGTCGTACGCGAGGAGGGGCTGCTCGCCGCACGGGTTGGTCGCCTCGTAGTCGCCGAGGTGCGGGACCGGGTTGTAGCGGTTCGCCTCGTCGATGAAGAAGACGCCCGGCTCACCGGTGCGCCACGCCCCCTCGATCATCTTATCCCACACCGCGCGCGCATCGAGCTGGCCGACGACCGCCTTGGAGATCGGATCGATGATGTCATAGGAGGCGCCCGCCTTCAGGGCCTCCATGTACTTCGAGGTGATCGCGACCGAGATATTGAAGTTCGTGATCTTGGTCAGATCCTCCTTGCACGTGATGAACTCCATCACGTCCGGGTGGTCGACCCGGAGGATCCCCATGTTCGCCCCACGACGGGTCCCCCCCTGCTTCACCGCGTCGGTCGACGCGTCATAGAGCTGCATGAAGGAGACCGGGCCGCTCGCGACACCGGTGGTGGAGCGGACCATCGACCCCTTCGCACGGATCCGCGAGAAGGAGAACCCCGTGCCACCGCCGCTCTGGTGGATGAGCGCCATGGAGCGGAGCGTATCATAGATGCCGCTGTGCCCATTGGAGAGCGCGTCATCGACCGGGAGCACGAAACAGGCCGAAAGCTGCCCGAGCGGGCGCCCCGCGTTCATGAGCGTCGGGGAGTTCGGCTCGAAACGCCGCTGCGTCATCAGCTCGTAGAACTGGCGCGCGACCTTCTCGACCTGCTTCTCGGTGGCGCCATAGCGCCGCTCCGGCTCCGCGACCGTCGTCGCGACACGCCAGAACATGTCCTCCGGCGTCTCCACCGACTTCCCGGTCTTGTCCTTCACCAGATAGCGCTTGTCGAGAACGGTGCGCGCGTTCTGGGACAGGGTCGCGGGGGTCGAGGGGGGGGTCACCGGAAGAGCCATTGCTACATCTCCAACAAAAGGTGGTGAGGGGTCGAGGGGGTCCAAGCTACGCGACTCGTGAAGCCGCGCAAGAACACGGCAACCCCATCAAAAAAAAGGACTTACGAAACCGATATCACGAAACCCGCTTCTGTGACGAGTTATCCACGAGCCGCCAGCTGTCGCCTCCCTCCTGCATCTTCGCGACAGACAAACACCACAGGAAGCTCGACAACGATACGACCGGCAACTCCCTGTCAATTCAGTACTTAGCTATTTCACCACCACCGAACCGATTTCCGCCGATTTCGCGGGAGGGGGAGTGTACCCCGAGCAGGGTAAACGCGCCAGTCCTTGCTTGGTTCCTCGACCCTCACGCCCCGTTGGCCCGGTAGCGCTCCTTCAGCGCGACATACGTCTCCCACCCGCGCGCGACACGGCCCACCTGCTCTGCCGTCAGCGGCCCCACCACCCTCGCCGGCACACCCCGCACCAGCATCCCGGGCGCGATCACCATCCCCTCCGGCACCACCGCCCCGGCGGCGACGAGCGCACCAGCGCCCACCACCACGCCATTCAACACGATCGCCCCGATCCCGATCAGCGCCCCGTCCTCCACCGTCGCCCCATGCACCACGGCGCGATGCCCGATGGTGACGCGCGCCCCGATCGTACACGGCACCCCGGGATCCGCATGGAGCACCGCCCCATCCTGCACATTGCTCGCTGCGCCGATCGTGATCCGATCGCGGTCGCCGCGGAGCACCGCCGTGGGCCACACGCTCACGTCCTCGTGCAACACCACGTCGCCGACCACCACGGCGCTTCCATGGACCCAGGCCCGGGCCGCGATCTGCGGCGTTCCGAACGACTCCTCTCGCATCACACCCTCGTTCCCATTGATGAGTGGCTGGCCACGGGGACACCAGCGCCGCCGCGCGGGGACCCTCCAACTTACTCCCGCCCCTCCGCACCGACTCGTATATTCGGCAGGTGCCGTCGCGCGCACCCTCGCGCTCGGCGATCAGCGACTGTCGGCCCACCCCACGCGCGTGGCATGAGGACTCGGTGAGCGAGAACCAGAAGATCTGTCCCACCTGCGGGACCGAATACCCCCTCTCCGAACGCTTCTGTCCGCGGGACGGCACCGCGCTCCGAGCCGCCGCCAACCAGAGCGACCTCCTCGGCTCCGTCGTCGCCGACCGCTACCACGTCCTCAAGAAGCTCGGCGCCGGCGGCATGGGCACCGTCTACCTCGCCGAACATGTGAAGATGGGGCGCAAGAGCGCGCTCAAGGTGATGAACCCGGGGATGAACACCGACCCCGACGCCGTCGCGCGCTTCAACCGCGAGGCCTCCAACGCCTCACGCCTCAGTCACCCGAACATCTGCGGCATCTACGACTTCGGCGAGACCTC
>JBEGVM010000042.1:0-3474 GCA_041178365.1 Gemmatimonadota bacterium | reverse complement strand
CGGGCACCGGCGGGACCATCACCGGCACCGGGCGCTACCTCAAGGAGCAGAACCCGAAGGTGCAGATCGTCGGCGCCGATCCGGTGGGATCGATCCTCGCCGAAGTCTGGCGCTCCAATGGGGCGAACACCCCAGCCAGCGCGCCGTATAAGGTCGAGGGCATCGGACAGGACAAGATCCCCGGCGCGCTCGATCTCAGTGTGATCGACGACTACATCACCGTCTCCGATCGCGATGCTTTCACCATGGCGCGCCGCCTCACCCGTGAGGAGGGGCTCTTCGTGGGTGGCTCCGCTGGATTGATCGCGCACGCCGCGCTCTCGGTCGCGCGGCGTATCAACGATCCCGATGCCTGCGTGGTCACCGTGCTCTGCGATACCGGGGAGCGCTATCTCTCCAAGGTGTTCAACGAGGAGTGGCTGCGCGAGAACCAGATGCTGGACCCAGAGAAGGTCACGCTCGGGCAGCTGCTCGCGGCCAAGACCGGTGCGCAGCCCACGCTCGTGAGCACCGCCCCCGGCGCCTCGGTGCGCCAGGCGCTCGGCCTCATGAGCCTCCACGACATCTCGCAGCTCCCGGTGATGGATGGGGCGAACTGCGTCGGCTCGGTGAGCGAGAGCGTCTTGAGTGTGCGCGGACTCGAGGACACCAAGGTGCTCGAGCGCAGCGTGGCCGATGTGATGGATGCCCCCTTCCCGATCGTCGATGCCGGTATGCCGGCGGACGCCGCGGTGAAGCTCTTGGGTCGCAACAACTCTGCCGTGCTCGTGCGTGAGGGGTCGACGATCCAGGGGATCCTCACGCGCTCCGATCTCCTGCAGTTCCTGATGGCGCGCTGAGCTCCATGAAGATCCTCGTCCTCCTCGGTGGGAGTTCATCGGAACGTGAGGTCTCGCTTTCGAGTGGCACGCGTGTGGCTGAGGCGTTGCGGTCGCGTGGACATGCGGTGACCACGGTCGATCCTGGTGCTGACCCGCTCGCGGTGCTCCCCCAAGCGAAAGACGCCGAGGTCGTGTGGATGGCGTTGCATGGTGGAGCGGGGGAGGATGGGACGATCCAGGCGCTCTTCGATCTCGCTGGCGTCTGCTACACCGGGAGTGGGCATCTCGCGAGCGCGCTCGCGATGGACAAGGATCTCTCCAAGATCGTCTTTCGTGCGGCGGGTGTGCCGACCGCCGAGTGGCGGATGCTGCGCCGTGGCGAAGAGGTGGATTTTTCGACACCGGCGTTCATTGAGTCGACGGTCGCGTCGCTCGGGCTCCCCGTGGTGGTGAAGCCCTCGAAGCAGGGGTCGACGGTCGGGCTCACCGTGGTGAAGGTGGCGAGCGACCTCCCGGATGCTATTCGGATGGCCTTCCTGCACGATGATGAGGTGATGCTCGAGACCTTTGTTCCAGGGCGCGAGCTCACTGTTGGGATCTTAGGCGAGATGGTGATGCCGGTCGGGGAGATCATCCCCAAGCACGAGCTCTACGATTACGAGTGCAAGTACACGCCGGGGATGGCGGAGGAGCTCTTCCCCGCGCCGATCCCTGAGGTGGTGCGTGATGAGGTGCAAGAGTTCACCCGTCGGGCGTACCACGCGCTCAAGTTGGCGGGATGTGCGCGCATCGATTTTCGGTGGCATCCCATTGAGGGGTTGTTCTGTCTGGAAGCCAATACGTTGCCCGGAATGACGGGCACGAGTCTCGTGCCGCAGGCGGCGCAGGCGATGGGGATCGGATTCCCTGAGTTGTGCGAGCGGATCGCGGTGGATGCGGTGGCGCGTCGCGCCGGGGCTGGCGTATGAGTCGGCGCGTACTGCCGTGGATCATCGGGGTCCTCGCGCTCGTGCCCTACCTGCAGTGGACCCTCGTACAGCCCGCCGACGTGCAGGGCATGCTCGCGTTCAGTCGCAGTGATCTCGACGCGGGGCGGTGGTGGACGCCACTCACCGCGTTCGTCGTCCCGGGCTCCCTCTCCCTCGTCCTCCTGAATCTCTATGTGCTGGCCCTGTACGGGTGGCGTCTGGAGCGTCTCTGGGGGTCATCGCGTCATCTCGGGGTGGTGGTGGCGGCGACGCTGACGGCGTGGATGGCCCATCTCTTCATCGGCGGAACGACGCCGTTCCTCGGAGCCTCTGCCGCAGCTTTTGCGATGCTCGCTGCGACGGCGATCCGGTGGGGGGATGAGCCGCAGCTGCTCATCGGTGGGGTGGTGGTCCGTGCGCAATGGGTGGCGATCCTCATGGGCACCCTCCTGTTGCTCACTGGGTTGGAACAGGGTCCTGCCTTTCTCGCGCACCTCGTCGGTGGGTGGGTGATCGGCGTGGTCGCGGTGCGCCTGGTCCCCGCGCCGCGCGTCCGCTCGAAGCGGGGGGCATCCCCACCAGAGGCCGTCTCACCATCGCTCGCTCCGGCGCTCGCTCCAACGCCTCAGGTGCCGGCCATGGCGACTCAGAGCGCCCCCGTTCTGACCATCGATCAGATCCTCGACAAGATCTCCGCGCAGGGGCTCGCGCATCTCACGCCGGCAGAGCGGCAGATCCTCCACGAACACTCGCGCCGCCTCCGCGGTCGCTGATCCTCTCCGCGCTTTCCCAAGCCCTCGATTCCCATGCCACAGCCTGAACTGCTCGAGACCTTCCCGAATCCGTATTCCGACCGGGACTACGAGATCTTCATGACGACGCCGGAGTTCACCTCGCTCTGCCCGCTTGGGGGGATCGAGACCGATGCGGCCGAGCTGGCGCTCCTCAAGGGTGGGGCGCCGGACTTCG
Source organism: Gemmatimonadota bacterium (assembly GCA_041178365.1). Lineage (GTDB taxonomy): Bacteria > Gemmatimonadota > Gemmatimonadetes > Gemmatimonadales > Gemmatimonadaceae > Pseudogemmatithrix. The sequence continues at coordinate 716 of JBEGVM010000042.1, read as the reverse complement.
CGACGATCAACATGACGTACGTGCCCGATGTGGTCTGCGTGGAGCTCAAGAGTCTCAAGCTCTATCTCTGGAGCTTCCGTAACGACGGGATCTTCTATGAGCGCGTCGTGAACCGGATCCTCGATGACCTCGTGGCGGTCGCCAAGCCGCGGATGATGAAGATCGTGGGCGACTTCAATGTGCGCGGAGGGTTGAAGTCGATCATCTCGGCGGAGTATCGGAAGCCCTAGATCGCCGTGCCGGAGGCGAGCTGGTGCCGCTTCGCCTCCCACTGAGTGGTCCAAGGAAGGATCTCGTCCGCCGGGATGGGCCCTCGGCGACGGTGCACATCCCAAGTTGTCGCGCCATGGCGATACTCGCCTCGACGATCGCGAACTTCGCGGTGTCGAGACCGGCCTCATGGACGAACCCACGATCGAGCTTGAGTTCACCGAACGGCACATCCCGGAGCTGCGCGAGGGAGGAGTGCCCGGTGGCGAAATCGTCGGATGAACGCCTGTGGGCCGACGAGCCCGAGTATCGGATGTTGCCATCGCATGAGCGCCCCCACACCGAAGAGGCGTCCGGGTACGCGGGTCGTCGATTGCAGTGGCAATGAATCGGTGCGGGTGCCCCGGATTTGAGTGCTATTCTCCCGACCTCAGGGCGTAGCAGGATTGCGAACCGCTTGTGAATTTAGTAGCATTATGCTACCGAGATGAGAGGTCGGAATTTGG
>JBEGVM010000041.1:0-24952 GCA_041178365.1 Gemmatimonadota bacterium | reverse complement strand
CGGACCGGCGCGCGATCTTTGGCCGGCGGGCCGATGGCGTGGAGTTCCCCGCCGAGGCCTCGATCTCCAAGCTCGTGCTTGGCTCGGGCGAGCGGATCTATACCGTGCTCATGCGGGACGTCTCCGAGCGGCAGGCCTTCGAGGAACTTCAACATCGGCTCACCGAATCGGTCGCGACCGTGGGGGTGACGCTCGACCTCGCCCCGACGGAGCGATCGGTGGTGCAGTTACCGGTGCCCTGGCTCGCGGATGGCGCCTTCCTCGATCTGATGGGATCAGCACGGCACTTCACCCGCCTGGCAGCGCGCACCGACGATGCCACGCTCGATAGCGCGGCCGCGCGGTTCATCGCCATGCCCCTGAATGAGGATTCGGCCTGGCCGGTGATCGATGCGTGGAGTCGTCGTCGCCGCGAGCGCGTGGACGAGGTGACCGATGAGTGGATCGAGGCACGCGCCACGACCCCGGACGAGGAGGCGCGCATCCGGGCGCTCGGGATGCGCACCGTGCTCTTCCTCCCGCTCGTGGCACGGGACCATGCCTTGGGCGTCCTCACCCTGTACCGCCGCTCGGGGACGCCCTTCACGATGCGTGAGGTCGCGGTGGCGGAGGAGCTCGCGCTGCGCGCTGCCTTCGCCCTCGACAACGCGCAGCTCTACGCCTCGGCGCGACAGGCGACGCAGGCCCGCGATCATGCGTTGGGGGTGGTCTCGCACGACCTCAGGAATCCGATCTCGGCGATGGGGATGAGCGCGCGCGCCCTCCTCGCCAGCCTTCCCGAGGACGACACGGCGCGGCGCGGGATGCTCGCGAACATCGTCGCGAGTCAGGAGCTCACACAGCGGATGATCCGGGATCTCCTCGACGTCGCGAATATCGAGACGGGACATCTCGCGGTGGAGAGCATGACCGAGCGCGTGGAGCCGATGCTCGAACGCGCGATCGCCCTCTTGGCCGGAGAGGCAGAGGCGCGCGGCGTCCAGCTCTCCCTCGCGCCCATCCGCGCCCCGCTCCCCGCCGTGATCGCCGATCGTGAGCGGGTGGTGCAGGCGCTCTGCAATCTCCTCTCCAATGCGATCCGCTACACCCGTCGTGATGGGCAGGTCACGGTGCGTGCGCAGCTCCGCGACCACGAGATGGAGATCGCCGTCGCCGACACCGGGGCGGGGATCGCCCCAGCGGCGATGCCGATGATCTTCGAGCGCTACTGGACGGTGCGCGGCAATGCACCGAAGGGGGGCACCGGACTCGGGCTCGCGATCGCTCGCGGGATCATCGAGGCACTCGGGGGACGGCTCTGGGCGGAGTCGGAGGAGGGGAAGGGGAGCACCTTCCGCTTCACGCTGCGCATCGCGGCGTAGCCGTCGACGCACAGTGCGCCCAGATGAGGCGCGTGAGATCGGCGATGAGTCGTTGGGCGGTCGCGCGATCCGGGATCGCACGCGTCAAGATCACCAACACCAGCGGTGCGCGGTCCCGCGGATAGATGATCGCCGCGTCATGCGTCGTCGCGGTGATCCATCCCGTCTTGTGACCAACGGGGATCCCCGTCGGGAGCCCAGCGGGGATCTCGTCGTTGAACTCCTGGTGGAGCAGGGTCGCACGCATGGCAGCGGTGGCCCAGGCTGATGCCGCCTCCCCACGCTCGATCGCGGTGAGGAGGCGCCCCAACCCGCGCGCCGTGGTGACGTTGTTCTGGCCGGCCTCGAAGGCCTTCTGATCCTCCACGCCGCGCCGCACCACGATCCCCTCGCCACCAAGGGCCCGTGCGGTCGCGGTGATGCGTGTGGGATCGAGCCGCTCGATGAGGACATTGGTCGCGAGATTGCTCGAGCGCACGATCATCCGCTCGTTGAGCTCGCGGAGGCTGATCGGCGCGCCGATCCGATCGTAGAGGGTTGGATCGGAATCCCCGTCACGGGAGAGCCGGTAGGGGGAGCGGTCCACGATCGAGGCGAAGGTGTTCCGCAAGACGATGCGCTCTTCAAACGGCACGGCGCTGGTGTCGAGCATTCGGAGCAATTCGACCATCACCGGGACCTTCATCGTGCTCGCCGCATGGAAGGTCACGGTGTCATCGATCCCGAGCGTCTCTCCGGTCGCGAGGTCATGCAGATAGAGGCCGACCTGCGCGCCCGGGACGGTGGCCATGCGCGCGAGGAGTTGCGTCCGGAGCGCGAGGGGGGCTGCGGCCGTCTGGGCGACCGGGATCCGGCAGGCGGCACCGAGCAGCAGGAGCAGGGGTAGCATGTGGCGTCTCATCCGGAGAAGTTACGCTGATGCCCCGTCTCGGAACCATCGTGGTGCTCGGGTTGGTCGTCGTCATCGCCGGCTGTGGCCGCCGGGGGCTCCGTCCGCTGGTGCCGCCGAGCGTGCCATCGGTGATCGAGGGTGCGGCATCGAGCGTGGAGGGCTCGGTCACTATCGCGCCAGCGGGGCCAGCCAGCGAGTCGGCACCGATGCTCTTCCTCGAGGCGGAGCCGGTGGTGGTCACCGGCGCGCTGCTGGCGGACGCGGCGGGGGACGCTGCGCGTGACGGAGGGGAGACATCGTCGAGCCCAGCCCCCGTCACCACGCCCGTCTGGGATATCGATGTGGCGTCGTATGAGGGACAGGATCGCGTGGCGTTCTTCGTCAGCCGATTCTCCGGTCCGTCGCGAGCGACCTTCCAGCGTGCCCTCACGCGGCAGACGCGCTACGCCGAGCTGATCACCACCAAGCTGCGCGCGGGTGGGCTCCCAGAGGACATGCTCTACCTCGCGCTCATCGAGAGCGCCTACGACGTGCATGCGTATTCGCGGGCTGCGGCGGTCGGGATGTGGCAGTTCATGACCACCACGGCGCGCGGGGTCGGGCTGCGTGTCGATTGGTGGGTCGATGAGCGTCGTGATCCGGTGCGGTCCACCGATGGCGCCATCCGTTTCTTGAACGAGCTCACCGAGACCTTCGGATCGGTCTACCTGGCGGCAGCGGCCTACAACGGTGGGCCGGGGCGCGTCTCGCGCGGCCTCACGCAACATGCGTCAGCGCTCGAGGGCACCGCCGGCGACGATCTCTTCTTCGGGCTCGCCGAGCGGAACGCGCTCCGGCAGGAGACGAAGGATTACGTGCCGAAGCTCATCGCAGCGGCGCTCGTCGGGAAAGATCCTGCGCGCTTCGGGGTGCGAGGGGATTCGCTGCTGCCGTTCCGGTGGGACTCGGTGCGCGTGCCACTGGCGACCCCGCTCGCGGCGGTCGCCAAGGCCCTCGATATTCCGCTCGATACGATCACGGACTACAACCCGCAGATCCTGCGAGGGATGACCCCGCCCTCAGGGGCCGAGCTCTACCTGCGTGTTCCGATCGGCGCGGCGGAGCAGTTTGCGGAGGGTTTCGAGGCCTTGGATCTCGACGAGCGTATCGCGGTGCGCCCCGTGACCTCGAAGCCGGGCGACTATGTCACCCGCATCGCGCAGGCGAATGGGCTCACCGCGCGACAGCTCAATTGGTACAATCCCGGGCTGAAGCGTCTGTCGAGTGGGAACCTGATTCCCGGGCAGCGAGTGCTCGTCCCGCGGCGGGATGTGGTCGCCGCGGCACGCGATATCCCCGATCCCAAGGTCGAGCGGTATGGATCTTCGTCCGCCCGCATCCATCTCGTGAAGAACGGGGAGTCGCTCGGGTCGATCGCGCAGCGCTATGGGACGAGCGTCCAGCGGCTCAAGTCGCTCAATCGGATGCGTGGAACGGTGATCCGACCGGGGCAACGCCTCCGCGTCAGGTAGCCCGCCACGGGCCTGAGCTCCCACCGTCTTTCGCGAGGAGCCGGATCCCCTCGATCCGCATCCCCTTGTCGGCGCTCTTCGCCATATCGTAGACCGTCAGGAGCGCGACCGAGACCGCGGTGAGCGCTTCCATTTCGACGCCCGTGGGACCGGCCGTGCGCACCTCCGCTTCGCAGTGCACGGCATGGGCCACCTCGTCGAGCGTGAAGCGCACCTGCACATCGCTCAACAGCAGCGGGTGACAGAGTGGGATCAGCTCGGCGGTGCGCTTCGCCGCCATCACACCCGCGACGCGGGCGACCCCGATCACATCGCCCTTGGCGATCTGGGCGTCACGCACGGCGGTGAATGCTGCGCGGCTCATCGTGATACGACCCTCGGCGAGCGCGCGGCGAACCGTTGCGGTCTTGCCGCTCACATCGACCATCGCGGCCGATCCATCCGAGGCGAGATGTGAGAGGGGAGTGGGAGTCTGAGAGGTCATACTAGGCGTCCGGAGAGGGCGTGGACCAACTGCGCGGTGATCAATTGTGGATTGACGTTCCCCTCAGCAAGCCGCTTCGCTGACTCCACATCGGGGATGGCGCGCACGGCACGACGCGCCGTGGGCTCATCGCCTCGTTGTGCGGCCTCCTGCGCGCGTTCGTGCAGCAAGACGGTCAGCGCGTCGAGCACATCGCTGAAGCTCCCGCGTGCCTTTGAAGAGGCGCTCGAGAGGGCGGCGCGGAGCATGGCCTCGCGTCCCGACTCTGATGCGGTCAGGAGTTGTCGCGCGCGATCTACCGCGACCGACCGATCGACCGCGCCGATCAGCGCCCCCGGAGCGCCACCGGCGAGCCGCACGAGGTCGGCCTTCGATCCCGCGGGGAGCACGGCTTTGGTCAGGGGATCATCGATGAACCGCTGGACCGTCGACTCAGGGAGGGCAGGGACGCGGAAGGAGACGACGCGCGAGCGAATCGTGGGGAGCAAACTGCCTGGTTCGCTCGAGGTGAGGATGAAGGTCGTGTCGGCGGGCGGCTCCTCCAGCAACTTCAGGATCGCGTTGGCGGTCTCTGGGTTCGCTTCTTGTGGGACCATGCGCTCCGCGTCTCCAAAGACGAACACCTTGCGACGGGCGAGCGAGGGGGACAGCGACGCGAGACGCGTGATCAGCGAGGCGACGTATTTGTAGATGCCGGTCGATCCTTCCGGGCGTGTATACAACCCATGGGCCGCCACGCGCTCCTGGATCTCGCTCCGATACGCCTCGTCGACCTCATCACCGTCCGGATCCCCCGTGATCCGCTCGCGCGGGAAGAACCAGCGCAGATCGGGATGCTGGAGCTCGGCGGTGAGTCGGCACTGCGAACAGCTGCCACAGGGACCATTCGCTGACTCGCACAGGAGCCGCTGCCCGAGCCAGAGCGCGAGGCGCTGCTTCCCGATGCCGGGTGGCCCCTGCAAGAGGACGCTTGCTGGGAGCGCTCCCTGATCGGCGAGCGCGGCGAGGCGTGCCTGCAGCGCCTCGTGACCATAGAGTGGGACGAGTGGCACGGCGTTGTTATCGCGTGGTCGCCGCGCGACCGGTCAGCTCGTCGATGTGGATCCGGAACAGGATCGCACGCTCCGGGAGGGGATCGTCGGCGGTGAACGCCTCCGGGACCACCAGCCGCACCATCTCCAGGCCTTCGGCATAGTGCGCGCGCTCTGCGGCGCTGCCATCCGCGCGGAGGAGATACACCGCACCCTTCACGACGACGGACCGCCAATCGAAGAGCGCCTCGACCTCGTCGACCTCGAAGGCCACCCACCGGTTATGCGACACCGCCTCGAGCTTCGCGCCAGGCGTGGTGCGCCCGTAGAGCCACCCGCCGGCAGAGGTGTAGTGGATCGGCTCGATGTCGATCCGATCACGGTGGGCGAAGGCGAGACGTCCGACCTGGTTGCGCGCGAGCAGGGCCAGGCACTCCTCTCGCGAGAGCTCTCGGAACTGTGGTCGCGGCGTCGCCATGGTCAAGCCTCCCGTCAGAGGGTCAGGGTGCGATACGCCGTGCAGACCCGCTCCAAAGCCTCCTCCGGCGTCGCCCCATCCGCCGAGAGGTGACCCATCTTCCGACCGGGACGCGCCTCGTGCTTCCCGTACAGATGCACGCGGACGCCAGGAATCGCCAGCGCGCGGGTGAAATCGGGCGCGCCATCCGCCCAGAGGTCCCCGAGGAGGTTGTGGATCGCCGCGGGGCGTACGACCGCCGTCGCGCCGAGCGGGAGGCCGCAGATCGCTCGGACGAGCTGCTCGAACTGGCTCGTCGAGTGGGCGCGCTCCGAGTGATGAAAGGTGTTGTGCGGGCGTGGGGCGAGCTCGTTCACCAGCAGGGTCCCGTCGTGCAACACGAACATCTCCGTGGCGAGCAGTCCGACGATCCCCAGCCGTTCGGCGATCCCCTGCGCGAGCGTGGTCGCCTGTGCCTCGAGCGTGGGATCGACGCCTGACGGCGTCACCGCCCAGGTGAGGACCCCATCCGTGTGGAAGTTCCGCGAGGTGGGATAGGCCACCATCACCCCATCGGTACGTCGCGCGACGAGCACGCTGATCTCGGTCGCGATATCGAGGAAGGCCTCGACCACGCAGACGGGTGCGCGGAGCGCCTCAAAGGCCCGTGCGCCTTCCTCCGCACTGCGCACGCGCAGCTGGCCGCGGCCATCGTAGCCCCCCATCGCGCTCTTCACGATCGAGCGACCGAGCTCCGCGACCGCCATCCCCGTACTCGAGGCATCGCGGACCGTACGGAAGGGGCCAAGGGGGAAGTCGTTCACGAGGAGCCACTCCTTCTGCCGCGCGCGCTCCTGCACGATCACCACCGGCTCGACCCCGGGATGGAGCGGGGCGATCGCGGCGACCGACTCGAGCGAGGCTCGCGGGATCTGCTCGATCTCGAGTGTCACCGCCGCGCAACCGCGCGCCAATTCGGCGGCCGCGATCGCATCGGCCCACGGGGCGGTGATCACGTGTGAGGCGACCGGCCGCGCGGGGCAGTCACGCTCGGGGTCGAGCACGCGGACGTCGTAGCCCATGGTGCGCGCGGCCATCGCGGTCATGCGGCCGAGCTGGCCACCGCCGAGGAAGCCGAGGGTCGCGCCCGGCGGGACGGGCGCCAGCGTCATGGGAGGGTCTGTGCGCGGACGGTGTCGGCGCGGGCGGCACGCCAGGCGCGCAGGCGCTCACGCACGGCGGGGTGATGCGCCCCCACGATCTCCGCCGCGAGCACGGCGGCATTGGTCGCGCCAGGCTTCCCGATCGCGAGGGTCCCCACGGGGACGCCCGCCGGCATCTGCACGATCGAGAGGAGGGCATCGATCCCGTTGAGCGCGGTGACGTTCACGGGGACGCCAAGCACCGGGACCAAGGTCTTGGAGGCGACCATGCCGGGGAGATGTGCGGCTCCCCCTGCGCCCGCGATGATCGCCAACAGACCACGACGCTCCGCGGCCTCAGCGTAGGCGAACATCTCATCGGGGGTGCGATGCGCTGAGACGACCTTTGCCTCGAAGGGGATCTCGAGTTCGGTGAGGAGGTCGCAGGCGGCGCTCAGGGTCTCGTAGTCGGTCTTCGAGCCCATGATGACGCCGACGAGGGGCGAGGCGGAGGCGGTCATATGTGAAATATGGGGGGTCGAACCCACCGCTGAGTCACCGCGCGGGAGCCTTGATCCGGGACATCCCGCCGTCCACCGGGATCACCTGACCCGTCACCCAATCACTCGCCGGGTCGAGGAGCCACCGGGCCGGGGCGACGAGGTCCTCCGGGGCACCGATCCGTCCCGCGGGGTGCATCGCCACCGAGGCGGCGAGCGAAGCGGGGTTCCCGGTGATCCGCGCCGCGAGGGGCGTCTCCACGAGTCCAGGCGCCAACGCATTGACCCGCAACTTCCGCGGTGCATAAGTGGCCGCGGCGCTCCGCACGAGCGCGGAGACCGCCCCCTTGGCGGCGGCGATCGCCTCGTGATTTGGGAGCCCTGTCTCCGAGGCGGCGCTCGAGAAGAGCAATACGCTCCCCCCATCGATCATCACGCGGCCGGCGGCGCGCACCGCGGCGAACGCCGTCTGCACATTGAGCCGCAGCGTCTCGGCCAGCTCCGCCTCGGAGGTGAGGTGAGCCGGCTTGAGGAGGATCGACCCGACGGCATTGACGATGCCGGCGACCCGCCCATGGCGAGCCTTCGCATCGGCGACGAGCGCCTCGACGGCGGCGAAGTCGGAGGCCTCGACCGCATGGGCCTCAGCGCCGAGTGATCCGGCGAGCGGGGTGAGGCGTTCGAGGGTGCGGCCCGCAAGGACCAACGTGGCGCCATCGGCCGCGAGGGCCTGGGCGATGCGGGAGCCGATCCCGCCAGCGGCGCCGATGATGACGAAGGCGCCCGAGGCGCTCAACGAGGAAGACATGAGCGAATGAGGGCTGAAACGAAGCGACCGCGACAGGACTCGAACCTGTGACCCGGTGATTAACAGTCACCTGCTCTACCAGCTGAGCTACGCGGCCAGAATCCGGAAACTTAGTGGGGCGTGAGGAGCCCTTCAACCCTGACGCTGAAGCGATGAGGCGATGTGGGGTGGGGTCGATCGATGAGGGCACGGTTCGGGCGCGTGGTACTCTGGACTTGCACGGGAGTCTTATCTAGCTAAATTGTCTAGCTAACAGGAGACTCCCCATGAAAACCGTCACCATGCACAAGGCCAAGTCCACCCTCTCGCAGCTCGTCGCCGAAGTCGAGGCGGGGGAGGAGATCATCATCATGCGCGGCAAGGTGCCCGCGGCGCGGCTGGTCGGGCTCAACGCAGCCCCGGCGCGGGCGTTCGGGGCGCTCGCTGGTCAGGTAGCGGTCACGGCCGCCTTCTTCGAGCCGCTCCCGGAAAGCGAGCTGGACCAGTGGGAGGGGTGAGCGTGCGGCTCCTCCTCGATACCCACGCCCTGCTCTGGTGGCTTGCCGGCGATCGGCAGCTCTCCGTCACGGCGCGTCGCACCATCTCGGATCAGCGATACGAGGTCTTCGTGAGCGCGGCCTCCGCATGGGAGGTCACCACCAAGCATCGGCTGGGGAAGTTGCCGATGGCGGGGCCGCTCGCCGTCGACTTCGTGCGCGAGGTGCGTCGGCAGGGGTTCACCCCCCTGCCGATCTCCCTCGAGCATGCCCAGGTGGCGGGTGCCCTTCCGAACGATCATCGCGATCCATTCGACCGGATGCTCGTGGCGCAGGCGCGAGAGGAGAAGCTCGCCCTCGTCTCCAACGAGACCGTCTTCGACCGGTTCGGCGTCACGCGCGTCTGGTAAGAGACGTCGCCGACCTAGCGGACGGGGCTTCTGCGGCCTCGTTTCGTCGGAGTCGCGAGAGTTGGCGTCTCGAGGAGCGGAGCGAGGAATCGTCCCGTGTGCGACGCGGGGATCTTCGCGATCTCCTCCGGCGTCCCCATCGCGACCACCGTGCCGCCGGCATCGCCTCCCTCAGGCCCCATATCGATCAGCCAATCGGCCCTGGCGATCACATCCAGATTGTGCTCGATCAGCACCACGGTGTGGCCCGCCTCGACCAACCGATCGAGCACATCACAGAGGACTTCGATGTCCTTCGGATGGAGGCCAGTGGTCGGTTCATCCAGCAGGTAGAGCTTCCGCCCCTTCTGTTTCGCGGCCAGCGCGAGCTCGCGCGCGACCTTGAGGCGCTGCGCCTCCCCACCGGAGAGCGTCGTCGCGGGCTGGCCGAGGCGGAGATAGCCGAGCCCCACCTGCTGGACCTGCCAGAGCGCTTGGCCGAGCTTCTCCTCGTGCGGGAAGAAGCGGATCGCCTCATCGACCGTCATCTCGAGCACGTCCGTGATCCGCTTGCCCATGAAGGTGATGTCGAGGACCTCGGGCTTGTAGCGCGTGCCGCCGCAGCTCTCGCAGGGGACGAAGACATCGGCCATGAAGACCATCTCGACCTCGATCGCGCCCGCCCCTTCGCAGGTCTCGCACCGGCCGCCCACGACGTTGAAGGAGAAGGTGCCGGCGGTATAGCGGCGCTGCCGCGCGAGCGGGAGGTCGGCGAAGAGCTTGCGGATCTCGTCGAACGCCTTCACGTAGGTCACCGGGTTGGAGCGGGGGGAGCGTCCGATCGGTTCCTGATCGATCAGCACGACCTCGTCCAAGAGCTCGGCGCCATCGAGTCGCTCGTAGTGCCCGACCGTCTCGCCCAGATGTTGCCGCGCGCTGTGCTCTCCCGTGAGCCGATGTTCGAGGGCGCGATACAGGATGTCGTGCACCAAGGTGCTCTTCCCCGAGCCAGAGACCCCGGTGACGACGGTCAGCGTGCGCAGCGGGAACGTCGCTGTGACATCGCGCAGGTTGTGCGCACGGGCCCCACTGATGGTCAGCCACTGCGGTCCTGCGCGGCGGCGCGTCTCTGGGCGCGGGATCGTCCGCGCCCCCGTGAGATACTGCCCCGTGAGCGGCGACTCGGCCGCACGAGCGGTCGGCCCACTGAAGACGAGCTCTCCCCCATGCGTCCCGGCGCCGGGCCCGAGCTCGAGCATCCAGTCGCTCATCCGCATCGCCTCGAGGTCGTGCTCGACCATCAGGACGGTGTTCCCACCGTCGCGCAGGCGCGCGAGCAGTCCCAGCAGGCGATCGAGGTCGCGGGCGTGCAGCCCGATGCTCGGCTCGTCGAGCACATAGAGCGTGTCGACCAACCGGGCCCCGAGGGAATTGGCGAGTCCGATGCGCTGCGCCTCACCGCCCGAGAGGGTGCGTGTGGCGCGATCGAGCGAGAGGTAGGTGAGCCCCACGTCACACAGGAAGGCGATACGGTCCCGCGCCTCACGCAGGATGTGCCCCGCGATCGCGCTCTCCTGTTCGGACAGCGTGAGCGCATCGATCCAGGGCCGCAGGGTGCCAACGGGCTTCGCCGCCACGGTGGCGATCGTCTCGCCACCGACGCGCACCTGGAGCGCTGCGGGTTGCAGCTTGGTGCCGTGGCAGGTGAGGCAGGTTTGCGCCGTCTGGTACTGCCGCAAGAAGACGCGGATGTACTGCTTGTACTTCTTGGGCTCGAGCGCGGCGAGGAAGGGGAAGATCCCTACATACCCCTTCGCCTTGCCGTGGAGGAGTCGCTCGCGCTGTACCGTGGTGAGTGACTGCCACGGCTTGTCCAGCGGGATTCCCTCCTTCTTGGCGAACTCCGCCAACGCGCGTCGCTTTCCCTCATAACGCGGCATCGTCCAGGGATGCAGCGCCCCCTCGCGAAGCGAGCGCTCGGGGTAGGGGATGATCAGCGCGGCATCGTACTCGAGTGTCGCGCCAAAACCGTTGCAGGTGCCGCAGGCCCCACGTGGATTATTGAAGGAGAAGAGTTGTGGGGTCGGGGCAGGGGCCACGTACCCATCATCTGGACAGCGGAACGCGGTGGTGAAGCGCCGTACCGTGGCTTCACCCGCCGCGGCATCACCGAGCAACACGACGGCGTCGCCATCCCCCTCGGCGAATGCCGTCTCGAGCGCTTCGACGAGCCGCGACCGGCCTTCGGCCGAGAGGGCGAGACGGTCGGTCACCACCGCCAGCGACTTCACCTTGGCGAGGTTGGGTTTCGCTGAGGTGAGCTCGTCGAGGTGATGCACCGTCTCGTCGATGAGCACTCGCACGAATCCTTTCGCCCGGAGATGCGAGACGATCTGCGCATGCGTGAGCTTCGAGGAGCGCGCGAAGGGGAAGGCGACGTGCAGTCGCGTCCCCGCGGGGAGGGCGAGCAGCTGCTCGGCGACTCGCTCCGCCGACTCCGGCCGCAGGATCCGGTCACAGGTGAGGCAGTGGGTGTGGCCCACGCGCGCCCAGAGGAGGCGCAGATAGTCGTAGATCTCCGTCGCCGTCCCGACGGTGGAGCGCGAGGTCCGGGTCGGATTCTTCTGCTCGATCGCCACGGCGGGGGAGAGCCCGTCGATCCGGTCGACGTCAGGCTTCGGCATCCGCTCGAGGAACTGGCGCGCATAGGCCGAGAGGGACTCGACGTAGCGGCGCTGCCCCTCGGCGTAGATGGTGTCGAAGGCGAGCGACGACTTCCCCGACCCTGATGGCCCCGTGACGACGGTGATCGCCCGTCGCGGGAAGTCGAGGTCGAGGTTTTTGAGATTGTGGAGCCGAGCCCCGCGGACGACGATGCGGTCCTTCATGGGAGGGGAAAGCTAGTCGGTGCGCTCACGGGGGTGGCGTGGCTGGCCCCGGGCATGCGAGCTTGGAAGGAACCCTGTCTCACCTGTGGAGTCTGTGATGCGCTCGCTCGTCCCATCTTGTCGCCTCGTCGTCCTGACGAGCCTGTGCGTCCTCTCCGCGATGCCGGTGGTCGCGCAGCAGCGCCCCCCTGCGGATCGTCCGGTGATGAGCTTCGAGGCGTACGACCCGAGGTCTACGCTCACGGTGCCCGGGGCCGAGGTGCGGCGCGCGAGATATCCCTTCATCGACGTGCACAATCATCAGCCGAGGCGGACCGTCGCCAGTGTCGATTCGCTCGTCGGCCAGATGGATGGCCTGAACCTGCGGATCCTGGTGGATCTGAGTGGGGGAACGGGGGAGGCGCTGGCGGAGAAGGTGCGCACGTACCGCACGAAGCATGCGGGGCGATTCGTGGTCTTCGCGAATCTCGACTTCCGTGGGATCGACGCTCCCGATTGGGGGGCGAAGGCAGCGGCCCAGCTCGAGCGTGACGTGACGGTCGGCGGGGCGCAGGGACTCAAGATCTTCAAGAACCTCGGGATGGATGTGCGCGACGCGCAGGGGCGCCGCTTCCCGACCAACGATCCGAAGTTCGATCCGGTCTGGGCGAAGGCGGGCGAGCTCAAGATCCCTGTGTTGATCCATACGGCGGAGCCGGCGATGTTCTTCGAGCCCGTCGATGAGCGGAACGAACGGTGGCTGGAGTTGACGCTCTATCCGGGGCGTCGCCGTCCCGTCCCGGAGAACCCGTCGTTCGAGGCGTTGATGGCGGAGCAGCACGATGTCTTCCGCAAGCATCCCAAGACGACGTTCATCAATGCGCACTTGGGGTGGTATGGCCAGGATCTGGTGCGGCTCGGGCAGTTGATGGATCGCTATCCGAACATGGTGACGGAGTTCGGGGCGGTGATCTACGAGCCGGCGCGGCAGCCCAAGTTCGCGCGGCAGTTCTTCGTGAGGTACCAGGATCGGATCCTCTTCGGCAAGGATTCCTGGGTCCCGGAGGAGTACAAGACCTACTTCCGGGTGCTCGAGTCGGGCGATGAGTATTTCCCGTACCATAAGAAGTACCATGCCTTCTGGGCGATGTACGGGATGGAGTTGCCCGACGAGGTCTTGAAGAAGGTCTACTATAAGAACGCGCTCCGGATCATCCCGGGGCTCGACGCGAAGGCGTTCCCTCGCTGACGCGGGGGCGCCCGGTGGAGCAGCGATGGCGGTGATGGCGGACGAGGAGGCGGTCGGGCGCGCCTTCGACGGGCGACTGGCGCGCCGTCTGTTGGCGTATGTGCGCCCCTACGCGGGGTTGGTGGGCGGTGCGCTCACGGTGCTGATGGTCGAGGGCGTGTTGCAGCTCGCGCCACCGCTCCTCACCCGCCATGTGATCGACGTCGCGATCCCCGCCGGTGATGGCGCGGCGATCCGGCAGGCCGCCCTCCTCCTGGTCGGGGCGCTCCTCTTGCAGGTGAGCTGCGGATATCTCGAGACCTGGCTCACGGGGATCCTTGGGCAGCGGGTGATGCACGATCTTCGGCGTGAGCTCTTCGCGCGGCTCCAGCGATTGCCGATCCCCTTCTTCGATCGGCATCCGGTCGGGCGCCTGGTGACGCGAGTGACCTCCGATGTGGAGTCGCTCAATGAGCTCTTCGCCTCCGGTGTGGTGGCTGGCCTCGGCGATCTCTTCACGCTCGCGGCGATCACCGTGATGATGGTGCTGGTCGATTGGCGCTTGGCGCTTGCGGCGTATCTGGTGGTGCCAGGGTTGCTCTGGGTCTCCAAGGTCTTTCGCGTGCGCGTCCGAGCGGCCTACCGGGATATCCGACGGCACTTGGCGGCGATCAACGCCTTTCTGCAGGAGCGGTTGAGCGGGATTCGCGTCGTGCAGCTCTTCGGGCGCGAGCGGGATGAGGTCGCGCGCTTCGCGGCGCTCGATCAGGCGCACCTCGCGGCCCATCTCAAATCCATCACCGTCTATGCGCTCTACTTCCCGGCGATCGAGATCCTCACCACCGTCGCGCTGGCCGCCCTGATCGTCTCGGCGGCGCCCCGGGTGGAGGTCGGCGTGCTGACCGTGGGCACCGTCGCGGCCTTCTTGCAGCTTGCGCGTCGGTTCTATCAACCGCTGCAGGACCTCTCGGACAAGTACAACACGCTCCAGCAGGCGATGGCGAGTTCGGAGCGGATCTTCCGGTTGTTGGATACGCCGGTCGCGCCGGGGACCGAGGATGTCGCCGTGCCAGCCACGACCGACGGGGCGCGGCACGGGGGAGTGACGGTCGTCTTCGAGGAGGTCTGGTTCTCCTATGAGGACGTGCCGGCGCCGACGACCTGGGTGCTCAAGGGGGTGTCGTTCACCGTGCGCCCCGGGGAGACGCTCGCGCTCGTCGGGCACACCGGGGCGGGGAAGAGCACGATCGTCAGCCTGCTGCTCCGCTTCTATGACCCGCAGCGGGGTCGCATCCTGCTGGACGGCCGTGACCTCCGGGAGATCCCCGTGCAGGAGCTGCGGCGGCTCGTGGGCTATGTGCAGCAGGACATCTTCCTCTTCGCGGGGGATATCGCCGCCAATATCCGATTGGGGAATGCGGTGAGTGACGAGGCGGTCCGGGCGGCCGCGGCACGGGTCGGCGCGGACCGCGTGATCGAGCGTTTGCCGGGTGGTTACGCGCACCGGTTGGGGGAGCGTGGGGCGAGCCTCAGCGTCGGCGAGCGACAGTTGCTCTCGTTCGCCCGAGCGATCGCCGCCGATCCGGCCCTGCTCCTCTTGGATGAGGCGACGAGCGCGGTGGATAGCGAGATCGAGGCGGCGATCCAGCACGGGGTCGCCACGCTGATGCAGGGCCGCACGACGATCGCCATCGCTCACCGGCTCAGCACCATCGTGGGGGCCTCAGAGATCGTGGTGCTCCATCACGGCGAAGTCAGGGAGCGCGGGACGCATCGGACGCTCCTGGAGACCGGCGGCTTGTACGCGCGCCTCTATCGGCTCCAGCTGGGGGTACCCCCGATTGGCACCGCCCGCGTGTCGACGTGACGCTTGCCGCGTCCCCATCGAGGTCCCTACCTTCCCCCTATGCTGCCCCGTCCCTTCGTGTTCCGATGATCGCTCTCCCGCGCGTGCAGGTCGTCGAGGTCGTCTCTGGACAGACGGTGCTCCTGCCCGAGGAGGGGATGAGCGTTGGGGGCCCGGGGGCCGATCTGGAGGTGGTCGACGCCGACGGGATCCTGGCGTTCATCGACCCGACCGACGGGGGCTTCATCATTACGGATGCAGGACTGGATGCGGCTCAGGTCAACGACTCCCCGGTGATCGGACAGCGATTCGCTCAGCTGGGCGATCGGTTCTCCCTCGGTGGACGCGCCTTTCGTCTCGAGCCCGCTGCGGTCCTCGCTGCCCCAGCCGTCGAGCACGAGGCAGAGGCGGCGGCCCTCGAGGGGGACACCCTTCCTCCTGACCCGCTCGATGGGGAGACGCTTGAGGTCACCCCCTCGGAGACGTCGGCCGCGATCGTGTCGCCGCAGCCGTGGGCCGGTCGTGGGAATGCGCCACAGCCACAGCCACAGCCGGAGCCGGAGTCGGAGCGGAGCGCCTCGGGCGCCGACGCGCTCCCGAGCGCGCTCCCGAGCTCGCTCCGGACCGCTCTCGGCTGGCTGCTCGTCACCGTCGTGGTGGCTGGCTCCGCCGCCGCCGGCTACTTCGTCGCGGCGATGCTCCGCGGTGGGCGCTAAGACCGTGGAACTCCGCATCGGGGCTCGCAGTGACGTCGGTCGCGTTCGCTCAGGGAATGAGGACAACCTGTTCGTCGAGGCCGATGCCCGTCGGGGGATCTTCATCGTCGCCGATGGGATGGGGGGCCATGCCGCCGGTGAGGTCGCGAGCGAGATGGCGGTGCAGATCGTCGGGCAGCGGCTCGTCGCCATCGGATCCGTGCGCGATGCCGATGCCGTGCCGGTCCTCACGGGGAGCCTCAAGGAGGCGAATCGGGAGATCTATCACCGCATGCTCGCGGAGCAAGACAAGCAGGGGATGGGGACGACCGCATCGGCCCTCCTGCTCTCCGCCCAGGGGTTCCTCATCGGGCAGATCGGGGACTCACGCGTCTATCTCTTCCGCGACGGTGTCCTCACGCAGCTCACCAAGGATCACTCGTACGTGCAGGAACAGGTTGACGCCGGCGTCCTGACCCCGGAGCAGGCGCGGTATCATCCCTACAGCAACGTGATCACGCGCTGCGTGGGGTCGAGTGATGAGGTCGAGGTCGATGTCTTCTCCGGGTCGGTGCGGGCCGGCGATCAATTCCTCGTCGCCTCCGACGGACTGACGGGCATGCTCGAGGATGGACAGATCGCTCGCTTGCTCGCCGCGTACGCCGGCCCTGGGCGAAAGGTCGATGCCCTGATCGAGGAGGCCAATGCGCATGGCGGTCTCGACAACATCACGGCGATCGTCGTCGAGATCGTGACTCTGGAGGAGCTGGCCGATGGCTGAGGCACCGGAGACGGTCGGGGAGATCGCTGAGCTCTATCTTGGGAACCTCCTCTATGCGATCGAGCGCTGCGCCATGCAGCTCGATGGGGAGGGAAAATCCACCGATGCGCAGTTCTACCGAGGGATCGGTCGGTCGCTCGCGGAGGCGCATGGGCGCGCACGACCGCAGCGCACCATCGACTGAGCGCTAGGCCGCTGCGAGGGCGGCGAGCACGGCATCGCGTGGGATCTCTCGACGCGTCACGGTGAACACGCGGAGCCAACGCGCGGACTGATACAGCTGCTCCGCGAGGATCGGCAGGTTGATCGCTCCGGCGATACCCGAGTCGGTGAGGCGCCGGACCGCCCCGTCGCGTGTGACGAGCGGCAGGTCGAGCCCCAACATCCGCTCCTTGCGGGGATAGTCGATCAACAGCTCGCCCGGCTGGAGGCCGGACATCTGAGCCAGTGCGTCTTCCGCCAGTCGCGTCCGCGCGCGATCCTCGGCGATCCAGTCGAGGTCGAGGCCGGTGAGCTCCGCTGCGGGTGCCTCACAGGCCCGCTTGTAGAGCCGTCGCTCACGGATGGCGGTGAGAAGGTTCGGCGCGCCCTTCGCCGCTAGCGCATCGAGGAGTCCTTCATCGGTGAAGCCGACCAGCGACGCCGCGCGGAGATGCCCGCCGTGGAGCGCATCCTCCACGAGTCGCTTGTACATCGAGGTCGCGCTTCGCACGGCATGCTGCCAGTAGACGTTCCGGTACATCTGATACTTCGCGAAGAGCAGGGACTCGAGGGCGGAGAGCCCCTTCTCGCGGATGCCGATGCCGAGGTGTCCCGTGTCGGGGGCACGCACCACGCAGAGCGCATGCCGCAACCGTTCCACGTCGATCTCGCCGTACGCGACGCCGCACATCATGGCGTCCCGCTTGAGATAGTCGGTCTTGTCGAGGTCGATCGAGCCTGAGATCAGTCCTTGGAGTGGGGACTCGCTCGTCCCACGCACCAACGCGAGGATCCGCGCGGGGGCATCGGAGGCAAAGTCGGCACGGAGGATGTCCCCGACCGGCGCCTCGTCGAGGAGTGCCGCCGCGACCTCCTCGTGATGGGGGACCCCGATCTCCTCGAGTGCGTGCGAGAAGGGGTAGTGGCCGATATCGTGGAGGAGGGCCGCCGCCTCGACCAACCGACGCTCGAGGACCGGCACCTCGGTCAGTTCACCGGCATCCTCGAGCGCGCGTACCGTGAGTCGCGTGAGGTGATAGGCCCCGAGGGCGTGCTCGAACCGGGAGTGGGTGGCGCCGGGATAGACGAGGTGTGCCAACCCCAGCTGCCGCACGTATCGCAACCGCTGGAACGGCGCCGCGTCGAGGAGCCGGAGCAAGGGCCCCTCGACGCGGATGTTATTCCAGAGTGGATCGCGGAGCGTCGGCAATCAGCCCTTCGGACCCGCCGCGCGAATGGCCGGAGAGACCGCCTCACCGAACTTCTTGATGTTCTCCTGGAACATGCTGGCGAGCTTCTTGGCCTGCGCGTCGTAGGCGTTGCCATCCTTCCACGTATTGCGTGGCTGCAGGATCTCGCTCGGGACGCCTTCGACCGCGCCCGGAATCGGAAGCCCGAAGATCGGGTCGGGGGTCACCTGCACCGCGTCGAGCTTCCCCGCGAGTGCGGCGCGGACCATCGCGCGCGTGTACGGGAGCTTCATACGCGAGCCCACGCCGTACGCCCCACCACTCCAGCCGGTGTTCACGAGCCAGACCTGCGCCTGATGCGTATCGAGCAGCTCGCCGAGCATCTCCGCGTACTTGGTCGGATGCCAGACGAGGAAGACGGCGCCGAAGCAGGCGGAGAAGGTGGCCTGTGGCTCGGTGACGCCGCGCTCCGTCCCCGCGAGCTTGGCCGTATAGCCGGAGAGGAAGTAGTACATCGCCTGCGCCTTGGTGAGCTTGGCGATCGGCGGCAACACGCCGAAGGCGTCGGCCGTCAGGAAGACGACATGCTTGGGATGCCCGCCCTTCCCGCTCGGGACGTGATTGCGAATGTAGTGGAGCGGATAGGAGGCGCGGGTGTTCTCGGTGATCGCCTGGCTGGCGAAGTCCACGCGCTTGTCCCCCGGATGGAGCACGACGTTCTCGAGGATCGTCCCGAACATCTCGGTGGTGGCGTAGATGTCGGGCTCCTGCTCTCGTGAGAGGTTGATGACCTTGGCGTAGCAGCCCCCCTCGAAGTTGAAGGTGCCGTTGGTGCTCCAGCCATGCTCGTCGTCGCCGATGAGTCCGCGCTCCGGGTCGGCGGAGAGGGTCGTCTTGCCGGTGCCGGAGAGCCCGAAGAAGAGGGCGGTGTCCCCGGCCGGCCCGATGTTGGCCGAGCAGTGCATCGAGAGGACGCCCTGCTTGGGGAGCATGTAGTTCATCACGGTGAACATCGACTTCTTGAGCTCGCCCGCATAGCGCGTCCCGCCGATGAGGATCATCCGCTTGGCGAGGTTGAGGACGATGAAGGTCCCGGTGCGCGTCCCATGCGTGGCGGGGTCGGCCTGGAACTCCGGCGCATGCAAGATGCTGAAGTTCGGCACGAAGCCCGCGAGGGTCTCGACGGCGGGCCGGATGAACATGTTCCGGACGAAGTTCGCATGCCACGCGTTGGGCGTGACGTAGCGGCAGGAGAGGCGATAGGCCTCGTCGGCGCCGCAATAGAGATCCTCGACGAAGAGCTCGCCCATGCCGTCGAGGTAGCCCTGCACATCGGCGAGGAGGGTCTCGAAGTGCGCCTCGCTGATCGGCTGGTTCACCTTCCCCCAATCGACATCGGCCTCGGTCGAGGGCTCCTTGACGACGAACTTGTCGTTCGGCGAGCGGCCGGTGTGCGGGGAGGTGACGGCGACGAACGGCCCCATATGCGCGAGCTCACCCTCGCCGCGACGGATCGCGGCCTGGATGAGATCGGGGGCCTCGAGATTCCAACGGACGGTTCCAGACGGGGTCAGCCCCTGCGCGGTCAGTCCGGTGGTGCTCTGGCGACTCGGCGCGGTGGTCGAAGCGGTCATGGTCGGTGTGAGGGGGGAGAAGGGGAAACCTGAAATATGATAGGACCAAGCCCCCGAGCTAGAGGCGGGTCAGGGGGGTGCGGCGGTCCTGCTCCTGGGCGTCGATCACGGCCACGGCCGTCATGTTGACGATCTCCTGCACGTCGACCCCTTGATCCAACACGTGTACAGGGTGCTGCATCCCGACGAGGATCGGCCCGATGGCGGTCGCCCCGCCCAGCTGGGAGAGGAGCTTATACGCGATGTTCCCCGCGCTGAGGTTCGGGAAGATCAGGACGTTGGCCGCCTCGCGGAGGCTCGAGAAGGGGTAGCGGTCGGCGAGGACCTGCTCGCTGAAGGCGGTATCGGCCTGCATCTCGCCGTCGACGATCAGCGCAGGCTCCCGCGCACGGAGGAGCTGCACCGCCTCCGCCATCTTCTGCGCCTCGGGGTGCTTCACGGAGCCGAAGTTCGAGAAGGAGAGCATCGCGATTCGCGGGGTGATCCCGAAGACGCGCGCAAGGCGTGCGGCGGCCGCACCGATCAGCGCGAGCTGCTCCGCGGTCGGATCGATATTCACCGTGGTGTCGCCGAAGAAGACGACATGCTTCTCGAACACGAGCAGATAGAACCCGGCGGCCAAGCGTACGTCGGGGTGCGTCCCGATCACCTCGAGTGCCGGCCGGATGGTCTCGGGGTAGTGTTTGCCGACCCCGCCGACGAGCGCGTCAGCATCCCCGCTGGCCACCATCATCGCCCCGAAGGTCGTCGGGCGTCCGATGCGCTGGTGCGCCTCGGCGAGCGAGAGGCCTTTCCGCTGACGGCGCTCCCAGAGGAGTTGGGCGTAGCGATCGCGCTGCGTGGCGGTCCCCGGTTCGATGAGGGTGATGCCATCGAGGCGGACCCCCAGTTCCTCGGCCAGGCGTCGGATGCGGTCGGTGCGACCGAGGAGGATCGGCTGGGCGATCGCCTCATCGACGATCTGCTGCGCCGCGCGAAGCACCTTGGGATCCTCTCCCTCGGGGAGGACGACGCGTCGCGGATCCTGCTGCGCGCGCGCCATGATCCCGCGCATGATCCCGCGAGCGCGGCCGAGGCGGGCCTCGAGTTGATTGCGGTACTCGTCGAGGTCGATCATCTCCCGCGCGACGCCACTGGCGACGGCAGCCCAGGCGACGGCGGGGGCCACGCGGAGGAGGGCGCGCGGATCGAAGGGGAAGGGGATCAGGTAGGTGGGACCGAACTTCACATGGCGGAGCCCGTAGAGGGCGGCGAGGCTCTCGGGGACATCCTCCTTGGCGAGTGCCGCGAGTGCCCGCGTCGCGGCCATCTTCATCTCCTCATTGATCTCGGTCGCGCGCGCATCGAGCGCCCCGCGGAAGATGAACGGGAAGCCGAGGACGTTGTTGACCTGATTGGGATAATCGGAGCGGCCCGTCGCGATGATGGCATCGTCGCGCACGGCACGCACCTCGTGCGGGAGGATCTCCGGCACCGGGTTCGCCAGCGCGAAGATGATCGGGGCCTTCGCCATCCGCGCGACCATCGCTCCAGAGACGGCGCCCGCCACCGAGAGGCCGACGAAGACATCGGCACCGACCAGCGCCTCGGCGATGGTGCGAGCCGAGGTGGTGGAGGCAAACCGAGCCTTGTAGGGGTCCATGTCCTCCACCCGCTCAGGATGGATGACCCCGTGGCGGTCGCACATCACGATGTGTTCGCGTTTGACGCCGAGGCGCACGTAGTGCTCAGCGGTGGAGATCGCGGCGGCCCCGGCACCAGAGAAGACGATGCGGACCTGCTCGATCGACTTCCCGACGACCTCAAGGGCGTTGAGCAGCGCGGCCCCGGAGATGATCGCCGTCCCATGCTGATCGTCGTGGAAGACGGGGATCTTCATCGTCTTCCGGAGCGTCTCCTCGATGAGGAAGCAGTCGGGGGCCCGGATATCCTCGAGGTTGATCCCGCCGACGGTGGGCTCCAGGAGCTGGCAGAAGCGGATCACATCTTGCGGGTCCTCGGAGCCGACTTCGAGGTCGAAGACGTCGAGGTCGGCGAACTGCTTGAAGAGGTTTCCCTTGCCCTCCATCACCGGCTTGCCGGCGAGCGCGCCGATGTTCCCGAGGCCAAGGACCGCGGTGCCATTGGTGACCACCGCAACCAAGTTGCCCTTCGCGGTGTAGGTATAGGCGTCGTCGGGGTTCGCCTTGATCTCGAGGCAGGGCTCCGCGACTCCCGGGGAGTAGGCCAGCGCGAGGTCGCGCTGGTTCGCGAGCGGCTTGGTGGGAACGACCGCGATCTTCCCTGGGCGGCCCTTCGCATGGTAGTCGAGCGCGTCCTGGCGTTTCATAGGTAAGAGGCAATCTAGCCGCGATCGACTGGTCACGGCGCGTCTCCCCCCCTAGCGCGCCTCGGCACCTGACATTACTCCTTTCCCTCGATGCGTTCCTCGCTCCCCCATCCCTCCGGCTTCCTGACGCGCCTCCTTCGGTCGCGGCTGGGTCGTGCGTGCACGCTGGCCTGGCTTCTGAGTCAGACAGCGGCGGGTGCGCTGACGCCGATCGCCGACGCCCTCGCAGGGCATGGCGCCGAGGTCGTAGCGCACATGGAGGATGACCGCGGGACGCATTGTCCACCGGCGCACTCCGAGTTGGGGTGTCATCTGGCGGCGGTCACCGGGGCGCCAAGCTCCAGCGGCGCTGCCGAGGTGGAGGGTGGGGTCGAGTGGCGCCGGATCGTCTCGGTGCCGGCCGCGTGGGACGAGGCGCCCCCCGTCGGCGCGGCGCGCGCGCTTCCGCCAGGTCGCGGTCCGCCGCTGGCGTGACGCCCCCGGTGCGCGCGCGACGCGCACCCTGATCGCCGGCCGCCCACCGTGCGGCCCTCATCCACACCTTCTCATCTCAGGAGACGCCGTATGCGGGCGTTTCGTGCCGCCGTCGTGGCGGTCTGTTGGTTCATGCCTGGCGTGCTGTTCGCCCAGGGCACGCGTACCGTGGCCGTCACCGGGACCGTCCGGGACTCGGTCACCGGGGCGCCGTTGCCCGGTGCCGTGGTGCGCATCATCGAGTTGCACCGCGAAGGGCGGACGCACGAGGATGGATCGTTCCTCATCGGCGCGGTCCCTGCGGGGACGTATCGTCTTGTGGTCCAGCGCATCGGGTATCGTGCGGCGGATCTCTCGCTCGTCGTCAGCGACACACCAGTGACGCTGCGCATCACGTTGCGCGAGCAGCCGATGCAGGTGGCGGCGACCGTGATCACCGGACAGATCTCCGAGCGTGGGTCGAGTGACGCGATCACGTCGACGAGCGTGTTGAGCGACGCACGACTGGATCGCCGCCTCGACGGGACCCTCGCGGCGACGTTGGTGGGGATCCCCGGCGTCACCTTGGCGCAGATGGGGCAGGCCACGGCGCGGCCGGTCATCCGCGGGATGAGCGGGGATCGCGTCGTGATCCTGGAGGATGGCCAGCGCACCGGCGATCTCTCCTCGACATCCATGGATCATGCGGTGGCGATCGATCCACTGACCGCACAGCGGATCGAGGTGGTCCGGGGGCCGATGTCGCTCCTCTATGGCTCGAGTGCCCTCGGCGGGGTGGTCAATCTCATCCGGCATGAGGTCCCGACCACCGCCGCCGAGCATGCGCACGGCACGATGAGTGCGCAGGGGAGCTCCGCGAATGGCGGGACGACCCTCGGCGGGTGGATGGAAGCGCCGGTGGCGGGGCTCACCGTGCGGGGGGAAGGTTCGTTGCGTCGCGCCGGGGATCTCCGGACGCCGGTCGGGGTGATGCGCAACACCGAGTCCGCGTTCGCGAGTGGGAGCGTCGGTGCCTCCGTGGTGCGGGACTGGGGCTATGCCGGATTCTCCTATCGCTTCCTCGGGAATGACTACGGGATCCCGGGTGGGTTCGTCGGGGCGCACGAGGGCGGGGTCGACATCGCGATGCGTCGCCACAGTCTGCGCGGCGAGACCGATTGGCACCCCAAGGGCCGAGGGTTCGAGAGCATCCGAGCCACCGTGACCTTCACCGACTATCTGCATGATGAGATCGAGGGGGGTGGGGAGGTCGCGACCCGTTTCCAGCAGCGTATGAGCGTCGGGGAGGTCATCGCGCGGCATCGGCCCATCGGTGCGATCAGCTCCGGGGCGATCGGGGTGCGCGCGCAATACCGGGATGTCGCTACGGCGGGGGCGTTGCGCACTCCGTCGACCGCCGATTGGTCGATGGCGCTCTTTGCCGTCGAGGAGCTGGGCACGGGGCCCCTGCGTGTCCAGCTCGGTGCGCGGTACGATCACGCGCGATTCACCCCGCTCGAGACGAGCACGATCTTCGTCAACGGGGTCGATGTCCCGACGGTCGCCCGGACCTTCGGATCCCTCTCGGCGTCCCTCGGCGCGCTCTACCGGTTCGAGAACGGCGTGCGATTTGGGGCGAGCCTCAGCCGCGCCTATCGGACGCCTGATTTCAATGAGCTCTACTCCGATGGACCGCATCTCGCGGCGTATTCCTATGACGTCGGGAATCCGCGCCTCCGGCAGGAGACGGGGCTCGGGGCGGAGCTCTTCGGACGCATCGAGCGCGACCGGGTGCGGGCCGAGGCGGCGGTGTATGTGAACCAGATGGCGGGGTATGTCTTCCCGCGGAACCAAGGCGAGCTGGGTCGGCAGGGCGAGCGGTGGAAGTTCCAGTTCGTCAACGAGGACGCCCGTCTCACCGGCGCGGAAGGGGAGTTCGAGTGGACCCTTCGTGACCATATCGTGCTCGAGGGGACCGTGAACTACGTGCGCGGCACGGTCACCGGGTCACGCGATACGATCCCTGGTCTGAATGGGGAGCCCGATCGGATCGCGTCCTCGAATCTCCCGCTGATCCCCCCGCTCAATGGGCGACTCGGGATCCGGCATGAGACGGCCCGCTGGTCCGCCGGTGCTGGGGTGCGTGCCGCCGCGCGACAGGATCGGTTAGGTGACTTCGAGACCGAGACCGCCAGCTATGCGGCGGCCGATCTCTTCGTCGGTCGGCGCTTCCTGGTGGGCGGCCAGCTCCATGGCATCACCCTGCGGGTCGACAATCTCTTCGATACGGAGATCCGAGATCATCTCTCGCGCACCAAGCTCTTCATCCCCGATGCGGGGCGGAATGTGGTGCTGCTCTATCGTGTGCAATTCTAGTGCTCTCATCTCTCATCTTTCATCTTTCTAAGGTCTTCCCCATGCGTCATCTTCTCTCGACTCCCCGTTTCCGCCAGCTCTTTGCGGCCAGCACCCTCGTCCTCGGCCTCGCAGCCTGCAAGGACAACACCGGCCCGGAAGAGGCGGAGCCAGAGGTCGTCTCCATGCGTATCACGCTCACGTCAGGGGCCACCGCCACCGTGAACGCCTCTGGTACGGTGACCGGCACATTGACGATCCCGGCGGGCACGGCGACGGGGTTCACGATCGAATTCCTGAACGCCGCGGGTGCCCCGGATCC
>JBEGVM010000040.1:0-9796 GCA_041178365.1 Gemmatimonadota bacterium | reverse complement strand
GTCCCCGCACAGAGATCGAGATAGGTCCCCGACGGCGAACGATCCCACCCGAGACGGCGAAGTGCCACCGTGCGCCACCGGCGATCGATCCCGAGGGAGAGGAGCCGGTTGAGCAGGTCGTAGCTCGGCGCGATCTCCGAGAACATCCGGCGCACGTAGACGCGCTTCCCCTCCGCGGTCGCATTGGCCGCGGCGGCCTCCGCTTCGTGGCGCTCGAGATCGATGGTGGCGGACATCGGTGAAAGTTCGCCACCTGCGCCCTAGCGCGAAACCCGGGTGCGCTCCGTATCGTACGAGAGCTGTCTACCTCTGGTCCTTCCCCTCGCCCCCTGCGGTGCACGCCGACCTCTCCGAGCTCACCGATGTCGACCTCGTCCGCCTCGCCCTCGCGGGGCGGGACGCGGGGGCGCGCGCGCTCCTCTCACGGTACGAGCGGCCGGTCTTCGCCCTCGTCCTCCGGATGGTCGGGGACCGCGAGGTGGCCGAGGAGCTGGCGCAGGACACCTTCGTGCGAGCGCTCAACCGGCTCGACACCTATCGGACCGAGCTGAAGTTCTCGAGCTGGCTCTTCCGGATCGCCAACAACGCCGCGATCGATCACCTCCGGCGGCGCACCCCAGACACCATCTCGCTCGATGGGGACCGCGGCGCGGCGAGCCTCGAGGCCGCCGCCGAGGGAGCGATCCAGGTCGCGGATGGTGGCCCCTCCCCGCTGGACGCGCTGGAGGCGAGCGAGCTCGGCGAGACGATCGCCGCCGCGATCGCCCAGTTGCGCCCGGCCTACCGGGCCTGCGTCCAGCTGCGTTTCATCGAGGACCAGTCGTACGAGGAGATCGCCGTCGCGCTCGACCTCCCGATCGGCACCGTGAAGACCCATCTCCACCGCGCCAAGCAGGAGCTCCAAGGGCTCCTGCAGGGGCTCGCATGAAACCCCGTGACCTTCCCATCCGTACGCCGAGATAGCCCCTATGCGCCCTGACCGCCCCCTCTCCGACGCCGAGCTCGAAGCGCTGCTCCGCGCCCTCCCTCGCGAGGCCCCGACGACGGGGTTCGCCGACCGGGTGATGGCGCAGGTGCGGTTGCCCGCCGCCGCGGTCGCGCCGGCGCGGGTCCGGATCCCGTGGCGGGCCCTGCTCGGGGTGCTCACCCTCGATCTCGCTCTGGCCGCGGCCCTGCTCATCGGATTCGGAGATGAGCTCCTGCGGGTTCTCGTCGGCAGCGTCCATGGGCTCGCGAAGCTCGCGGTCGGGCTCGGCTCCTTCGATCTCGGGACGGCGTGGGAGCCCATCCTGACCCGACTGCTCAGCTCGGGGGCCTTCGTCCCCTCGGCGACGACGCTCTCGACCCTGCTCCTCCTCGGCGCCACCGGTGCCCTGCTCGCCATCGCCACCCTCGGCCGCCTCGCTCGGGGCGCCGCGCCCTCCTCTCGGTAATCCTCCCATGATGATTCGACGCCTCCTCTCTCTTCTCGTCCTTTGTGGCGCGCTCGTCCCGGCGCCGAGTCAGGCGCAGGACACCACCCGCCGAGGTGCCACCGACTCGAGCCGCCGCGTGATCGACGGGAACATCACGATCCGCGTCGCCACGGAGGCGGATTCCACGCGGGCCGAGCGAATCGAATGGGGCAAGAATCGGGTCGCCGCGGGGGATACCGTCCGCGGGGATTTCGTGAACTTCTTCGGGGACACCGACATCCGCGGCGTCGTGCTTGGGGACGCCGTCTCGCTCTTCGGGGATCTCACCGTACATGATGGCGCGTATGTGCAGGGCGATGCCGTCGCCGTTGGTGGGCGGGTGCGGGTCCGGGGCGGCGAGGTGGGGGGCAACATCGTCACTAGCGGACGCGGGACGTGGCGCAACGGGGATGAGGATGAGGGCGACGCGGAGGTCATCCCCTCGTCAGGACGGGATCAGGCGCGAAAGCCCCACAGCATCCCCGGCGCCCTCTTCGCGGTCTTCGTGGCGATGGCGATGCTGAGCGTGACCGGTGTGATCGTCGCGGCGGTGATCCCACAGCGGATCGACACGATCGCGCGCCGCCTCGAGGCCGGCGTCGGCCGCGCCTTCGCGGCGGGACTGATCCTGGAGCTCGGCTTCGTCCCGATCCTCCTGCTCGTGATCCTCACGCTGGTGATCACGCTGCTTGGCATCCTCCTGATTCCCTTCGCGGTGGTGGCGCTCCCGATCCTCTATGGCGTGCTCGGCGCGCTCGGGTGGTTCGCCACAGCGACGCTCGTAGGGCGCGGACTCACGGGGCGGGATGGCGCCGATCGCCCCGCCGTGATGCGGAGCCTCGCGATCGGGACGGTAGTGTTGCTCCTTCCCTTCGCCCTCGCGGCGCTCCTCCCGAGTTGGGGGGGTGGCCTGATTGCGCTCGCCGTGGGCGTGGTCTGGGTGGCGGCGACGGCGGGGTTCGGGGCGGCGGTACTCTCCCGCGCGGGGCGCACGCAGGCACCGCGCGTCTGACGATCCGCCGACTGACCGGGGTGACGGAGCCTCACCTGCCGATGCTTGGATAGCTCGCGATGACCTGCATCAGGTTCGCGAGGGTCCCTCCGCAGTTGAACGAGATGGTCGTGCTCTTCCCGATCGTGCTGGTGGTGATGAAGTCGCCCTGATAGGCACCAGACACTCGGAAGTTGACCGACCCACCAGAGGACGTCGGCCCAGTGGAAGGATTGTTGCTATCCTGACAGACCATCTGCCCGTCGGATGAGATGCTCGTGTCCAGACGGAGCTGGGACTTGCAGAAGGTGGATCCCCCGCCCCCCAGGGTGAGGGAGTGGGTCCCGGACTCGGTGAGATCGAGATCCCCCCCGGCCAAGAACTGATAGCCAGCGGGGTGCGCCGGGGTCATCCACCCGGCGCCCTCCAAGAGTACCCGGATCGATCCACTCGCGACGATCGAGAGGACCCGCGGCGTCGCCGGACTGCTCTTCCTGGGTGGTGGGTTCTGGCACTTGACCTTGCAGGTCGCGATCACGTTGCCGTATACGCAGATCGTGGTCCCGTCCGCGATCGCGTCGAGGTCGACGGTCTGCGTCCGGTCGGTCCGGGACATCGCATCGTAGATCACCCGATTGGTCGCGGGACAGAGGGAGATCGGGCTCTCGATGCTCGGCATCCCTCGGGCGGGCTGGTTCTGCAATTTGGTGCCGAGGAAATAGCTCGGGATCGTCGAGGTGGAGGACCAGATGGTCGCTGAGGGATAGTTGGCGCTCGACCCCCAGTTCGCGTTCCCTCGGGTGTCGCGGATGATCCCATTCGCATGGATATCCCCGCAGGCACCGGTCACGTTCACGCGCGCGAGGACGTCGAGTGGACCACCGATGGTGAGACCTGGGGCGGGGTCGCGACGAAGCCGGATGTTCACCACCGCCCGCGAGCCGTCCCGGGTGACGCCGAGGCACTGCATCAGGAGTCGGTCGTTGTTCTCCACGGGCGCGGAGGCGTAATTCGCCACATTGGTCCCCCCGTCGGCCCAGATGTCATTCCCGCCGATCCGTGTCCCCGCGAGCACATCTGCGGCGACGTTCGGCTCGTCTTCGATGATGCGGACGTAATAGCGTCCCATCCCCGGGAGCTCGACGCCCGTGCTCGGGATCTGGTTGCCGGTGGTGAGCCCAGGATGACCGATCAGGAGGCCATCGTTGTTCCCCCCGGCGGCGCCGTCGGAGCCCAAGAGCAAGAAGGTAGGACTCACCCCCGGCACGACCCCACGCATGAGGGAGGTCGCGTGGGCCACGCCCGCCTGGGCGAGCAGCTCCGCCCGACGGAGATCCGCGCGATCGCTCTCGGCCCGGGCCTGGGCCCCGACGACGGCGAAGAGCGCTGCGGGGATCGCCACCATGATGACCATGACCAGCAGGACCGTCACGAGCGCGACCCCAGGTCGCGGCGAGGGTCTGCGCCTCACCGATTGAGCAACGCGATCCATACTTGCCTCCTGACCGTGGTGGTGGCGTTCCCGACGCGGCGGGGGGCGCTGATCGTGACCTGTACCAGAGACGCGGCCACGGGGGTGGTCGCCGTGGGAGTCACGGACGCATTCGCCGCGTTCACGAACGAATATGTCACACTCGTCACCGGCGCCGCGACTGGCTGGGCCGCGGCGGCCGTCCCCCCCTGGTTGCGCCAGCTCACCCAGAGGGTGTCGTTCGCGACCCAGGTCCGGACATCCTCGAACTCGTCGTCGAAGCTGCCATTCGCCGGATTGAAATCGGAGACGATCCGAAATCCTCCCGCTGGACTGGTGAGGGTGTAGATGCCAGGCAGGAGGCGGCCTGAGGCGACGGAGGTGACCGAGTTGGGGTTCGCCCCCGCAGCTCGTAGCAACCGGGAGAGGGTCGCCTCGGCCTGCCGCAATGGCCCGAGCACCGCACTCGCTTCTCGCTGGGTCACATAGGCGCGCTGCGCCGACACCAGGAGCCGTCCGACGGCGGCGAGCACGAGGCCGAAGATCGTGAGGGTGATCAGGAGCTCGACGAGGGTGAAGCCGAGGGCTCCCCACCGAGGCGTGGATCGAGCGCGCATCAGACCACCACCATCGTACTCAGGTCCACTGTGATGTTCTCACTCAGCAGGATCACCCGCACGGTGATCCGGAAGGTGTTCGAGAGCGGGCCGGCTTCGATGGTCCACCGTCGTAAGTAACTGCGCCCGGAGAGACCGGTGACGCTCCCCGAGAAACCCGACTCCCCGACCGTCAGACTCCCCCCGAGCGTGGGGGTGAGGCCCGCGAGAGCGCTCGCCTGCGCCTCCGCGAGCTTGTCACTTGCGAGATTGGTCATCTCGACCCGTCGCTCGGCGGTCGCCTGCAGGCGGATGATGGGGACCATCGTCCCCGCCAGCGCGAGGATAGCGATGCTGAAGACGGTGATCGCGACCAGTAGCTCCACCAGGGTGAAGCCAACACGCCGACTGGGTGGCACCGATCGCGTCATTGGATGAGGACTACCGCTCCGCCGACCGTAAGGCGAATGGTCCGTGTCGATGACGCGGAGAGACTGGTGTTCTGCACCTGAACCGAGAGGCCGGCGGCAGGCAACGCGGTCCCGAGGGGGGCCTGTGGGGGACCGAAGGCGCGGAAGATAATTGGCCCCCATCCGGTCGAGGAAAAGGCACTCCCACCATCCATCGCTCGCTGGAAGAGGACGGTCTCGGCGGTCCCAGAGAAGATCGAGGCCTTGTACTGCGTGCTGCTCATTCTCGTGAAAGTCACATTGCGATTGCGGCGCCACGCTTCCGATTGGGCCCGCTGGAGATCGGCGGCGAACTGTCGAAAGGCACGGTCAAAGTCGTAGACCGCAGACGCCGTACGTAGCTTCGGGAGGGTCACTCTCGTGATGATGCCGATCAGGGTGAGAATGACCAGCAACTCGAGCAGGGTGAACCCTGCGCGCCACCGCCGGATTCCCCGCCCCCGCATGCTCACGCGTGGTGCGCCTGCAATCCAAGTTGAAGCGCGATCGCCGTCCCCACCGCCGTGAGCTTCTGCGCCGCGTGACTCTGCGGCTGCGAGACCACGATCGGCGCCCCATGG
This sequence comes from Gemmatimonadota bacterium, assembly GCA_041178365.1. Lineage (GTDB taxonomy): Bacteria > Gemmatimonadota > Gemmatimonadetes > Gemmatimonadales > Gemmatimonadaceae > Pseudogemmatithrix. The sequence continues at coordinate 4,254 of JBEGVM010000040.1, read as the reverse complement.
TCCCCCCCCTCGAGCACTGGGGGATAGAGCGGGATCTGTCCGAGGAGCGGGACCTGCAACTCCTTCGCGAGCCGCTCCCCACCCCCCGAGCCGAAGATCGCCATCGGCTTCCCCGTCTCCGGGGACTCGAAGTACGACATGTTCTCGACGATCCCGAGCACGGGGACGCCGACGCGTCGGAACATCATCGCCCCGCGGAGGGCATCACCGACGGCGACCTCCTGCGGGGTGGTGACGATCACTGCGCCGGCCACGCTCGTCGCCTGCACTAGGGAGAGCTGCGCGTCACCGGTGCCCGGCGGCATATCGACCAACAGGATGTCGAGCTCCCCCCACGCGACGTCCCGCAGGAACTGGGTGATGATCTTCATCACGATAGGACCGCGCCAGATGGCGGGTTGGTCACGCTCGATCAGGAAGCCGAGGGAGATGATCTTGACCCCGTGGGCCTCCAGGGGCTGGATCTTCTCGTCCTTGACCGGTGGGGCCTCGTCGACCCCCATCATGCGGGGGATGTTGGGGCCGTAGATATCCGCGTCCATGATCCCGACGCGGTAGCCAGCCTGGGCGAGGGCGACGGCGAGGTTGGTGCAGACGGTCGACTTGCCGACCCCGCCCTTCCCGGAGGAGACGGCGATGACGCGACCGAGGTTCGGGTAGGTGACCGGGGTCGGAACCGCGGGGGCCTTGGGGGCCGCGGGGGCCTCGGCGATCGGGAGCGCGCGCCCCGCACGGGGCGCAGACACCGTGGGCGCCGCGGCGCCGGTGGATGGGGCACTCGAGAACCCGAATTGCGCGGCGTCCTTCACGTCGACGCGGACCTCGGTCACCCCCTCCACGCGCTCCAACGTCTGCCGGACCTGTCGGGCGAGGGTGGGATCGTCCTGCGCTTCCAGGAGCAGGGTGACGCGGACCTTCCCATCGCGGGTGGCGGCGATGTCGCGCACCTGCTGGGTCTGATACAGCGAGGCTCCCGTGCGGGGGTTCGCAATCGGGGCAAGGGCCTTGGCGAGGCGGGATTGAAGGGTCTCCGACATCCCTGAATCCTAGTAGGCGGGGAAGTTATTGGCCCAGGTGTTTTGATAGGCGCGGAGGGCACCGAGGGAGGTCAGCGCCGATTGGACGCCGCACGAATTGTATTGAAAGATGCTCGCGCCGTTGAGGTCGTCCGCGTTCTCGAAAAGGTTCGGTGCGATTGGGAGGTCAAGCTTCGCATTCAGCCCCGTGGAGATCGCCCCATCGATCTGGGGCGTCCCATTGAGGGTGAGTCGGCCGCCCACGAGAATCACCCCTTCCCAGGTGAAGTTGCCATTGATCGTGAGGTCACCGAAGATGACAAGCATACCCTTGCCGCTATGCGTCTTCCCGACCTGCAACGCCGCTCCTCCGGTCGGTCCGTTACGCACGACCACGGTGGGGAAAGACGCCATCGCCGCCGTGGTGGGCCAGACGGAGGGGGTCCCACCGGCCGGGACGGTCAGGGTGGCGGAGATTGCCCCTCGATAGACGATATCCTCCCAATCGAACGGGATCCCGGTGGCGGCATCCTCGGGGTCGCTCCCGATGTCCGCGATCGTCGGCGTGCCGCGGAGGAAGTCGGCCTTCACGACGGACGTTTGATCATAGCCTGGGATATCAGGGACGGCGACCGCCGCCGTGCTGGTACCCGAGCAGGCATCGACCCCGCTGATATACCCATTGCCGCCACCGGCGACGTTGATCCCATTTAGCGAGGTGACCGCCGCCGGGATCGTCATGGTCATCGGGAGAAAGGCGGCGAAGGCGGAGGCCATCGAGACGGCGTCCCCCCCGCCGGGGAAGAACCGCCTCGTTCGGACCCCACGACTCCGAACGAAGTAGAGCGCGCGAACCCCCGTGCCGAGGACCCCGGGGCGCATCAGACGTGTGACCACATCGGCATACCCCCCATCCAACGTGACGCGCACCGAATCCCCTGCGGTCGGAGGCACCGCCGGTAAGCCGAGGGCCAGCCGATTCCGCAGCCCCTGCTGCAGCCCCGTCTCCGCGAGCGCGGCGGCCGACTGCGCCTGCATCGAGGAGTCATCCGAGGAGCGTTCACTCGAGATCATCGCGAATCCTGCGGCGATCGCCCCCACGAGGACGAACATGGTGAGAATGACCATCGGGAGGGCGAATCCCACGGGCCGGCGCGCGCTGGATCGCATGCTAGAGCACCGCATTCCGGAAAAAGATCGCGAGCCGCACCGCCGCCTGTTCCGGGGTCCCCTGCCGATTCGATGCCGACCGCTCACTCTCCCCCACGAGGACGATCTCGATCCCCGTGATCGAACTGAGCACGGTGGGGACGTTATCCTGCGCGGTCGTCGCCCCGGAGACGAAGAAGCGGAAGATCGCGGTATTCTCGAACGGAACCGCGATCTCCTCGCTGACCCCCCCAGTGACCCGCCGCCAGAGCGCAGTGCGGCCGGGGATGAGGGTGCTGGCCGCGAGCTCATAGGTGACGCGTTGAAAGAGGAAGACTGGGGAGCCGGCCACGAGCGTCGGAAGGCCCGAGATGCTGAGCGTTCTCCCATTGGTCAGCGGAGTGATTCCGGCAGGACTACTGGTGCAGGTCGTCACACTCCCCGCCGTCGGCACCGTGGTGTTGTCCACGTAGGTGTACGGGGCGTTCAGCGCGGTATCGCGTGTGGCGAAGCCGGCGTAGGTGGCCGAGGCCCAGATCAGGGAATCGACCGGAGCGAAGGTCGCCGTCGTTCCCGTGCAGTAGAGCCCCATCGCATAGGGGACCCGCACGACGAGCTGGGTCGCCGAGGCCGAGACGATCCCTCGGGGCTCGATCATCCGCATCTCATCACGCACGATGTTGACGGCATTGCGGGCGACCGCGCGCGCGTCGCGCCGCCCCGTGGACCCGGCGAAGAACTGGGTCTGGGAGATCAGGAGCCGCGTGACCCCCAGCCCGACCACCGCCGCCAGCAGCATCGTGACGAGCAACTCGACCAGGGTGAAGCCGCGTCGGCTCATGAGAAGAGGGACCCTGGCTCCGGGAGACTGCGATCGACATACACCGTGTCGGGGCGGAGCGCGGTGTCGACGGGCCGGATGATGATCCGCACCCGCGTGATCGATTGCGTCGGCTCGGTGATGGCGATGCACCGATCGTGCAGGAATTTCGTCATCGTGGTGATCCGCGTGCATCCCCCGCCGATGGTGTCTGCCGCGATGCTGGCAAAGGGCCGCGTGGCGTAGAGGTCCACGGCGGTGGAGAGGGCGGCGGAGCGGTCGACGCCGAGCCCGACGTTTCGGGTCTGGACCGCGTAGTTCATCGTGACCAGGGTATGCGCCGTCACCAAGATCCCGAGCAAGGTGACCGCCACCATGATCTCGACGAGGGAGATCCCGCGGCGCGCACGAGCACGTCCCACCGTCACTGGCGCCTCACGATACCTGTCGCGGTCCGACGAACCACGAACTGCACCCCATTCCCCGCGACGGTCACATCGAGAGCGCGGTCGGCGCGCCCATTGGGGAAGATCGTGACGCCAGTCGCCGGGTTCAGCGCGAGCGTCGCCTCGAGGTCGGATCCCAGTCCGAAACCGCGCGACTTCACGGCAGTTCCAGATGATCGCTGGACGATCTGCAACACATTGCCACTGAGTTGGATGCGCATCGGCACCCGTTGACGCACCGCGAGCTGGGTCGCCTCCACCAGCATTCCCTCCACGACGGTGCTCGCCCGAAGCACCCGATCGCGGGCGATCTGCTTGCCGATGGAGCCGCCCGAGACCGTCACCAGGATCCCGAGGATCACCACGACCACCAGCACCTCGATGAGGGTGAACCCCGCGCGTCGGCTCCATGCTCGCATTCTGGTCACCCGTCCGCGAGGGCGCCAGTCTCGAGCCCGCGGCGCGCGGCGGCCACGACCTTTTCCCGCACGTCCGCCAGCGACCCCCCGATCAGCGCCCCGGAGGCCCGCGCATGCCCACCCCCACCGAACTGCGCGGCGAGCGCATGCACATTCACCCCTGCCATGCTCCGGAAGGAGACCTTGACCTGCCCCGTCGGGAGCTCACGAAAAAGGAGCGCCAACCGCACCCCAGCGATCGATCGCGGATGCTCGACGATCCCATCCAGATCCTCGCTCGTCGCGCCATGCGCCTCGAGCAACCCGTCGCGGATACTCACCCAGGCGATCCCATGCGCGAGATCGGTCTCCAAGGTGTCCAAGGCATCGCGCAACAACTTCACCCGCCCGAGCGGGACGCTCCC